>NZ_JBEZWX010000033.1:0-80460 GCF_040637635.1 Streptomyces sp. NPDC028635 | reverse complement strand
CTGCTCACCGCCTGCGCGCTGCTGTCCTGCACCACCGCGGCGACCGGCGCGATCGGAGTCCACCAGGACATCGAGGTGGCCCAGGGCGACGCGGCGGGCCACTGAACGGCCTTCACCGGGCGGTGCCCGATCCGCCCGGCTTTTCCGATCCTGTGCTGGTTGTTGCCCGGGCCGCGGACGCGGCCGGCATGGCTGAAGATCGTGATGGTGTGGCGCAGGGCTTCGAGGTGCGGCGTGAGGTGGTCGGTATAGGCGCCGCCGCCTTGGCCCTGGCCGATGACACCGGCGGCGCTCCCGGCGGCCTTTCACCGCCGTGGACCGCAATGGCGGCCGGCCGACGCCTCGGATCGGACACGGATCGACGTCGGACGGCCCCCGGGACGTGCAGAAGGGGTGGGGACCTGTTTGAGCAGCACGGGCCCGGACGGATTCCGTCGTCTGGTCATCGACAGAGGCCGGCGCGAAGTGGCGGCCACGGAGTCGCAGGGGCCCGTGCTCACTCGCCCGCCGGGGGCCTGGTCCAGGAGCCGGCCCTGTGGACCGGGATCAGCAGGGTGAACGTGGCGGGCGCCCTGCTGGTCAGAGACAACCGGCCGCCCAGGGACACGGCCAGGTCACGGGCAAGGGCCAGTCCGATGCCCGTACCGTCGCTCTGGCCGGTGTGTCCTCGGCCGAACAGGTGGGCCGGCTCGCCCTCCACGGCCCCCTCGTCACTCACGTCGAAGGCGAGTGCGTCGTCGAGATCCCGCACTCCGACCCGAGCGGTGCCGCGCCCGTGCACCCGGGCGTTGTCCAGCAGGATGCCGAGCACCTCCCCGACCGGGCCGCCGGGGACGCGCGCATCCCTGGGCGCGTCCCGTGTACCGCACTCCAGCCGCCTGCCGTCGGCGGCGAACAGGCCGTGCCAGCGCTCCTCCGCCTCCCGGAGAAGCTCTGCCACCGCGGTGTCCCCGGCGGCAGGGCGGGGCCGCTCCGGGGAGCGGGACAGACGCAGCACTTCCTCCACCGTGCGGTGCAGGCGATGAGTGGTGTCCAGCGCCTCGGCGAGGACGGGTCGCAGCAGGGCGTCGTCGTTCTGGGCGAGACCTGCCTCCAGGGCGAGTTGGAGTCCGGTCAGTGGGGTGCGCAGTTGGTGGGAGGCGTTGGTGCTGAAGTCGCGTTCGCGGCGCAGGAGTTCGGACAGGCTGTGCAGCATGGTGTTGTGGGTGCGGGCCACCTGGTCGATCTCGGCGACGCTGCTCGGGGCCGCCCTGGCACCCAGGTCGCCGTCGGCGACGGCCCGGCAGTGGCGGGAGAGGTCCTCCAGCGGTGCGGCCAGCATCCGGGCCTGACGGCGGGCGACGAGTACGGCGACGGCCAGTGCGAAGACGGCCACACCCAGCAGTACGGCCCACGCGGCCAGTACGCGGTCGCGAACGGCGTCGGCGGGGGAGGACGCCCGGACCACACCGATCACGCGCTCGGCGTGGGAGACCGGCACGGCGGCGACCAGGTCGCTGCCCGAGCGTTCCCGGATCACCTCTCCGGCGAGGGCGCGGCGGATCGGGATGTCACCTGCCAGGGGGCCGCTGCCCGCCCGCAGTCTCTGCTGCGGGTCGTACAGCCCGAGCCGTCCGCCGGCGGGTGCGTGGGGAAGTTCCACGGGGTCACCGGTTGCGTAGTCCGGGCTCACCCGTACGGCGGCAGCGAGGGCCGCGCGCTCCAGGGTGTCGCGCTGCCCGGCGTAGAAGGAAGACCTGAGGGCCACGGCGAGGGGGACAGCGAGCAGGGCTACGGCGACCAAGGCGGCGGTGAGTGCGACTCGCACCACGCGCTTTCTCATGCTCCCATCATGCGGCGGCCCGGCCGCGCGGGCGGAATGCGGCACACGCTTTTGCCGTCGTCTAACCCTCGGCGGGCCCGGCGTTAACCGGCCGCTCCCTAGCGTGGCTGCCATGACCGTCCGGTCCGGGGGATCCATTGGAGGGCAGTGGTGATGGCAGTACAGGCAAGGGCATCCCAAGTCGTCGCCCTGACCCTCGTGGCGGCGGCCGCCGCGGGGTGCGCTGGCTCCGGCTCGCATTCCCGTTCCGCTTCGACAACGTCGTCCCGCTCCACCCCGTCGGCGACACCGGCCTCCTCGGTAAAAGGCCGGGCGGAGCAGAACAGCCCGGCGCCCACCGAGTCCAACCCCCCCGGCGACATCCCCGACAACCAGGCCTACGTCCCCTACCGGCCCGTCGGCGGTTCCCTCTCCGGTTTCACGGTGAAAGTTCCCGAGGGGTGGGCCCGCACCGACCAGGGCGGCAGCACGGTGTTCACGGACAAGCTCAACACGGTGAGGATCACGGCGGTCTCCGCCTCCGGCGCGCCCACGGTGAACTCGGTCACCCGGACCGTCATCCCCGAGCTGCGCACGCAAGTGGTGAAGTTCGCCGCGCCCAAGGTGTCGGAGGTGACTCGCCACGCCGGACATGTCGTCCTGCTGACCTACCAGGGTGACTCGCCGAAGAATCCGGTGACCGGCAAGGTGGTGCGCGACGCGTTCCAGCGGTACGCCTTCTACAGGTCGGGGCACGAGGTCGACCTCACCCTGTCCGGCCCGGTCAACGCCGACAACGTCGACCCATGGCGCATCATCAGCGACTCCTTCGCGTGGCGGTGAGCGCCATGGAAACCGGGACGGCCCTCGCCGCGCGAGAGCTGTACCGCTTCTACCGGGCCGGCGAGGAGGAGACGCTCGCGTTGCGCGGGGTGTCACTGCGAGTCGACCGGGGCGAGACGGTCGCGGTCGTGGGGCCCTCCGGATCCGGCAAGTCGACTCTGCTCGCGTGCCTGGCCGGCATCGACGAACCCTCCGGCGGCGAGGTCCGCGTGGACGGCCTGCGGATCAGTCACCGGCCGGAGACCGAGCGGGCCCGGCTGCGGGCCCGGCACATCGGTGTGCTGCTCCAGAGCCGGAACCTGCTGCCCCACCTGAGCATCCGGGACAACGTCCGCCTGCCGCAGCGGGCCGCGGGTCGCACACCCCTCACCTCGGCCAGGGAACTGCTGGCCGAGGTGGGCCTGGGCAAACGGTCGCACGCACTGCCGAGGCAACTGTCAGGCGGTGAGCTGGCACGGGCCGGACTGGCCGTGGCGCTGGCCAACGCGCCCACCGTCCTGCTGGCCGACGAGCCGACCGGCGAACTGGACGGGGAGACGGAACGGGTGGTTCTGGAGATGCTGCGAGAGCGGGCCGCCCAGGGATGCGCGGTGCTGATCGTGACGCACAGCCCCGAAGTCGTCCGCCGCGCGGACCGGGTGATGGCGCTGCAGGACGGTCAGGCCACCGACGCCGCCCGCCCCGAACCGTAGGAGACCCCCCATGCTGCCGGATGGACTGCTCGTGACGTGCGCCGACGCGGCTCTCACCTTCGGCCGGGGCGCGCAGGCGGTCGTGGCCGTGCACGGCGCCGACCTGGCGCTCGCGGCGGGCGACCGGCTGGCCGTCGTCGGCCCCTCCGGGTCGGGAAAGAGCTCGCTGCTGCACCTGCTGGCCGGGCTCGAACGGCCCACCAGTGGAACGGTGCGACGGGCCGCCGGCCTCGGGCCGTACGACATCGGCCTGGTATTTCAGGGCGACAGCCTGATCCCGGCGTTGAACGTCGCCGAGAACGCCGCTCTTCCCCTGGTCCTCGCCGACCGACCGGAGGACGATGCCCGTCAGGCCGCCCTCGCCGCACTCGCGCGGGTCGACGCCGCCGACCTCGCGGACCGCCTTCCCGAGGAGATCTCCGGCGGCCAGGCCCAGCGGGTGGCCGTCGCCCGGCTGCTGACCCAGTCGCCGCGCCTGATGCTCGCCGACGAGCCCACCGGCCGCCTGGACCACGCCACCGGCGCCCGCGTTCTGGACGCCCTGCTCATGGCCGCCGACCACACGGGCGCGGCTCTCGTCGTCACCACCCACGATCCGGCCGTCGCGGCCCGCCTCACCACCCGGCGCACCATGCGCGGCGGCCGCCTGCTCGCACCGGAGGAAGTCTCATGATCGGATCCTGGACGGCCGGCCTGATCCGCCACCGCACCGGACGCCTGCTGGCCGCCCTGACCGGCATCGCCCTCGCCGTCGCCCTCGTCGCCGCGCTGGGATCCTTCCTCACCACGTCACAGGCGACCATGACCCAGCGCGCCGTGCGCTCCGTCTCCATCGACTGGCAGGTCCAGGTGCAGCCCGGAGCCGACCCCCGCTACGTGATGTCCCTCGTCCACAAAGCCCCCGACACCCGCGCCGCCCTGCCCGTCAGCTACGCCCACACCACCGGCTTCACCGCCCACGTACAGGGCAGCACCCAGACCACCGGCCCCGGCATGGCGCTCGGCCTGCCCGACGGCTACCGCTCCCTCTTCCCCGACGCGCTCCGCACCCTTTCCGGCTCGCCGACCGGCGTCCTGCTGGCCCAGCAGACCGCCTCCAACCTGCACGCCGCCCCCGGCGACACCATCGGCATCCACCTCCCCGGTAGCGGAGTGCGGCAGGTGAAGGTGGACGGCGTGGTCGACCTGCCCCAGGCCGACTCCCTCTTCCAGACCGTCGGCGCGCCCAGCCAGTCCCAGCCGACCGCGCCCCCGGACAACGTCGTCCTGCTGCCCGAGGCCAGTTTCACCGCGCTGACTCAGGGCACAGCCGGCGTCACCACCCAGATCCACGTCGCCCGCGACGACACCCGCCTGCCCGCCGACCCGGCCGCCGCCTTCACCACCGTCACGGGCGCCGCCCACAACCTGGAAGCCCGCTCCGCCGGTGCCGCGCTGGTCGGAGACAACGTCGGCGCCGCCCTTGACTCCGCACGCCAGGACGCCCTGTACGCCCAGATGCTCTTCCTCTTCCTCGGCGTCCCCGGGGCCGTCCTGGCCGCCGCCCTCACCGCCGCCGTCGCCTCCTCCGGTGGCGAACGACGCCGCCAGGAGCAGGGACTGCTGCGGCTGCGCGGCCTGCGCCCCCGCCAGATCACCGCGCTCGCCAGCCTGGAGGCGGCACTGACCGCTGTCCTCGGCGGCCTGGCCGGACTCGGAATCGCCGCGCTGACCAGCCGCCTCGTCTTCGGCGCCACCTCCTTCACAGCGGGCGCGGGCACCTGGGCTGCCTGGTACGGCGCCGCGTTCATCCTCGGTGCCGTCGTGGCCGCCGGCGCCGTCCTCGTCCCCGCCCTGCGGAACCTGCGCACGGTGACCGTCGCAGAGACCCGCAAGGAGGCAGGCGGGCGCAGCGGCCGCAGCCCCTGGTGGATGCGGTACGGCGTGGACTTCGTCCTGCTGATCTGCTCCTGGCTGGTCTTCCGCGCTTCCTCAGGCAACCAGTACGCCCTCGTTCTCGCCCCGGAGGGCGTACCCAGCATCTCCGTGTCGTACTGGGCCTTCCTCGGCCCGGCGCTGCTGTGGACCGGCGCCGCCCTGCTGCTGTGGCGGCTCACGCTCTTCGCTCTCACCCACGGCCGCCCCGCCCTGGCCAGGCTGGCCCGCCCGCTCACCGCGACCCTCGCCGGCACCACCGCCGCGACCCTCTCCCGGCGCCGCCGCCCACTGGCCCGCTCGGTGGTGCTGCTCGCCCTCGCTGTGTCCTTCGCGGTCTCCACCGCTGTCTTCAACGCCACCTACCGGCAACAGGCCGAGGTCGATGCCCGGCTGACCAACGGCGCCGACGTCACCGTCACCGAACCACCCGGCGCCCGCGTTCCACCCGCTGGCGGATCAGCCCTGAAAGTGTCCGGCGTCCGCCGCGTCGAGCCACTCCAGCACCGCTTCGCCTACGTCGGCTCCGACCTCCAGGACCTCTACGGAGTCCGTCCCGGTACCATCACCCGGGCCACGTCGCTCCAGGACGCCTACTTCGCCGGCGGCACAGCCCAGCAGCTCATGCGAAAGCTGGCCCAGCGCCCGGACAACCTGCTGGTCAGCGCCGAGACCGTCAAGGACTTCCAGCTCGCCCCCGGCGACACGGTCAACCTACGTATCCAGGACGCCCGCACCAAGGCCCTGCGCACGGTCCCCTTCCGCTACGCCGGCATCGTCAAGGAGTTCCCCACCGCCCCCAAGGACAGCTTCTTCGTCGCCAACGCCTCCTACGTCGCCACGGCGACCGGCAGCGACGCGGTGGGCGCTTTCCTCTTCGACACCGGTGGCGCCCACCAAAAGCAGGTCGCCGCCCGCCTGCGCTCGCAGCTCGGCACGAGCGCCACCGTCACCGACCTCACCCAGACCCGCGGCACCGTCGGCACCAGCCTGACCTCCGTCGACCTCGCCGGACTCACCCGCATCGAACTCGCTTTCGCCGTTGTGCTGGCGGCCGGGGCCGGAGGACTCGTCCTGGCCCTCGGCCTCGCCGAACGCCGCCGCACCTTTGCCATCGCCACGGTTCTCGGCGCCCGCCCACACCAACTGCGCGGCATGGTCCTCACCGAGGCCTTCCTGCTCGCCGCGGCCGGCTTGGCCGGGGGCGCGGCGATCGGCTGGGCGCTGTCCGAGATGCTGGTCAAGGTCCTGACCGGTGTCTTCGACCCGCCCCCGGCAAGCCTGTCGGTGCCCGGCGCCTACCTCGCGCTCACGGCCGCCGCCGCTCTGCTCGCCGTACTGGCGGCGGCCCTGAACGGCATCCGCGGTGCCCGACGCCCCGCTGTGGAGGAGCTCCGCGACCTGTGAACCAGCGTGCGGGGACCCGCATGTCTACGCTGTCGTCCATGGGCACGCCTGCCGCACCGGACCGCAGCCGCCTGCGCGTCCTCGTGATCGAGGACGACGACACCATCGGACGCCATCTGGAAACCGGCCTGCGCGGCAACGGCTACGCCCCCACCTGGAGCCGCACCGGCACCTCAGCCCTCGCGGAGGCCGACCGCACCACCTACGACGCCGTACTCCTGGATCTCGGTCTGCCCGACCTCGACGGCCTGGACCTTGCCCGTACCCTGCGCGCCCGCTTCCCCGACCTGCTGATCGTGATCCTCACGGCCCGCACCGACGACATCGACGTCATCGCCGGCCTGGACGCGGGCGCCGACGACTACCTGGTCAAACCCTTCAGCCTCACCGTTCTGCTGGCCCGCCTCCGCGCCCACCTGCGCCGCCAGACCGCCACCTCACCCGCGCAGCAGCCCGTGCGACTCGGCGACCTCGTCATTGACACCACGGCCCGCCGTTGCACCCTCCACGACACGGACGTCCCGCTGCGGCCCAAGGAGTTCGACCTGCTCGCGCTGCTCGCGCGCAGCCCGGACACGGCCGTCTCCCGCGAGACACTGATGGCACAAGTGTGGGACGAGAACTGGTTCGGCACCACGAAGACCCTGGACGTCACCATGGCCGGCCTACGCCGCCGCCTCACCCGGGCCGCAGAAGAGTCCGCACGCCCCTGCCGGCTGCCCAGCATCACGACGCTCCGAGGACACGGCTACCGACTGGAGTGGAGCGGCTGATCATCTGGTTCGCAGATTCTGTCGCCGTAGCGGCAGACGCGGATCGTCGGTGCCGAACGGGGTGTCCCCTCCTGGCAAGGAGATGATCTCGGCCCTGATGGGAAGGCGGGAGGTCATCCCCCCGGCCGCCGCCGTGGAGAGCGCCGTCGGCGGCCCGCGCGGCGCAGGCAGTCTGGGGGACCTGGCCGCCCGGCAGGACCCGCCAGGGCCTGCCCCGGATGCCGCAGTCCTGGTGGGCGGGGCCCGCGGTCGGCGCGCGACGGCGACGACGTAGGAGCAGACCAGCTCACCCTCGCGCAGGTGGTGGAGACAGACGTGCGCATCGTGGTGAGCGGCCCGTCGTACCGCTCGGGCTGGCGTCCGGCTACGCGCGCCGCGGCGCGCCAGGTCGTGGGGCGTTTCGCCGCTGGGTGTGTTCCTGCTGCGTGCGCCGTGCGGGGGAGACGCTGGAGCCTCCTGATCAGGTGTGGTCGGTGGGGCGCAGGTGGGGGTGTGGCTGCAGGTTGAGGTAGAGGCCGGCGGTGGCGTGGGCGGGGGTGGTCGGCAGGGGGAGGAGGTGGCTTGTTCCGTGGCCCGCGAGGCCGGGCGGGGTCTGGCCGTCTGCGGGCTGGCGGATGGTGTGCAGGAAGGTGTCGACGGGGTCGTCGGTCTGGCTGTCGTGGAGGTCTTCGGCGCCGGTGATGATGTTGAGGAAGCTTTCGTGCAGGCGTAAGGGGGCTTGGTCGCGGTGGCTGAGCTGCTGTGCGGTGCGGAAGTAGTGGTCGCGGCCGGAGTGGATGCGGTAGAAGGCGCTGACCAGGATCAGGAGGCGTTCGTAGGCGTGCTGGTAGGCCTGCTGGTAGAAGGCGTGGGCGGCGTCTTCGTCGATGTCGCCGGCCAGCATGCTGTTGATGGCGGCGGCGGCGAGCAGGCCGCTGTACATGGCCAGGTGCACGCCGGTGGACAGCAGCGGGTCCAGGAAGCAGGCGGCGTCACCGGCGAGGAACCAGCCCGGTCCGCTGAAGGTCTCGCTGACGTAGGAGTAGTCGCTCTCGGTCTTCAGCGGCGCCACCTGGCGGGCGTGGGTGAGCAGGCCGGCCAGCATCGGGCAGCGGGCGATCGCTTCGTCGTAGAGGCCCTGCAGTGAGCCGCCGGCCTGCTGCCGGGCGCGGGTGAAGGAGCGTTTGTCGGTGACCAGGCCGACGCTGAGGGTGCCGTCGTGCAGCGGGATGGCCCACAGCCATCCGTCGTCGGGCAGGGAGAACACCCCGATCGCGCCGCTGGGGGCTGCGGCAAAGGGTGCGGCGTCACGCCAGTAGCTCCAGGTGGCCACGTTGCGGAAGGCGTCGTGGACGCGCCTGCTGTGCAGGTGCCGGGTGGCCAGGAGACCCGCGCGGCCGGAAGCGTCGACCAGGTGGCGAAAGCGGATGCGTCCCGCGCTGTCGTTCCGGCCGGCCCAGGCGGCTTCCACCGCCCGCCTGGGCGGGCCCGCCGCGCCGCCGTTCTCGAACATGACCTGCCCTGCCCGGACCTCTTCCCGTACGTCGGCCCCCTGGGCGCGGGCGTGCTCCAGCAGCAGGTGGTCGAACTGGGAGCGGATGACCTGGAAGCTGTAGGCCGCCGGCCTGCCTGGCTCGTCGAAGCCCAGTGACCACTCCTGGCCGCCCCAGCCGTAGAACGCCCCCGTCTTGCGGATGAACCCGTGTGCCTCGACTCTCTCGCGCGCACCCAGGACGTCCAGGACGGGCAGCAGGGAGGGCAGCAGTGACTCCCCGATGTGGTAGCGCGGGAACCGTTCTCGTTCCAGCACCCGCACCTGATGGCCCTGGCGGGCCAGGAGGGCCGCGGCGGTTGCGCCCGCCGGGCCGCCTCCGACCACCAGGACCTCGGTCTCCTCACGCATCCGGTGCTCCTCAACCCTTGGCGGACAGCGCTTCCGTGTACCGGTCGAGCACTTTCTGAGACAGTGTCATCACTATGAGCAGTGAACATCACGGTGGTGCCGGCCCGACAGACGTCCTCGCGCCCGCCCGGGCCCCTGGATCCGGCCACGCTCCAGTACCGCTCACCGTGGGCATCGAGGAGGAACTCCTCCTCGTCGATCCCCTCAGCCGTGCTCCCAGCCCCCTGGGACCGCAGGTGGTGAGGGAGGCGGCCGGTGAGCTCGGGGACAGGGTCGGCACCGAGCTGACCCGCTATCAGGTCGAAGTGCGCACCGATCCGCACACCTGCCTGAAGGAAGCCGCCGAACAGATCCGTTCCACCAGGGCGGCCACCGCCCGCGCCGCCGCCCGCCACGGATTGCGCCTCGCCTCGACCGGCACCCCGGTGCTCGGCCAGACGGCCCCTGTCCCGATCACGCCCGGCGCCCGCTACGCCCACAGTGCCGCGCACTTCCGCGCTCTGGACGACGAGCAGAGCGCGTGTGCCTGCCACATCCACGTCGGCCTGCCCGACCCCCGCGACGCCGTGTACGTCAGCAACCACCTGCGGCCGTGGTTGCCGGCACTGATCGCCCTCAGCGCGAACTCTCCGTTCCGGGACGGGCAGGACACCGGATACGCGAGCTGGCGCACCACCACCTGGGGACGCTGGCCCGTCGCCGGCCCACCCCCCTACTTCGAATCACCCGCCCACTTCGACGACCTCGTCGACACCCTCCTGACCACCGAGGCGCTCATCGACCGCGGCGGCCTCTACTGGGACATCCGCCCCTCCCACCACCTGCCCACCATCGAAGTCCGCGTCGCCGACGCAGCCCTCACCCCCGACGACACCCTCATGCTCGCCGCCGTCGTACGCGCCCTGACCGCCACCGCCCTCGAGCACATCCGAGCCGGAGACCCAGCCCCTCGCCCGGCACCCGAAGTCCTGCGCGCAGCCTGCTGGCGCGCGGCACGCGACGGACTGGCCGGCACCGGCATCGACCCCCTCACCGGCCACCTGGCCGCCCAGACCACGCTCGTCGAGAAACTGCTGCACACCATCGCCCCCGCACTGCGCCAGCACGACGACCTCGACCACACACGCGAGCAATGGCAGCGCCTGCGCACCGAAGGAACCGGCGCAGACCGCCAGCGCGCGGCCCACCGGCGACGCTCCAGCACCCACGACGTCGTCGACTACCTCATCTCCGCCACCTGCCCCCAGTAGGGCAGCGGACCGGGCGCCGCATCAGACCGGGCCGCGTTCCCGCAGCGCCTTGCCGGTGGTGGAATCTGGCGGTGTCCGGGGTCCGGCCCGTTCCTGAGGATCTCGGGGGCGGGCCGGTCGGGGGAGTGGCGGCCAGCCCCGGCACGTAAGTCCGCTCGTCGGGAATCGAGCCCCTGGCGACCGAGGGGCGACCGAGGACGGCCTGGAGCCGGCGCTGACGGCTTAAGGGGGAACGATTCGGCTTCCCCTTCCGGGGGACAAAGCGTCTACCCCGCTCTGTGCGAGGGCATCGCTGGCATTGACCGCATGAACGCTCTACGAGGAGAAATCCCAGTGTCTGTTCGTTCCTTCGCGGCGGCCCTCGGTGCTGCCTGCAGTGCTTTCACCTTGCTCCTGGCGGTGCCCGGATCTGCCTCTGCCGCAGCCGGCCAGTTCCGCTACACCTACACCACCACTGATGGCTACGACGCCGTCGGATTCATGAACAACCCTCCCAGCGGCCAGTGCATCAACCTGCAAGGACCGGCCTCCGAACCAGGATCGGCCAGCCGGGCACCGAAGAACCGCACGGACGCCACTGCCACCGTCTTCCTCAACGCCGACTGCGAAGGCGACACCTACTACACCCTGCCCCCAGGAGCGGGCGCATCCGACCGCCTGCTCCTGCGCTCCGTCGTCTTCTCCTGAGAAGCGGCACTTCACCGACTGGCTGCTGGCCGCGCGCCGACAGCGCTACCCCCAGCTGACGAATGGCAAATCCTCACCGGCAGCCCCGCCCCCCATCCCTCAAGAGGCCGCGCGCCTCCGCACCCGGCGCGACCACGACCCGGGTACGGAGGGCTGTAACCCGCAGCAGGCGCATGCAGGTTCCTGGCGCAGCGAGGCGAGCGGTGAGCGCGGGCACTTCTCCATCGCGCGCAGCTGCTCCCAGTCGACTTCGGGGTGGGCGGGGAAGATCGCGTCGATGGAGGCCGTGGTGTAGACGCGACATCGACGGCCCCGGGCCCGGGTGGTACCGAAGCGGACCTCGACCGACTGCGGAGAGCGGACCCAACCGAGCCGGACCATGTGATCCCAATCGGCGCGTCGGACCCAGGCGGGCGGCTGCCTGCTCGGGACCGAGCGCGGTACGTCTGTGGTGGCACTCGTACTGGGAGACCGTCCCGGCGGTGCCGGCCTTCGACTGCGAGGCATACAAGCAGCGCAGCACCGTCGAGCGGTGCTTCAACCGCCTCAAGCAGTGGCGCGGCATTGCCACCCGCTACGAGAAGACGGCCAGGATGTGGTCGCGGTGCGCGATCCACTTCGACTCATCTAGCAAGTTGGACGAGGGGACTGCGGGTCAGGAGCGCATGCTGCTTCCTGGGCGGCCATAACCTCATCGCCGTACTCGAAGGCCCAGGCGCCGACGGCGTCGATGGGCGTCAGCAAGGTCCGGCCCAGAGCGGTGAGCTGGTACTCGACCCGTGAGGGTGCGTCGGGGTCTGCCAGCCGGTCGACCAGTCCGTTGAACTGCAGCCGACGCAGAGTCTCGGTGAGGACCTTGGAACTGATGCCCCCGATCCGCTCCCGTAGTTCGACCGGGCGCCTGGGACCGTCGCGCAGTGCCCAGAGCACCACGGCGTTCCAGGTGTTGGAGAGCAGGTCGAAGGCGAGGCGGGCGCGGCAGTCGGCGAGGAAGGTGTCGGTCGTCACGTACCAAATGGTGCCCGAACCGCCGTCTAGCGTCGGTGTGAACGGTCGAAGCAGGCGCGGAGAGGAACGTGTGATGAGGATCGGCGTGCTGGGAACAGGCAACATGGCCGACGCGCTCGCCACCCACTGGGTGCGGGCCGGGCACCAGGTGACCATCGGGGGACGGAACGCACACAAGGCGGAGCGGCTCGCGACGCGCATCGGAGGCAGCGCGAAGCCTGCCAGTCTGCGCACGGCAGCCGAGGACGGTCAGGAGGTGGTGTTGGCCGCGCTGCCCTTCGGGGCGGGAGTAGACGTGGCACGGGACCTGCACGCGGCCTTGGAGGGCAAGGTGGTGCTCGACTGCTCCAATCCCGTCGGCCCGGGCTTCCGGCTGCTGACGGACGGAGGCCCCTCAGCCGCGCAGCAACTGGCTTCGGCGGTGCCGGGAGCCCACGTGGTCAAGGCCTTCAATCTCTGCCACGAGGACGTGTGGCGCATGCGGCCGCCCGTCTTCGGTGGACGGCCGCTGGCCGTGCCGGTCTGCGGGGACGACGAGACGGCCCTCGCGCGTGTACGCGAGTTGGTGCGGGACGTGGGCTGCGAACCCGTGGCCGGCGGCGGTCTTGAACGTGCGGGGCTCCTGGAAGCGACCGCCGCGCTGTTCATCGCCCTGTGGGTCGGCGAGGGAGTGGATGCGCAGGCAATCGCACCGCCGCTGGCCTATGCGGCCGGACCGAGCCACCAAGAGAGGGGCGAGACGAGCACAGTGCGCGGTCGACGAGAGCCGTAACGTCCTGGTTCTGCCGAGTGGCGCTGCTTTCGTCCCCTGGTCGGCTGTGCAAGGAGACCGTGACGGTGGTCCGGGCGTCCGGAGTCGCGGCAGGCCATACCAGGTAGCCGAATCCGTCGCCGCTGTGCCCCCAGTACCCGCCACCGCAGGACAGCGGTGTCCAGAACAGGCCGAGCCCGTCGCGCGTGCCCGGTGGAAAGCCGTGGTCAGAGGGAACTTCGACGGTACGCAGCATCTCAGCCAGCTGGGCGGGGGCCAGAAGCCTGCCTTGCACCAGTGCCGTGAAGAACCTGTTGATGTCCGTGGTCGTGCTGATCATCGACCCGTCTGCGTCGGCGTCGAAGGGCAGGTAGGCGATCGTGGTGTCGGTCATGGCACCACCCGGCTCGAACTGTTGGTAGTTCCGGGCATGAGGGCCGGGCAGGAACGGCCAGTTGCCGGGTGTGAGCGTGCGGCTGAGCGGCAGCGGACGAAGAATCCTGGCCCGGACCTCGTACTCCCATGAATGGCCCGTGACAGCCTTGATGACCATGCCCAGGAGGACGTAGTTGGTGTTGGAGTACTGCCAGCCGGCACCGGGTGCGAAGGACGGCTGGTGCTTCATCGCGAGGGCCACCCGCTGCCGGGAGGTGTAGGTGGTCCAGCGGTTCGTGCGGTACCCGGCCGCGCTGAGTTCAGGGACGACGCCGCCGATGTAGTCGGGCAGCCCGCTGGTGTGCTGCAGCAGCTGGCGCAGAGTGACCCGGTGCCCGTCATTACCGTGGCCGCGGACCAGGCCCGGCAGCCACATGTCCACCGTGTCGTCCAGCGACAGGCGGCCTTCGCCGGCGAGCTGCAGCAGTACTACTGCGACGAACGTCTTCGTGGCGCTGCCGATCCTCACGTAGCCGTTCGTGGCCACAGGCTGTTTGGTGCTGAGGTCGCTGACCCCGCTACGGGCGGTCCGCACTCCGTGGGGCGTCTCCAACCTCACCGATACGCCCGTTACGCCGTCGTCCCGCAGGGCGTCGGCGTCACGCTGCATTGGGGACAGGTGATGGGAGGGCGCCGCCAGGGATTCTGCGGGAACACATAACGTCAGAAGGGCGACAGCAAACGCGGCCACTGTACGACGACTGATCCGACTGATCGACATGAGGCAACGCTATGAACGGCAGGTGCGGCGAACCATCCAGCCACCCAGAGGTCCCGTCCTCGGGTTCTCCGCAGTGCTGTACCTGATATCGGCGACTGTCTTTGACTCGCCGCGGCACATGAACACCCGCCGACCACGAAGAACTCTCACATGAGGTCACACCAGCGCTCACCGCATCCCGCTCCCGTGACACCACCCTCTTGCGCCGCCGCCTACTGCTCTTGCCCGTACGGCTGTGGTGGCGCCCCTACTGGGAGACCTTCCCCTCGGTGCCGGCGGTGCGCGTCGAGCTGCGCCAGCTGGCACGCGTCCACGGAGCCGACCGGGCCGCATCAACCGGTCGCCTCGGTCAGCAAGAAGCACGAGGTTGCGACAAGGGTTGCCTCTGTCGGTGGCGCCATCCGCTGCGACCGGGGTTGCGCCTACTAGCAGACCCCGGCCGGCGGAGGAGTTGGAGCGGCTCTGGCTGATTTGATCCACTCTGGCAGTTGGTCGCATCGAAGTCGGTGGCCTTCTGGACGAAAGCCCAACACGTGTTTGGCCAGGACATCCAGCTTGGGGCAGTTGGCAGGCACAGCCATGAGCTGGCCCCGGTCGATCTCGACCAGCGCGTTCGGGTGGGTCAAGATCCAGCGGGGTAGCGGGGCAGCGGGGCACGGCGCGGGCCGAGGACTCGAGCAACGCGTTATGGGAGGGTCACCGGTACGCCAGGCAGGCAGATCGATGCCGCACCGCCGGTAGGCACCCTCCGGGTCGATCACCCGCAGCCGCATAAACGCCGCAGGATCGCGCTCCTCGTCGCCCAGTACGGCCACACTGTGCCCGGCCTGGACGTGGACGCGTGGAGCAGCTAACACGCTCCCGGTTCGACCTGGCGGGCTGGAAGGCGGCCTACGAGTCGGGCGTGCGAGAGCAGGAGGATGAGCGCGAGGACAGCGGCGCAAGGAGCGGGCCCGTCGCAAGAAGTCGAAGAACGATGCGGCCCCGCCGGGGGTGGCGTCACCCACGCCATCTCATCTGCTACCACAGGCTTACCAGCAGAGATGATGTCTCAATACCGCTGTGCGTACTGGGTCGGTGGCTCGCCGAACATGCTCTTGAAGTCGCGGATGAAGTGACCCTGGTCGGCGTAGCCGAGGTCCGTCGCCAGCGAGGCCCAGTCGATCGCCCCGCCAACGGCCATGCGTGCGGTCACCTCGTGCAGGCGGTAGCGGCGGATCACCCACTTGGGCCCAATTCCGACGTACTCCGCGAACAGTCGTTGCAGCCCCCGCATGCTCAGCCCCAGCTCACCGGCGAGGCGTTCGACCCTGGTCAGGGTCTTGTCCTTGGCGATCAGCTCGACCGCGGCCACCGCCTGGCGCACCCGGGAGTCGTCCTCCGGCAGGTGTTTCAACAGGAACGCATCCATGGTCGGCACGTCGAGTGTCGTGGGCAGGTCGGGGCCGAACACCTCGGTCGCCGAGACGACTCGGTCGGTGATCGTGGAGACGGAGGCACCGAGGAACGGGCGGAAGCAACCCGGCCGGAACGCGACGCCGAAGACGTGGTCGCGGCCCTCGAGGACCTTGATCCGGTAGCCGCTGCACACGCCGCTGATGTCCACGCGTCCGCCGCCGAACGACAGGTGCACATTCGGGTACGGCACGATCTTTTGCCGGTAGGGCTCGGCGTAGTCCCAGCGAGCCTCCCAGTACCGCTCCACCCATGGCGCGAGCGCTGGCGACGGACTGTGGAACGCGTGGCGCTGATACCTGGTCCACGCACTCCGCAGTTCACGAACGTCTCGCCCCACACGGCACAGTCTATGTCGCCTTTGTTCAATACACCTCAGCCCGTGGCGCCTAGCGTCAACGTCATGTCATACCTTTCCAACGCGGCCGAGGCCATGGCCGCAGTCACCCGCACCATCACCGACGACCAGCTCGCCAACAAGACTCCTTGCACGGAGTATGACGTGCGAGCACTGGTCAACCACCTCCTGTTCTGGGGCCCGTCGCTCGCCGGCGCAGGTCGCAAGGAGTCCGTTCCGCAGCCAGCGGCCGCCGAGTCCGATGTGGACCTGGCGGGCGGCGACTGGCGCGGCCGCCTGCTCGCCCTGCTGAACGACATCACATCGTCGTGGGCGCCTCCGAGCGCCTGGGAGGGAGAGACGAGCATGGGCACTCCGCACTCGCTGCCCGCGCCCGTCATGGGCGACATGATCGTCAGCGAGCTGGTCGTGCACGGCTGGGATCTGGCGGTGGCGACCGGGCAGCGGCTGGAACTGCCCGCCGATCTGCTGGCGCATCTTTACGACACGATGTTGGTCGGCGTGGAACAGGGACGGGAGATGGGCATGTACGGACCGGAGGTCGCGGTCCCGGCCGACGGGCCCACGTTGGACCGCATCCTCGGGCTGACCGGCCGTGATCCCGCCTGGGCGTAGTCTCGGCACCGACTCTTAGCTTGATGTTTTAACTGCCTCGGAGCTCAGCATCTGGCCTCGGTCAGAGTTTCAACGGCCCATAGGTGCCGTTCTGGAAGGTGAAGACGGTCGGCTCAGACGGTGCGGCTTCAGTCCCGCCGGAGCAGCCTGATCCAGGCCCGCTTCCCCGAGCGGGTGCAAGCGGCCACAGGTGGGCCTGAAGGTCTGGTCCTCGATGGGGAGTCTGTTGTGTGGGTGGGGGGAGGGGGTGTCGTTCGGCCGTGGTCGTCGGGGTCCTGGGCGACATCGTCGCCGACGTGCACGGTACGAACGATGTCCGGGCCGTGTCCATGGCGCCCGTCGGCGCCTTGTGCACCGACTCTGTTCGCTGCTCCCGTTCAGGCATGATCGCCTCCGTTCCTTGGGCGGCGTTGCGACGGCAGAATGTGCAGGTGAACTCTGATCTCTATCCCGACCTGGCTGCGGCCGGCAGCCTGGCGGCGGCGCTGGAACAGCTGGCTGCCGAACTCAGCGTCGATCTCACAATGGTCCCCCAGGACGGGGGCCCGTTTCGGCGGGTATCGCCTCGTCGGTCCCCGGGCGCCGGCCGCTGTCCGTCTACATCGGGGCAGATGACCGTTGGTTCGGTGTTTCTGGCTGGGGTCAGGGGATCGAGCTCATCACGGGAGCCACCTCTGACCTGGCCGATATCGTCAGGGCTGGTGCGGCATGGGATCGGGGCAGGAGTTTGCGGGAAGTGCGGGCCGGCCTGCCGTTTCTGCATGTCAGCGAGCGCGCCGAGGCCCACGAGCGCGGTCCGGCCTCGGTCGTGGAGCTGCAATGGCGCACGATGCGGGAAGACGCTGCCCAGGCCCCCAATTTCCCTGCGTTCGGCGAACTGGTGGAAGCGGCACATGCCCATCCGAAGCTACGACAGCTCTACGTGTTCTCCAGTCACTGGACGCTCGGCTTCAGCTCCTGCACCGGGTTCCCGTTCCGCGTCGAGGTGGCCATCGCTCCGTCGCGCAACGGCGGCCCGTACCTCGTGATGGAGCGTCCCCGCTCCCTCGTGATCGGCGAGACGGCCACGGCCGAAGAGGCGGTCGCTGTGGCGGTGTCCCGCCTCCCTTCCGGGCTAGGGCCAGCTGTTGCGGGAACCGCCGATATGAATGAGTGACGCATCAGGAAAGGAACAGACAGGCCGAATCTAGTCACGGACAGATAAATAACCTCACGGAAATTACGGACATAACTGACACCGGTCGGCGTCAGCGGCAGCGTTGATCCCTGAGTCAGCCGCAGGGCCACCCCCTAAGCGGGGCGTGGCACGCGCACCGTCGGTCTCGCCGCCTGACCCTGTCGAATCCCCACGCGCCCCGCCGACGGCATATGCCGTCGGCGGGGCGCGGCGTTGTTCTGCCTGTTGGAAGTCGCCGTCTTCACATCCCGCGCGCCCCTCAATCAGGCGGGGGCAGTTCCAGGCGACCTCATACCTGTGACGAGGCGGTGATCCGGCAGCGTCGCCGCCTCCGCCGCTGGGCGCAACAGCAGATTCCACGAAGAGCCAGGTCTTTCCGAAGGCTTGTGCGATGGTGATCCAGGCCTGGGCGCGGTTACCGCCCTGGGGGATGGCGTGGGCAGTCCGCTCAGCGCTTTCCGGGTCGGTACGAGACCGTATCTGCGCCAGGGCGCCGCCTGGTTCAGCGCGGCCGGAGCGGTCCGTGACGGGCGATGAGGCGCCGACTGTCTACTTCGACGGCAGCTGACGGACGCGCTCCAGGCGCCCGCGCTGTTCAACTGGGTCAGCTCTCGGCACTCGCTGGAGCGGCGCGGGGCGGGACGCCGCGAGGTGATCACACTGGAGACGAGCAAGTGGAACCGATCAGGACACTTGATCCGGTTCATCGTGGCGAGCCTGACCGTTTTCGATGACGGTCTGGCTGCGTGGCGCCGGGCCAACCCAGATCTGACCGTTCGCCGTCCCGAATCCGTCGAGGCGATCGTCTGCGCCTCCAGCTTCCTGGACATGTCCAGCGAGCACGTCGTGGTGCTCACCCGTCCCGAGGAGCGCTGGGCGAGGTTGGAGCGGTGCGCCACCCACCTGCGCAGCACCGCGCTCCCGTGGTTTGCTGGCTCAGCCGATCCCGAACACAGGAACGCGGCAGGGGAGCCCGATCTCCCGTTCGAGACGTTCAACTTCACCGACCTCGAACGGCATGAACCGCCCCACGCCCAGGCGGCCTAGATACCAGCGCGACAACTCTTCAGACACGGCCAGACTGTCGCACTCTGGGGCCACCCGAAATCCTCCAAGCCCCCGCGTTGCTGAACGTCGAGCTGAGTACGTTCATCCGTACGTGCCTGAGCACTCCGACGAGCATCCCCGCACGGGCGCGGAGCAGGTCACGCGGACTGAGCTGGTACTTCTCCGAGTCCAGGAACTCCTCGCTGACCGGCTTCAGCGGGCGAGGTGATGGTGTTCGCGGCGATCTCGGGAGCATCCCCCGCGGGCGCGGGGAGCGGGGCCGCATGAACGCGGTGATGATGCGGGTGGCGGGACTATCCCTTGGCTTTGTCCATGAGAACGGGTTCTGGCTCGCTTTCCGTGAACCGGTCACGGTGGTCATGCGACGCAGCTCAAAGGCTGTGGTTCCGGTGCGCTTCTGTGGCGAGAAAGTCTCGCGCCGCGGAGGTGACCCGGTCGCGAATGTTCTGCTGATCCGAAGGTTCGTTCGGCAGGTCGAGCGCTCTCGCCAGATCAACGATGGGTTGCAGCACATCGGGGTAGTCGAGTTCGGCTGCAGCTTCTCCATAGATTAGCTTCGCTCCCTGCACGGGATCGAGTTGGCGCGCCACGATCTGGCCAGCCCACCACTGGGCTGCGGTCCATCGCGCCTTCGCAAGATCGTCCGAGGTCAGCGGCAGCAGACCTAACTCTTCCAGCACAAAGTCAAACAGCTCGCGGGCCTGGGGATGCTCATCACGCGCGAGGCCAGCCAGCAAGCGAAGCGACGGAGCCTCGATGTCGGCCATCAGCGCGTCCAGGCCCAACTGGACCAGGTATGCGTCCGAGGGGCGCTGCCAGGGTTCCATGGCCAAGTCTGCAGCGGCCATACGGATCAGGCTGATCGCTACTACTGCGTCCATGCTCTCGCCCCCCGCATCATCTTTCCGTGGAGGCAAGTTCTATCACCGAGAGTCGGGTGGTTGATCAGGTAGCCAGCAATACGCGCTTGCGCAGCAGGCTGAAACTGGCTCGGCCGAACATCTGCCGCTTGAGCATCTTGATCCTGTTGACGTGGCCTGCAATACCGGAGTTCCAGGGCAGGGTCAGGCCAGCGATGACAGCGTTGCGCTCGCGGTCGATTCCTGCGCGAGAGTGTGGAGGCTGGGCAAATCGTCTTGACGGACGGCGTCGAGCCACTGCGGGAGCCGTTCGCCCTGGCGCTCGGTGAGCATCTGGGCGAAGGGCCGGACGGACCGGTCAGGGCGTCGAGTTCGGGGCAGTTGGCAAGGACGGCCTTGAGCCTGGGCTGTTCGGACTCGGTCAGAGTTTCGCGTCGGCTGAAAATCCCATCTCGTCACCACGCGGGGTGCCGGCGGTGGCGCGGTGACCGGCCGTGGCGAAGGGAAAAGCGGCTCGTCCAGGAGCCTGGCCTGGTACGTGAGGGGGCCATCGTCGTAACCCGGTATCCGGGAAAGCTGCAGGTCTGCACTGTTCATCACGGGGGACATCATGCCGCCCTGGCTCCGCACCCTTGAGGCCGGGCACACCAGCCGATCATTGCGGGACAGCCCTTAAGGCTTCGGGGCACGGCCCGTGGCCCGATGTCCAGAAGCCGGCCTTGACCAAGATCCACTCCGGCAGCTGCGGGCCGTCACTGGTCTCCCGGTCCACGAAAGCGAAGCTCACCCGAACATCCTCAAAAGGTGTCAGCTCAAAATTGCGCTGACCGAAGTCGAACTCCCTGACCTCCCAGCGGCAGCCCCTGCCCCGCATGGCAGAGGCCAGCGCCGACTCGGTGACGTGCGAGCCGAAGCTGCGCTCCTGGCCGCGGCCCGGGCCGGGCAAGGCGATCTGATCCATCACCAGCGACAGCGTGAGCGACCGAAGTGTTCGACATGGACAGAAGAGCAAGTCGATCGACCCAGCGCCGAAGCGACGCGGCCACTGGCCCTTCCGGCTCACGGGCCCAAGGTCCTCAGGCTCACCATACGCAGCGGAAATGTCGGCCAACCGAGCGCCGGACTGCAGCGCACCCCTAGCCCCCGTCGCGGCGAACTGAGCCAGCTCCTCCACCAAACTCATAGCGAGATCATCGCATCGCTGCTCGATCGGCCGAAAGAGCGGGTTTAGACACGACCGTCAACCTTCGATGAGAATGCTCAAGGGTCGGTGCGACAGGACAGGGAGGAAGGGCCGTGGACGACCCACCACGAACGGACGCTGAGACCCTCACGCTGCGCCTTGGCCGCTATCACCTCGTCATGACAGCCGACGGTCGGCCGGTCATGCACGGCTGGTGGAACAGCCGGCCGATCGCCCGCAGCAAGTCAGCTCGTCGGCGAGCAAGGACGGCCCAGCGTCCGCCTAACCCTCACCGAAGAACAGACCAGCAGCCGGTTGACGAGCTGGCCGGACGGCGCCTGACCCTCTGCCAAGCTGGGGATCATGGCCCACCGCCCCCACCCCATGCGCGAGCGCGCCCGCCGGCAGATCGACCGCCACTTCGGCCCCCTCCCGAAATGCTCGACAGCGCGGCCTCGCCTGCTCGGAGCGAATACCGCGCCGACTGCCGAGCCATGGGTAGGCGAGTACCGGATGTCTACTCGCTGATCGCCGCTGAGCGAAGGTCAAGCCCGGCGTATTCGTGAAGAGGTGTTGCTCTGACCCTGCGCTATTCCGTGGTTTCGCAGGCGGCTAGGTCGGCCTTAGAGCGTGTTTCTGATCCTCCGGCAACGCATGCGATAGACGCCCGCACCAATTGGTCGAACAGGCCTGACCGCGCCCAGCAGCTCGGAGTTCACCTGCCACCGTGCTGTCCATCGCAATGGTCGACGATGGACTCATGGCAGGGGATGAGAGCGAGATTGCTCTGAGTAAGCAAGAGCTTCGTGAGGTCACCGCGTTCGCTGCGGCGTGCGCGGAAGTGGTGCTCGAGGTGTTCGAGGCCGATCAGCCTGACGACCCGCGGCCTCGAGACGCTATCGGTGCCGCGTGGGAGTTCGCTCGAGGCGGTGAGCGAGGGAAGTCTTTGCGCGACACAGCGTGGGCCGCGCTCAAGGCAGCCAAGAGCGCCGACACTGCGGCTGCGCGTGAGGCAGCTCAGGCCGCGATGTCTGCGGCAGGCGCCGCCTACTTGCATCCGCTGGCCAAGGCCACTCAGGTCAAGCACATTCTCGGAGCTGGCGCTCACGCAGCCAGAGCCGCCGAACTCGTCGACGACAACAATGCGGGCATTGGTGCCGAATACGTTGAGCGAGCGGTGCAGCGTGCAACACCGGTCGTCGTGGAGGTACTCAAACGGTTCCCAGCAGCACCAGGTGGCGGTGGGCGGGTTGGTGAATTGATTCGCATACTGGACACTGACCTTCGTTCACTCACCTTCCCTGGTGTCGGCGTACACGTGAACGTGCTCAGCCGGGCACGGGGGAACGTGCCCAGCGGCCGCGGGACGCGGGGGCCGGATTCCGGGTCCGGCCACCCGGGCTCACGGGATGACGAGGACCTTGCCCCGGGTCCGGCCGGTTTGGCTGAGACGGTGGACGTCGGCGAGGTCGGACAGGGGGCGCGATGAGCTGATGTCGACGCCGACCGTGCCCGCGTCGACGAGATCCACGAGCGCTCCCAGGTCCGCGACATCGTTGCGGGCGACCATGTGCATCGCGCTCACCCGGGAGTCGAGAGGCGGTTCGATCGGGGTTGCGATCGACACGATCCGTCCGCCCTGCCGCACCAGGGGCACCAAGTCCGCGGCGTCCTGGGGGCTCAACGGGACCAGGTTGAGCAGGATGTCCACCGGACCGTCGAGCGCGGTGCTCACCGGCCGAGCGGTGTAGTCGATGACGTGGTCCGCCCCCTGCCGCAGGACCGCCTCGGTACTGCGGGGACCGGCCGTGGCGATCACCTCGGCCCCCGCGTACTTGGCAAGCTGCGTGACGAAGCCTCCGACGCCGCCACCTGCACCGTTGACCAGCACCCGCTGGCCCGTGGCCAACTTTCCGTGCTCGAACACGGCCTGCCACGCCGTCAGGCCGGCGACAGGAAGCGCCGCGGCGTGAGCGAGCGGGATGGACTCCGGCGCCGCGGTCAGCACGGCGGCAGGCGCTCGTACGTATTCGGCAGCCGCGCCGCCGCCGTCGAGCCGTCCGATGACACGGTCGCCCACGGCGAATCCCTCCGCCCCCGCGCCGATCTCGGCCACGGTGCCGGCGACGTCCCAGCCGAGCGTGTAGGGCAAGGCCACGGGAAGGAACGCCTGCAGCAGTCCGGCACGCAACGCGGCCTCGGTGGGATTGAACGAGTTGGCGGCGACACGGACGAGCACTTCACCGAAGTCGGGGCGTGGGCGCGGAACATCGTCGTAGCGGATCACGGAGGCATCGCCGAACTCGTGGATGCGTGCGGTCTTCATCATTGTCATGCCGTGAATCTACGACTACGGATGAGGACGATCCATACGCAAAGACTTCCCCATTCCTACGCGATCGTCTCGCGCTCTACGCTCGGGGCATGGATGTACTGAGCGATGTGGTCGCGGTGACGCGGACCGGCCGACCCCGGTCGGCGTATGCGCGATGGCATGCCCCGTGGGGCCAGGAGTTCTCCTCGGTACCGGGGTCGGCGGGCTTCCAGGTGGTCCTGCAGGGCTCCTGCTGGCTCTTGCCCGCGGACGCGGAACCCGTCCGGCTGGGCACGGGGGACGTGGTGTTCCTGCCGCACGGCAAAGGGCACGTCCTGGCCGACAGCCCCCAGACCCCGGTTGCGACCCCTGCCTGCGGACCCGACGGTCCGGAGCCGTACGACGCCTACGCATCGGACAGCGTCGACAGGAGGGGGGACGGCGGCCCTGTCACCGTGTTGCTCTGCGGGGCCTACCAGCTCGATCCGTTCCGCGCCCACCCGCTGTTGCTGTCCCTCCCGGATCTGATCCACCTGCCCGCGCATCCGGGCCGCCGTGCCGAGTTGGGCGCGGCGGTGAAGCTGCTCGCCGCCGAGCTGGAGACCCCGAGCCTGGGCATGGACGCAGCCGTCCCTGCGGTCTTGGACACACTGCTGCTCTACATCCTGCGCATCTGGTTCGACGAGCGGCCCCTCCGAGGGGACCACACCACCGGATGGGCCGCCGCGCTGAACGACCCGCCGGTCACCGCCGCCCTCCACGCCATCCACCGCGACCCCGCCGCCCCGTGGACGGTGGCGAAGCTCGCCGCGGAAGCCGGGCTCTCCAGAGCACCCTTCGCCAAGCGCTTCGCCCGACTGGTAGGCCAGCCACCCCTGGCCTACCTGACCTGGTGGCGGATGGCCACGGCAGCACGACTGCTACGGACATCGGACGCGCCGCTCAGATCGGTCGCCGCCCAAGTGGGTTACACGTCCGAGTTCGCCTTCGCCAACGCGTTCAAACGCGCGCACAACACCCCGCCCGGAACCTACCGACGAAAGGGCTGGTTGACCCGAAGCGGCCACACCTGAGCACGTTCAGTCGTACGCGGCTGGGATGGGTGGCGTCCGGCTTCTACCGGAGGTGGGTGCGGTCGTAGCGTCCCGCATGCCGAGCGAACTATGTGACCTTTTGGAGGGGCTACGCCTCGCCATGCGTGGCGTGACCGTACGCTGAACGGGGTCTGGGACGGGGACGGCTGGACAGAGCCTTGGCTCGAAGTTTCAGCCGACGTCCGGCGGGGCGTTCAACGAACGCGTCCGAGGTGGATGACGCTGACGCGGATCTGCTGGTCGCTGATCTCGTACATGACCCGGTATGCCCCGATATGGATGCGTAGTAGGTCGGCGCTGCCGAACGCGCCGTCGGGCCGCGGATTGTCGGCGAGGCGGTCAACGGCGGTGAAAACCTGCCGCACTCCCGCGGGGTCCTCCTTAGCTAACCGCTCCGCCTGGGAGAGAGCCTCGGGCTCCCAGATGACCTCGTAGCTCACGCCTCAGCTCCGCCAAACACCCGGCGGTACGCCTCGCCGTGCGGGACGCCGGCGTCCTCACCCCGTGCCTGCCGCGCGCGGTAGGCCGCTAGGGCCCGCAGCTCCTGGAGCTCCAAGGCGTCAGCGGGACTGACCAGTACGGCAACGGTCTGCCCATGATCGGTGATGGCGACCGGTTCCCGGGTGGCGCTGACCTCGCGCGCGATGGCGCCCAGCCGGGCTCGCGCTTCCACGATCGAGTATGTCGTCTCCGTCATGCACACCAGATTACGGAAGTGTGCACCTGCGGTCCATGGCTCCGCTGGCGGCGCCGGACGGCATCGGGGACTGCGGGAAGCGCCACAGACACGTCCACGCAGGACCTCGAGGGAAGGCGCGTCTCATCCGCGACGCCGCACACCGTCGACTACACCAAGTTCGGCCCTGATCTTTCAGGCCCGCCCCCGAAGTCTGGTCAGGGCGCGCACGCAGGTGCTTTCACTTGGGTTTCGGCCAGGTTCCGCGCGGTGCGTTCACCGGCGAGTTCGCGCTCGCGGCGGTGGCGCAACTGTGGCGGACCGACGTGCGCATCGTGGACGATGGCCCGTCGTATGGGCGAGGCCGACCCACAGATCCGCTCAATGGCGTGCCAAGTCGTTGTGCACGGTCTGGCCGATGCGGCGGGCGGTGCCGCAGCGATGGGCAGCAGCGGCGGGCGGGGCAGCGAGTGTCACCGTCGTGGCGCCGGTTGTCATCACGGGCAGCCGGCCGCTGTGCCTACCAGTAGTGGCGTCGACCTCCGACGGCGTGTCCGATGGAACCGAGGACGAAGAGAATGAGTCCGATCGCGAGGAGGATGATGCCGATCGTCCACAGGATGCCGATGTGCAGGAGGAATCCGACGATGAGCAGGATGACACCGAGGGCGATCATGGTGCTCTCCTTTCCCGGCGGTCGCTGACGGCCGCTGATTGCAGGGCCCGGCAGGGCGTGGCCGTCCGCCGCGGAGATCCTAATCGGGTAGTACCCGCACAAATGGGAATCACGCCTGGTGAGAGCGGGGCCACATGGTGCGCCGGCCCAAGAGGCCGAGGGTCGCCCGGCCGCCCCCCCAGCCTCACCCTGGAGAGCAGGACTCATCCGCGACAGGATGGGGCATGGCGGCTCAGATGCGCTGTGACGATGCGCTGCCTCTCGTCGGCGCAGGGCAGATCATGGTGGACGTCGATCTTGGACTGTTCCTGCCGGACGGCCCCGGTGACTGCGGCGGCATCCTGCGCCGTATCCCCTCCGGCCTGGCAACCGCCGTTGAGGGGATGGGGCCATAACAGACGATCATTGTCCGGATCACGCCCTTGTCGTGGGCGGGGGCTGGAGCAGTACGACAGTGGGCTCAGCGCTCCAAGACCGCCGTCGCCACGGGCACCGCCAGCAGCAGACTGAGCCCGATCAGCGGGAGCCGGTCCAGCCACAGGACGGCGGCGAACTCGCGCAGGGTCGCGGAGAGCCAGTACGTGGGGGAGGTCGGTGCGCCGATGACGTCGACGGGGACTCCGGCGCGGCGGGCCAGCAGGGTCGTGCGGTAGACGTGGAAGCCGCTGGTGACCACCGTGGCACGGTGGCCGGGACCGGCGCGGTCCATGAGGGCCCTGCTGAAGCGGAGGTTCTGCCGGGTGTTGACGGAGCGGTCCTCCCGCACGATCCGGTCGGAGGACACTCCGCGAGCGCGCAGGTAGTCGGCCATGGCGTCCGCCTCGGAGACGACCTCGTCGTCACCCTGGCCGCCCGACACGACGAACGTCACGGGATCCGTGTCCGGTGCGTCGGGGGCATCGACCGCGAGGGCGCGTTCGAGCCTGTGCCTGAGCAACGGGCCGGGCTGGTCGCCGTCGAGCCCGGCGCCCAGGACGACGACGTGGGTGGTCCCTGGCGGCGGTGTACTGCGGCCCCGGACGACCACGTATCCGGTGAACACCAGGAACAGCAGGCTGAGGTATCCCGCGGCCGCGTTCACCGCGACCATGAGACCGCCCGCCGCCGCGCCGCCCACCAGGTGCAGCACCATGTCGAGGCCGGGCACCGCCAGCACCGCGCAGCCGGCGGCACCGGTGGCGAGCAGCGGCGTCTGCGGTCCGTAGCGCCGGACCAGGAGGACGGCGTCGACCAGCAGGAGCAGGCCCAGCGCGAGCGCCCCGAGCAGGGCGGCGACGGCGAGCACGGTCGCGAGAGTGTGGTGGCTCTGCGCGCTGCGGGCGCAGACGCCGAGTCCAGCAGACGTCACCGCGAGACAGAACAGGACAGCGGTGCAGAACCGGTACGGTGCCAGCACGGCATGCACGAGGCCGCCCGCGGCGAACACCGCCGCCGCACAGTACTCCGGGTACTCCGGCACGTCCCGCACCACTCCGCTCTCGCATCCGCCGGGCCGCTGGCCCCGTCCCCGACCGCCTGACGCCGCCTGCGCGTTCCCGGACCCGCGCAGCGCGGCGGTCTCGGTGCGGACGGCCGCCCGACATCCTCGCAGACCAGCCGCAAGGCGCCGCAGGCGGGCGGCCGCTGCCGCCGTCTCCTGGATCAGATGCGCCAGGAACGCAGGGCTTCAGCGACGGCGTAGATGCTCAGCCGGGTGTCGCGGACCTTCCTGATGAGGCCGGACAGGGCGCCGTACGGCGGGTCGATGCCTTCGCCGGACTGGTCCATGTACTGGGCGGCGACGAAGGCGGCGAAGAGGCTGTTGCGGTGGGGGAGCGGCCCGAGACGGGCGATCGTGTGCAGGAGCGCGGCCGCGCGCCAGGCGGGGCGCTGTTCTCTCTCCTTTGAGAAATGAGGCATCTTGTACGCTCCAATCTAAGGCGCAAGACGGATAAGGCTGGCAACGGCTGGTCTCGTACTCCTGCTTGGCCTCACGGTGTTCGCCATCCTGACGGACAAGCCGTGGTGGATGTACGTATTCGTAGCAGCTCTCCTGATTGTCGGTGCCTACGCAATATCGTCACCCCCGGCAACGGCGTCCCCTGGCAGGCCATGACCGACCCAGACCGCTCTGCCAACATCCGCGCCAGTAATTCACGGCGTGAATAATCACGGAAAGGTAACGGCCGGGTTGTCGGAGCTACGACCGGTGCCGAAGGCAAGGGGCACGCCCGCTCGCGAGAGCCGTAGTCGGGCCGTACACCGGACGTATGGTGCTCCGGCCTCCGGTGGAACCGATGCTGGCGCAGGCCCGTGACACGGTGCCTGCGCCCGGCGCTCTGCCCGGCCGTCTCGTCTTCCAGCCGAAGTCCGACGGCTACCGCGCCCTGCTCTTCACGGCGCCTGTCCGGCTCCAGTCCCGCCGCAGCAGCCTGACCCAGGCCCCCTTCCCCGAGCTGGTGCACGCGGCCGCAGGTCTGCCCGAGGGTCTGGTCCTCGATGGCGAGCTGGTCGTGTGGACGGGGGAGGGGATGTCGTTCGAGGCGTTGCAGCGACGCGCGGCCGCCGGCCACCGCAGCGCCCCCCGCCTTGCGGAAGAACTGCCCGCCACCTGATCGTCTTCGACGTCCTCCAGCTCTGCGGCCAGGAGCTGCTCCCCGTCCCCTACGCCGAGCGCCGCGCCCGCCTGGAACAGCTCTTCACCGAACACGATCTGCACGCCCCATGGACGCTGTGCCCGGAGACGGACGACCCCGGGACGGCGCAGGAGTGGCTGACGTCCTGGACGCAGGTTCCGGGTGTGGAAGGGCTGGTCATCCGGGGCAAACCACGCAGCGAACCGGCCCTTGGCGCTCCGCCAGGGGCCGGTGCCGTGTTCCAGGACCACCCCAGATCCGGCCGGGGAGTTCGATGGGGACGCCTACGGACATGGCCCTGGGCGACGCGCCTACGCTGTCACGGTCGGGTGGCGCCGTAATAGTCGACGTTGAACAGTGGTGCCACGGTTTTCTCCATCTCCACCCACCGCCCCTCGGTCTGCGTCTTCTGTGGCAGCGACCTGCCCGCTGACGGCAGTGGTGCGCGTGCCGTGGTCAGGGGTCGGCGTGTGCCAGATCCCTCGCGGGAGGCACCGGAGCTCGAAGCAGCCGAAAGGCCCGGGACCGTGCTGGTCCCGGGCCTGCGCAGCGGAGGCGTCGGGGCTGGGTGAGCAGCAGCTGGATCGACCCGTCAGTGTTTTCCTTGGCCAGGAGTATTCGCAGGCCATCTTGTCGACCGGCGGCGCGGCGTGGATGACTGTGCGCTTGGGTCAGTTGCGGGTACTTGCCGTGGTTGGCGCACTTAGGGAAGGTTTCGTCGGGTTTGCGGAATTGGTGTGCCTGTCAGGCGAGGTTCCCGGCGAGCTTCTCGCCGGGCAGGGTCGGCAGGTACCGGTTGCTGAAGAAGGAGCAACCGGCCCGCACCGTGACGGCCGGAAGACGGTCCGAGCGCGAGGTGACCACCTGGCCGGCCGGGAAAGAGCCCGCCTTGGAGGTCTGGTCGCACGGACAGTGGCGGTATGCACCGATCATTGTGCGCCAGGATTGGGCGGATGGGTGTGTCTTCAACCAGGTACGCGCTGACCCGCTCGGGACAGCCGGGCCAGCTCCAACATGTATGAGTGGCCGCCTCCAGGCCTGCGCGCCGCACGCGGCTCGGATAGCCGCACCGGACCGGACAGGGGGCGGACGCGCGTGCCCCGCGGCGCACGGGCTGACGATGCCCGCCAGAGCCCCGTCACTTCCACGGGTGAGCCGACAGGGGTGCGTTGGTGCGGGGGCGGGATGAGACGTCGTGCTCTGAGCAGCAAACAGCAAGAAGACGTGATCAAGGTCCGGGGTGTGGGCCTTCAGTTCGTCCACGGTGAGTTGCCGGGGGATGGGACGAGCGATGGGAAGACTTCCGTCCCAGGAGTGGGTGCGTCGTGTGTCTTTCTCCAAGTGAGGCCGGAACCGTGGCTCTTTCCTCCCTATGCCACAGGAACCTCACAGGAGAGACTTCCAGGCATGATCAGAGCAAGAGGCGTGCGCCTCATCATCCTGCTCGCTACGAGCTGTCTCGTGCTGCTGGGCGTCCAGGCCGTCCCGGCCTCCGCGCAGGTTTTCTGCGGCACTCACTCGGTCGACGGCGCGATCTGGACCCAGTACACGCAGACTCCCGGCATGCAGGACGCCCTGGGCTGCCCCACCAGTGACGAACTCGTCGTTCCCGACGGTGTGGGACGCCGTCAGGTCTTCGAGCACGGTTCTATCTACTGGAGCCCAGACAGCGGGGCCCACACCGTGTGGGGCGTCATCGGCGACAGGTGGGGCCAATGCGGTTGGGAGGGCGGTAACCTCGGCTACCCCCTGACCGATGAGATCAAAAACCCCGACGGCCGGGGTGTGCGTCAGCAGTTCCAGCGCGGTTCCATCTACTGGAGTCCCTCCACCGGGGCACACCCGGTCTGGGGACTGATCGGCTGGTACTGGGGCAAGCAGGGTTACGAAGGCGGCTTTTTCGGCTACCCCACCAGCGACGAGTACCCTGGCACCAAGATCGGTGGCCCGGACGACGCCAACACCGGTGTGCGCCAGGACTTCGAGCACAGCCGCTACCTGCTCTACAGCCCCGGCCAGGGTTCCGCACCGGCCGCCTTCGACTCTTGCGGCAACGCGTGCATCGGTTACGGAGCTGCCGTCAACTCAAGGTGGGTCGTGAAGACGGAGGTGTACGTCAACCTGGGAGACCAGCGCGCCCGCACCGTCGATGTCACTCCCACCAACGCCGCGTACAAGACGGTCAACCCCCTCGTCGACAGTGCGGTGGATGACATGAGCGGGCTGTGGAAGCAGACCTGGTCCAACCTGGACCCGATCTACTTTCCCAACGCGACGCAGACCGAGACCAATTCGGTGTACGAGCAGCTGTACTGCCACGCCAAGTACTCCTACGCCAAGAACTCAGCGGAACACTTTGGCGGCCCGACCTGGGACCTTGAGGTGTGGCGCCCGGACATCGGCATGGACAACTTGAAGATGCTCCAGTCCAAGTGCAACTGGGGCCCTGACTTCCCCCAGTAGGTCGTTCTCGCTCCGCAGAAGCCGCCTGAACGAGGCGTCACCTCTATGTGGCTTCGTTCAGGTGAAATGGTTCTGGCTCAACTTTGGAGACGCGGCCACGCTGAGTGGCGGATGATCTTCTCCGGGTAGTAAGTGAAGTCGCCCGAAATGAACCGTCATCACGTGGGTTGGGATGACAGTTCGGGGCCGTGGAAGAGATTGACCACCTCAGGCCGTCAGGCCGGAGGCGGTGCTCCCGTCGCGCAGCCCACTCCACCACGGCCACGTACCCGGCTCACCACGTGAATCGTGTGGGACACCCTCAGCGAGGAACGGCGCCCGGACTGACAGACGACCTCGATGCCGCGCCAGCCACGCGGCCGGACTTGATGCTGTGCGACCGGGCAGCAGGCCCGCGAAACGACACGGTTCGCCGCCCGCAGCGGCAGCTCCTGCGGGCGGCGGACTGGTCGGAACCGGCCACCCGCGGTAGAAGGACGTCCGGTTGGGTGGAGCGCTGGCCGGCTGCGACTCCGTGCTGGGGCCGGCCGGCACTTCCGGGACACCGGTGGGGCGAGCTCTCGGCATGCGGCTCAGACGGTCCGGGGGATACCGTCGCTGTCGCAGGGCAGTTGGGCAGAGGGATGGTTGTTCGTGAAGTCACGCTCGGCCTGGCGCCCGGCCTCGGTGATCGCGGTGGGTGCGACGTTGATGATGCCGCCGAAGGGCCGGTCGACGTCGCGGATGATGACCAGGGCCGTGGTCAGCAGGGCAGTGATCACGACGAGGGTGAGGATCTGGCCGCGGTTGTTCCTCCGCGGCAGGCAGACCCCCAGGGCCGCCACCGTGATGACGAGGGTGGCGAGCAGGAACCAGAAGATGGTGCTCGGGATGCTGGAGGTCGCCTGGGTGAGGCGTTCCTCGCGTTCGTCGGAGCGCCTGTTGTCGGCGGCCACGAGCATGCCGAAGACCGGCTCGCCGGCCAGGCTCTTGAAGGACTCCCGCAAGTTGGTCGACCACACGCTGGGGGCCGGTGAACCGTGGCCGTCGCCCATCGCGGGCCACTCCTTGGTGCGGACGGCCCGGGCGTAGCAGACGGCGTGGGCCTGGACGAGGGCCCGTTGGGCCGCCGGGGCGTACTCGGCGGTCTCGACGAGCTGGTCCAGGGCACGGGCCTCGCCCCGGGAGGCGACCTCAGCCTTGCCGTAGGAGCCGTTGGCGGTGACCAGGACGAAGGACAGCAGCAGGACGGTCATCGTCAGCAGCGGCCCGACGAGGTCCTTGACCGCCATCCCCTCGTCGTCGTCGACATTCAGCAGACGCGGCCGAAGCCAGCGGTTCGCGGCAAGGCCGGCGAACAGAGCGACCACGGCAACGACGATAACCAGGACCACAGGGGCCACCTCCGGGCAAGGCTGGGGATCCCCGTGGACAGGCCGGGGCGTCATGATCATTCCGGCGCGGCCGTGATGCGCGGAAGAACAAAAACGTTCCCCCGCCTTCTCACGAGGGACCTCACATCCGCCAGACGGACCAGCCCCTCCACCGCTTGATCGGCCTCGGCTGACCCCTCAACAGCCGCTGCATCGCATGCAGTGACATCACTCCAAGAGTCTTGGCGCCTTCCGGCCCGCGCTCCGCTTCGAGGCCGATCGCATACCTGCCAGAGTCCAGAAGGCCTACTCCAACCTCAACGCCATCCGCCAAGGGCACGCCGATCTGGGGAGCCCGCACCCGCTTCGACGCCTCCGCGTGACGCTACATCCCCGTTCGCCGCCTGCACTCCAGCGTCGAGCGCGACATTGAGAACCGTCCTCGACGAGTTGTTCGCTGGTGCGGACGTGTCATGACCCCGGACCGGACGACCGAAGCCGAGGTTCCGTCAGTGGAACCCGGGACGGGGTATTGGCAGAGCCTGCTGAATGCAGGATGATCCCGACCCTGAGTTCCGCACCTACTGCCACCTCTTCGCCGCCCGCCGGCCCTGGCAGCGCGGCTGCATCGACGACTTGCTCCGAGATACCGCCGACGACAAGGTGGCGGGACTCCTCATCTCCGACACCCGCATGCAGCGCATCCCCCGCCCCAACGACGGTGGCGCCGACGTCTTCCTCACCACACCCGAAGAACGGGACCGGATCCGCATTCGGCACGCCGACTGGCTTTTCAGTCACCCCTCGGGTCTTTGATCGGGTCGGATCACCGCTCCACTCAGGACGGTCTTGAACGCAATTACCGGGTTGAGGGGCTCCACGAGCTCCTTAGCGTCGACGGCCACGAGGCGGTCGGGTGCATCACCCTCCAGCAACGCGCTCACGTACTCGATGACCTCCGCGGGCGACAGCACAGGCAGCCTCAGGCGCAATGTCCGCACAGCATGCAACCGTCCGCGCGTAGACGCGATCTCGCGGAGCGCATCGTGTAGATCGTCTACTGCGGTCCGCACCGGCAGCCCGCGGATCCGAGCCCGGTAGTCCGCCTCCCACTCCCCGGTTTTCGCGGAGACGACGCCGATCCGGTGCAATCCTCCGTCGACGCGGTCGACCAGGTACGGCCCATTGCCATCCAGCGCGTACTTCGAGTTCCGGGTGCGTATGAAGTCCTTGGACTGCCAGGAGACGATCCACACCAGTTCGTGCTCCTTGACACGGACCACGGCCATCCTCATTGCGTCCGCGCTCATAGCCCGCCACTGCTGATAGTCGCGCTCCAGTTGTTCCTCGACGGCCCGAACTGCGGTTTCTCGCTCGATCACGCCTGCAGCATTCCGCACGGCCCTGGGTCCAGCCAGTCATTTCCCCGCAGTCTGCAAGAGCAGCTGCGTGACGCCGCCCAGGAATACGACAGCAACGGAACAAGTGCTCTGCCAGTACCGCTCAAGACCATCGGGAGCTGCGTTCTCCGAAGCACTGAGGCGCTCTAGGAAGCCGTAGCTCGCCAATGGGGGAGTCACACGGGCGCCGGTAGGTCCATAAGTTCGAGTTTGGCGGGGTCGACGATGGCGGTGATCTCGGTGATGTGGCCGTCGGCGACGGTGAAGACGAGGAGGGAGAGCGGGGTGCCGTCCTCGCTCCAGGAGATGACGCCGGGGCGGCCGTTGACGGTTGCCGCATGTCCCTGTGCCGCGTTGCCGGCCACGCGTGCGCGGGTGGCGACTTCGGTGGCCCCGAGCGTCACGAGGGTGCCGTTCGGGGTGTGGACGGTGAACTTTACTTCGGGGTGGAGAATCTGCAGCAGCTGCTCGAACCGGCCGTCGCGGGCTGCGGCCAGGAAGGCGTGAGCCACCTCGCGTTGTTGTCGTCCGGTGCTTGTCGGGTGCTGGGCGGCCTGTACTTTCTTGCGGGAGCGGCTGGCGAGCATTTTGGTCGCGTCGGCGGATTTTCCGAGGATGGTGCCGATTTCCGCGAAAGGCACGGCGAAAACGTCGTGCAGCACGAACGCCAGTCGTTCGTCGGGGCGCAGCGAGTTGAGGACGGTGAGAAGCGCGAGGCCGACGGAGTCCCCGATTGCCGCGAGCTCTTCCGGAGCTGGAGCGTCGTCCAGCGTCACGGTGAAGTCGGGTAGCTGGTCGTCGAAGGAGACTTCTGGTCGCGTGCGGCCCGACCGCAGGACATCGAGGCTGATGCGGCCGACCACGGTGGTCAGCCAGCCGCCGAGGTTGTCGATGGTGTTGGTGTCCTGGCGGGACAGACGCAGCCACGCCTCTTGGACCACGTCTTCCGCGTCGGCATGTGATCCGAGTATCCGGTAGGCGACGGCGCGGAGCCGATCACGGTGGGACTCGAAGGCATCGGCGATCGCGTCCGCAGGATGGGTGCCGGCCATGTTGTTACCTCCGTGGAAGGTGCTCCGTCATAGGGATGACGCGCACAGGCGCCGCAACGTAACCGATGAAGGAGAGCACCCCCATGGAAAACCGGCTCAAGAACAAGAACAAGAACAACACCGATGTGTGGACCGCGATCCAGCACCTCCAGAAGGCGATCGCCGCCGGAGGCGTCGATCCGAAGCTGCTTGCGCTGGTCCACCTGCGCGCCAGCCAGATCAACAGCTGCTCGGCGTGCGTCTACGCCAGTGCTGCCGGAGGGAGGAAGGCTGGAGACACCGACGAGCGGCTGCATAACGTCGCAGCGTGGCGCGAGGCGCCGTTCTACACGGATGCGGAGCGCGCGGCACTGGCGCTGGCAGAGGCCGCCACCCGGCTGCAGGACGGTGCTCCGGGCGTCACTGACGAGATCTGGGAAGAGGTCAACGCCCACTTCACCGAGGAGCAGATCGGAGCGATCAACCTGGAGATCGCGCTGACCAACTTCTTCAACCGGATCAACCGCACCATCAAGGAACCGGCCGGCAGGACCTGGGGCTGAGCCCCAGCGCGGCTCTCACCCCATGACGTTCCCAGCGAAATGGGCTTCGGGTAGGCCGACGAGGTCGGGCAGGGGTGAAAGCCCCTGGTGGGACCTCATGAACGCTCCGGCGGGGCAGCGACTGAGGTGGTGCGGGTAACGATCTCCCGGTAGCTGAGTATTCCCCGGTCGACGCAACTCTGCTGCCGGGAGAACGGCCCGCCGAGCTGGGCGAGTTTCTCTTCGTGTGGGTCAGATATACGCCGGAGGAACCAGCTCTGGCGCCAGGTGCCGTGGTCACACGGCGCGCGAGCTCGCGGAGCAGCTGGTGCCGGCCGAGCCGGGGCACCCATGGCAGGGCGTGCGCTTCACGTCCTCGTGGGGGTCGAGAAGGCCGCTGGACGTGACCTTGGTCGAGTCGGTCTTGGCTGCGGAGATCGTGGTCGATACGGCCCGGGAGCGCGGTGTGTGGCGGTGGCGGCACCCCGTTCGGTACGCCCGGCTTTGCCTGGAACGTGGCCGTTGCGGAGGTGAGGGCGTACCACCGGAGACCAGGTGAGCCGACCGCTGTGTGCCGGTGTGCTGCCCAGCTCGGGGGAGGGGATGGTCGTGGCGCGCTCCCGGCGGTCTGCTGTTACTCACTTTCGGGGAGGTGTCGATCTAGCGTTGAAGGCATGACGCACAGCACCCCCACGTGGCCACCGGCCACACCTTTGACCAGCGACTTCAGTACCTCGCGGACCGGATCGAGATCCAGGACCTGATGGTGCGGTACGCCCTCGGCCAGGACCTGCACGAAGACGGCGACCACGACGTCCTGGAACAGTGGGACACCATCTTCGGCCCCGAGGCCACCGTCGACTACTCGGCGGCCGGCACCAGCGCACTGAAGGACATCCCTTACCGCAAGCTCGTGGACGTGATGCGCGGCGCCGACGGTTCCATGAGCGGACTGCTCAAGTGGCAGCACTTCCAAGGGTTTTCGACCGTCGACATCGACGGTGACACGGCTCTCGCCCGCACCCAGCACCTGCACAGCCACAAGGGCGGCACCGGCGGACAGGGCTGGAACCTCATCCAGACCGGCTTCTTCGTCGACCGGCTCGAACGGCGCCCGGGGGGGGCGCATCGTCCACCGCACGCTCGAAATCATCTGGATGGACACCTTCCCGACCGCCTGACCCCGGCCCCGCTACCCGCCGGTGCCGGCGTCGCACGCCCGGACCGTCCAGTCGTGCAGGGCGTTGAGGGCGGTGGCGAGCGCGCGTCCGGCCGCGGTCAGTTCGTACTCGACGTGCGGCGGCACCTCGGGATAGACGATGCGGCGCACGACTCCGTCGGCCTCGAGGGCGTGCAACTGCTGCATCAGCATCTTCTGGGACACCTGCCCGATCGCCTGCTCCAGTTCGGAGAACCGGCGCGGCTCGCGGACGAGGAGGTGGTGGACGATCGGCAGCTTCCACCGGCGCCGGATGACGCCGAGGGCGTGCTCGACCCTGCTGGTGGAGCAGTCCCGTCCCGCCGTCCCGGCGGAGTTCTCCGGATCTTCCATGTCACTGACTTCTGTTCTCGGGCTCTGCGGCGGATGCCGATCCGGTGGGGCGTGCGGTGAGTGCCGCCACCAGGCGGCGGTTGGCCTCCGGCGCGGTCATGCCCCAGTCCCACTCGTTCTTGTGCAGGCGCAGGGAGACCACGCCGTGCCAGACCGACCAGAGCAGGAGGGCGGCAGCGAAGGGAGCGTCCGGGTCGACCCGGCGGGCCAGGTCCACGATCCGTCGCTGCAGGCGCGGGCCGTGCGCGGCGCGGGTTGCCGGGAGTTCGTCGCCGCTCTCAAAGAGGAGCTGGTAGGCGCCAGGGTGCTCCAGCGCCCAGGTGATGTACGCGTCGCCGGCGACCACTAGGCGGTCGGCGCCTTCCGCCGCGGTGTCCAGCGCCGCTTCGACGGCCTCGATCAGGGAGGTGTACTCGGCGTCGAGGACCGCGGAGCGCAGGTCCGCCTCCGAGGGGAAGTGCCAGTAGACCGCCGACGGGGCCACCGAGCACGCCCGCGCGATGGACCGCAGGGACGGCACGGCGACGGGCTGAGGCTGCGCGAGCGCGGCCACCGCCGCGGCGACGAGTTCAGCGCGCAGGTCCCGGCCGCTCTTGCCCTCTTCCCTACGTCCCACTCGTACACCCTCCATCCGGCCACTGAACACCTGTTCATTGTAAGCTGCGATGAACAGGTGTTCAGTAAATGATCGGGGATGGCGATGCTCACGCTCATGACGGTGATCCGCAAACGGCCCGAGGTCTCCACGGAGGACTTCCGCCACTTCATGGAGCACGAATACGGCCCGACCTACGCATCCCTGCCCCAGGTACGGGAGTACGTGCAGTACTACCTCTCGGACTCCGGCCAGGACGACGCGGAGGAGCCCATCGACGCCATCGTCCGGATCGCTTTCGATTCGGAGGCGACGATGCGCGAGGCCCTCGGCACCGACGCCTACCGGAAGGCGCACGAGCTGCGGGCCGCGTACATGCGCGACACGTCCGTCGGCATTCACTCGGCCGTACTGGAACAGCAGGTGCAGCTGGTGTAGCGATCTACAAGGCACCTGCCTCGGTGAGCAGGTCCTGCGAGAGGTCCCACAGGCGGCGGGCGCCCGCGGGGTCGACGGCGTAGCGGGCGACGCCGTGCAGGGTGCCGGAGCGTCGGTCGACGACCTCCGTCTCGTTGCAGTCGACGAAGTAGCGGCCGCCGATGCCTTCGAGGTGGGGTGACGTGGCGAGGAGGACGGAGGTGGCGGCGCCCTGCTCGACGCTCTTGATCAGCTCGGCGGGCACCCGTCCGCTGCCCCGGCCGCCGGTGTGGCGCTGCAGGTTGGTGTAGATGGCGCCGGGCATCAAGGCGTTGGCGGTGATGTTGTCGTCGGCCCAGCGGCGGGTCGCCTCGACCGCGAAGAGGACGTTCGCGGTCTTGGACTGACCGTAGGCCAGCCACGGGTCGTAGGGGCGGAAGGCGAAGTTGACGTCGTCCCATACGACGGGCGACTGCTGGTGGCCGGTGGAACTCACCACGACCACACGGGCGTTGCCGTCGGCGGCCAGCGCGTCGTGCAGGCCGGTGGCGAGGGCGAAGTGGCCCAGGTGGTTGGTGGCGAACTGCCACTCCCAGCCCTGCTCGGTGTACTGCTCGGGGCAGGCCATGACGCCAGCGTTGTTCACCAGAACATGCAGCGGGCCCTGCCACGCGGCGGTGAAGGCCGTAACGGAGGCCGGGTCGGCGAGGTCGGGCTGGGCGACCTGTACGTCCTCGTTGCCGGTCGACGCGGTGATGTCCTTGGCGACGCGTTCGCCCTCCGCCGTGTCGCGCACGGCGAGGGTGACGCTCGCGCCCGTTCCGACCAGTGCGCGGGCGGTCTCGGCGCCGAGGCCCGACGAGGCTCCGGTGACCACCGCCCGGCGGCCGGTGAGATCGATGCCTTCCGCCACTTCGGCGGCTGTGCTGGAGAAACCGAAGGGGGTGGTGATGGTGCTGCTCATGGGTGAATTCCCTTGCCGTGTACGGGGGCGAGTGCGTCGGTGCTGCGCGTTCAGGGCGTGACCATGCGGTCCTGCTCCACCGGAGGCGTGCCGCCGTGCCAGTCGAGGGCCTTGCCGAACCGGACCAGTTCGCCGTACAGGGCGGGATCGGTGCCTGCGGCGAAGATCAGGTCGAGTATGGCCTCGGCGGCCTGGGCCGGCGACTGGGCCTGGCTGTAGTCGCTGAACCACGGGCGCGAGGTGGCGGTGTCGACCATGCCGGGGCACACGGCGGCGACCAGCGTGCCGGAGGCCAGGTCGCGCTCGCGGCGCTCGGCGGCGACCGCGCGGACGGCGGCGACCTGGGCGACCTTCGAGGGCACGTTCAGCCAGATCGGCCAGCCCGCCTCCTGTGCGGTGCGGTGGTGGATGGCGCTGCGCCACGACTCGACGGCGTACTCGACCTGGTCGAGGCTCGCGCCGTCGAACAGGTGGTGCAGGCGCCCATCGAGATGGCCGAGGGTGCCCAGGCTGCTGGCCACGACGAGCAGCCGCCCGCCGGGGCGCAGAAGGGGACCGAAGGAGCGGAGGATCGTGTGCGTGGCGGTGTTGGAGACGTCGATGAACTCGTCGGCCCGCTCGGCCTGAGACTCCTCGGGCAGCAGCCGGGCGACCGCGTTGGACAGGACGATGTCGACCCCTCCGTGCCGGGCGCGGAGGTCATCGGCGAGTCGGGCGACGGCCTCGGCGTCGGTGACGTCCAGGACCCGACCCTCGACGCGGGCGCGGGTACCGGGGAGCCGGCTGACCTCGCCCGCGGCGTCCGTCACGCGCTGCTCGTCGCGTCCGGTGAGCAGGACCAGATCGTCCGGTCGCATCCGGGCCGCGAGACCTTCGACGAAGGCGCGGCCCAATCCTTGGTTGGCGCCCGTGACGAGGGCGATGCGTGAGCTGTTCATGCATTCCACGCTAGGAACGCCGCGTCCATGCGTCCAACGAAAGTTGGGAACGGCTAGTATGCGTAAACGTCATGGACTTCACGGATGTGTCACTCACCGCGCTGCGTGTCTTCCGCGCCGTCGCCGAGCAGGGAACCTTCACTGCGGCCGCCGCGTCCCTCGGCTACACGCAGTCTGCGGTGTCCCGGCAGATCGCCGCGCTCGAGCGGGCCGCGAGCGCGGAGCTGCTCGAACGGCGGCGCGAGGGTGTACGGCTCACCGCGGCCGGGCGTCTCGTCATGCGCAGAGCGACCGTCGTACTCGACGAGATCGACGCCGCCGCCCGCGAACTGTCCGGCCTGCCCGAACAGGCCGCGACGGTGCGCCTCGGCTGGCTGCCCAGCGCCGGTGCCGTCCTGGTTCCCCGTGCCCTGGCCGCCCTACGCCGCACGGACCCCGGCATTGAGGTCGTCGGCCGGGAGGGCGGCACGCCGGCGCTGGTGCGCGCCCTTCGGGCCGGCAGTCTCGACCTGGCCCTGCTCGCCTCGGCCCCGCCGTTCCGGCCGCCGGACACCGAGTCGCCCCCGCTTGTCCTGCAGACCCTCACCGAACGCGCCCTGCGTCTGGCCATGCCCGCGGCGCATCCGCTGGCCCGCGGCCACTTCGTCGACGTCGCCGACCTGCGCGGGCAGCGCTGGATCGCGGGCTCCGCCTCGGGCGAGGACCGGCTGATGGGCGTATGGCCCGGACTGGACGAACGGCCCGAGATCGCCCACACCGCGCGCGACTGGCTCGCCAAACTCCAACTCGTTGCCGCGGGCTGCGGATTGACCACGGTGCCCGCGTCCCTCGCACCGGCCGCACCTGAGGGAGTCCGCGTCCTGCCCGTCCGTGGCGGCCCTCAGGAACAGAGGCGTCTGCTTCTCGCCCACCCTCCCCAGACGCCGACCGAGCCGGTGGCTCGCGTGGCGGCGGCCCTGCGTACGGCCGCCCTCGACTCCGTTGCGGCTGATGCCTCTTGAAGCCGGTCAGCCCTGTGCCGTTTCGATCAGTTCGAGGAGATTGCCTTCCGGGTCGGTGACGTAGGCGTACCGCATCCCCTCGGTCGCGCCGGGCGCGGGCGGCGACACCGCCCCGGCGCCGCACTCCGCCGTCAGGCGCGCGAATGCCGCGTCCAGATCCGGAACTTGCAGCGCGAGGTGCGTGAAGGTCTGCGCGGAGGTGGCCGCGAACGGATCGGCGTGCGTGACGGGGCTCGAACCGGAACGTTCGACAAACTCCACACGCAGCCCGGCCTCGTCACTCAGCACGGCGGTGCGGACACCCGCCTCCGGCATCTCGATGCGCTCCTCCACCTTGGTGAGCCCGAAGGCGTCGCCGTACCAAGCTTCCTGAACGGCGAGGTCGGCGACCGAGAGGCTGACGTGATGGAAACGGACAGCGGTCATGGCTACTCCCGTGGTTAATGCCACTTACCTGGTTAGTGTTGTTAACCTTAGACTCATGAGCCCCCCTGTCAAGCGGCGTCCCACCGGCCGTCACCACGGTGACCTGCGCAACGCCCTGCTGCGAGCAGCCCTCGAACTGGTCGCCGAACGAGGACCGCACGGTTTCACCCTGGCCGAGGCCAGCCGCCGCGCAGGGGTGAGCGTCGCGGCGCCGTACAAGCACTTCGTCGACCGCGAAACCCTGCTGGCGGAACTCGCCACACAGGGCTACCGCGCACAACGGGACCGCTTCGCGGCGGCCCTGGGCGCAAGCCAGGACCCGGTGGAGCAGCTCGCCGCCTTCGCGTCGACCTACGTCCGCTTCGCCGCGGAGGAGCCCGCCCTGTTCGACATCACGTTCCACGCGGGCCTGGACAAGTCCCGGTTCGACGAACTGGCCGCAGCCGGCGACGAGGTGGCCGGGCTTCTTCTCCCCGTATCCCGCCGCCTTGCTCCCAACGAGGACGACGCGTTCGACTTGCTGCTCCGCGTGGCCAGCGCTGCTCACGGGCTCGCCGTGTTCCTACGTCAGGGCCTGTTCGGAATGGGCGGCGCGGCTCTCGCCGACACGGAGGAGAAGGCTGCCCGCACGGCCCGGGACATCGCGCGGCAGAACGACACCTGATCTCTTCATGCGCCAGCACTCGCCACGCCGATCGCCTGATCGCTGGCTGCGCCGCGGATGGCTCTTGTCGGCCGCGATGGCTGTACCCGCGTCAGGACACCGGTCATCGCCGTCACCTGGTCGAGGTCAAGCCGGGAACGCTGCCGGATCCGCGGTCGTGAAGCGCGGGCGCGCTCTCTCCAGCCCCGGACGTACGCCGTTGCGGGACCGCATCACGGTGGTGGACGTGGTCAGACGGTGATCGCGAAGACCCACAGATGGGGGTCAGGACCCGGGAGGATCACGTAATGGACGATGGCGGTGCGCGTCGTGATGACGCGCACCGAGTCGTCCATTTCGTACTTGTCGGCCTGCGGCCACGACCAGGGGTCTTCGCATGCCCGGACGATCGCTTCGTGCAGGTCTTCCCGGTCGGGGACGGGCAGGTTCTTGATGGTCTCACCGACGTGAGCGGCGAACCGTGCGGGGATCGCCGTCACGCGCCGAAGACCTCGCCCATGCTCATCGCGCCCTCTTCGGACTGACCGGCGGCCATCCATTTCTTGTAGGCCGCGGCGGCGTGCATGTTCGCGCGCGCTCGCCGCAACTCCTCACCGCCCGACGCGGCAGCGAGATCCGCCTCCAGGACAGCCGCGATGTAGTCACCGATGTCCATGCCCGCCCTGCTCGCCGCGTCGCGAACCTCTCGGGCCAGCTCCTCGGGCACGCGCGCGTTCAACTGAGTCTTAGCCATAGCAGAATCCTAGCGATCTGCTACGCCATCCGGAAGAAGGGCGCTGCCCGCCAGGGACCAGACGGAGCTCAGGTGCGGCGGGTGGCGCTCGCTGCCCAAGTTGCCGCTGAATGCGCGGCAGTGCTGGGGATCCTCAGTTCCGGATGACCCGCTGAGCCTGCTGCGCGGGAATGGTCGGCGGCTTCGGGTGCGGCAGACGCATGGCGCCCGGGCGGCCTGTCGCCGAATCGGCCCGGTAGGGGACGCTGTACTGCCGGCCGAACCGGTTGGCCTCCGCGACCGAGCCGTACTCCGACGGCAAGACCGTCCGCTGGATCGAGGAGGCACAGGGCGGCCAGGAGCCGGAGAACCCGGCGCCCGTGCTCAAGCTCACCGCCAAGGGCACCGAAGACGGCGGTGGCAGCGCGCCCGCCTCGCCGGCGGCCTCGAACGGCGCCGACAGCGCCCAGTCGACCGCCTCGGCCAGCGACTCGACCGCTCGCGGCCTCGGCATCGCCGGGCTGGTCGTCGGCGTGCTGGGGCTCGCTGCGGCGGGCTTTGCCATCGTGCGCGGCCGTTCCGCCGGATCCCGGGCGCAGTAGGCGCACCTGCCCTGCCGACGGCAGCCGTAGGCAGGGCAGCGCTCCGTCGCCGCGGCCCTCGAGCACAGTTGTCCCTTACGTGACGCGGGCCACAACGCTGCTCCGGAACTCGACCCCCGGCGGCCCCGACTCCTGATGCAGTACGGCGCGATACGACCGGCGCCGTACGCCGTGATCTGGAGACGTGATTGATGGACGAGTCCCGGCAATCCTCCTCCGGTACGGGTGCGGTGTTGCGGAAGCTGCTGCCTCCGCCCGCCCTGTGCGGATTCCTTCTCCTGCTGGCGCTGGTGTTCACGGTGTCGTACGCCGTCGGTGTCGCGGCAGGGCCCGTCGCGCCCGGCATGCACGGCACCGGCACGAGCCGGGGGGACGGCGATCCCGGCGGGGGCGGCGGCGCGGACGACATGGGGGACATGCACGGGGGTGGCCACTGATGGGCGGGGAACCGGTGGCCGTCGGCCTGGTGACGACCGACCTGACCGTCGGTGGCATGACCTGCGCGGCCTGTGTGAGGCGCGTCGAGAAGAAGCTCGGCACGCTGGACGGGGTCACGGCGACCGTCAATCTGGCCACCGGGCGGGCGCGTGTGAGTCACCCGCCGCGGATCAGCCCTGAGGAACTCGCCGCAGCCGTGGAGGAGGCCGGCTACACGGCCACCCTGCCCCAACCGCCCAAAGAGCCCGAGACACGCGAGGGCAAGGACGCGGGCGAGGCCGAGGAAGCTCGCCAGGAGCGGGACCGGCTGCTGATCACCGCGCTGCTCGCGGTGCCCGTGCTCGTGCTGTCGATGGTGCCCGCGCTGCAGTTCCGGAACTGGCAGTGGCTGTGCTTCGTGCTGGCAGCCCCGGTCGCCGTCTGGGGCGCGTGGCCCTTCCATAGGCGTGCGGCGCGGGGACTGCGGCATGCGGCGGCGACCATGGACGCACTGGTGGCGCTGGGTGTGGTGGCGTCCTTCTCCTGGTCCGTCTACGCGCTCTTCCTCGGCGGTGTTGGGGAGCCCGGCATGCGGATGCCGTTCACTCTGGTGCCCTTGGCTTCGGACGGTGCGGCGCACCTCTATCTCGAAGCAGCCGTCGGCGTACCGCTGTTCGTCCTGGCGGGGCGGTTCCTTGAGGTGCGGGCCCGGCGCGGAACTGGGGCGGCACTCAGGTCACTGGCCCAGCTCGCCGCCAAAGAGGTGACGATCCGCGAAGGCGACGACGAACGGCTCCTTCCTATTGAGCGGTTGAAGCAAGGGCAGGTCTTCGTCGTACGGCCGGGGGAGCGGGTAGCCACCGACGGGCAGGTGACGGAGGGCAGTTCCGCTGTGGATCTGTCCCTGGTCACCGGGGAGAGCGAGTCGGTCGAGGTCGGGCCGGGTTCGACGGTGGTCGGCGGCGCCGTCAACGCAGGCGGACTGCTCCTGGTGAAGGCCACGGCCGTCGGCGCCGACACCCAGCTCGCCCGTATCACCCGGCTGGTGACCGAGGCCCAGGCCGGCAAGGCACGGGCGCAGCGGCTGGCCGACACGGTGGCAGGCGTCTTCGTCCCCGTCGTACTGACGCTGGCCGTCACCTGCCTCGGCTTCTGGCTCGGCGCCGGGGCCGACCCGCAGGCCGCCGTCACCGCGTGCGTGGCCGTTCTCGTCGTGGCCTGCCCGAGCGCGCTCGGCCTGGCCACGCCGACCGCGCTGATGGCCGCGACCGGCCGCGGTGCCCAACAGGGCGTCCTGGTCAGCGGACCCCAGGCGCTGGAGGGGCTCCAGCACATCGACACGGTCGTCCTGGACAAGACCGGCACGCTCACCTCCGGCCACATGACCGTCGTCCGGGTCACCTCCCTGCCAGCCGGGCTCGGCAGGGAGACGGTGCTGCGGCTGGCCGGTGCCGCCGAGCACGGCTCGGAGCATCCCCTGGGCCGGGCGATCGCCTCCTACGCCCGACGGGAACTCCCCGAGCAGCCGGTGCCGGACGTCAGGGAGTTCGCCGCACTCCCGGGGCGGGGCGTGCGCGGCCTGGTCGAGGGCCGGCTGGTGGAAGTCCTCGCCGCCGACGGCCAGTTGCCCGCCGCCCTGGCGGACGCGCTGTCGGTGGCCGAGGCCGCCGCCCACACGCCCGTCCTGGTCCGGGTCGACGGTGTGGCCGAGGCCCTGATCGAGGTCGGGGACGTGGTGCGGCCCGGCAGCTACCGCGCCGCGGACCGGCTGCGGCGCCTCGGTGTGCGGCCGGTGCTCGCCACCGGTGACCGTGAGGCACCCGCGCAGGCCGTGGCCGCAGCCCTGGGCATCGACGCGGTGCACGCCCGCTGCACCCCCGAAGCCAAGGCCGGCCTCGTACGGGACCTGCAGAAGCAGGGCTACCGCGTCGCCGTCATCGGTGACGGGGTGAACGACGCCGCCGCCCTGGCCGGCGCCGACCTAGGCATCGCCATGGGCAGCGGCACGGACGTGGCCATCGGGGCCGCCGACGTGACGCTGTTACGCGGGGACATCGAGGCGCTGGCGGACGCGGTCCGGCTCGCCCGGCGCACGCTGGGCACGATCCGGGCCAACCTCGTCTGGGCCTTCGGCTACAACGTCGTGACCGTGCCGCTCGCCATGGTCGGCCTGCTCAATCCGATGCTCGCAGCGGCGGCGATGTCGGTGAGTTCGCTGCTGGTCGTCGGCAACAGCCTGCGGCTGCGCGCCTGGCAGCCCTCGCCCGCCACCGCCCGGAGGCGTACCCGATGACCGAGCAGAAGCTCTGGCGACCCACTCGCCGTCGGCTGACCGACACCCTCCTCGCCGCGCTCGCACCCGTGGCCGCGTGCAGCCTCGCCCTGGGCGGGCTGACGACCTGGACCGGGGCCGGGAAAGCGGGCAGCCCGGCCCGGATCACCGTCTCGAACGCGCGCGTCCTCCTGCCGCACGGGGACCGCACGGAGACCGCGGCGCTCTTCGACATCGCCAACGTCGGTGGCGCGGACGACCGGCTGCTGAACGTGACGTCCACCGCCACGAACGGCCGGATCACCCTCAGCGGGCACCGCATGCTGGGCAGCCGGGCCGCCTACAAGACGGATCTGACCTCGGCCGGCGTCCCTGCGGGCGGCATGCTGTCCATGTCGCCGCGCGGTGTGGACGTGACGCTGCGGGCCGCGGCCGGCTGGCGTGCGGGTGACCTGGTGCCGTTCACGCTGCACTTCGAGCGCAGCGCGCCGGTCGACACGATCGCGGTCGTCATCCGCCCGGGCGGCAGCGCTCAGTGATCGCCTGCCCTGAGGGCAGAGGAATCCTCTCCCCAGACGTCGGGGCAGAGCGTCGCCGAGTTCCAGCCGGTTGCCGTGGGCTGGATCACACCCTGCGAAGTGAGTACGGTCCCCCGTGGATGTCCGTACCCACGCATGACGACCGAAGCCCGGATGCGAGGATGAGGCGCCATGACAGCAGGGTGGTGTGCTCGCGCGATACGGGCCGCGGTGTTCGCGGCCATGTGCGTGCTGCTCGCTGCCCTGGGCCACGTCCTGATGTCCGGCAGCGACGTGCCGTCATGGGCGCTGGCCGCCGGCGGTGCCGTGACGGGTGCCGTTGGCTGGTGTCTAGCGGGGCGTGAGCGCGGGCTGCCGTTGATCCTGACGGCCGTGGTCGCCGCCCAGACGGTGCTCCACGAGGCGTTCTCCTACGCCCAGTCGGCGCCCGACGGGTCCGCCTCCATGGACATGAGCGGCATGGGCTCCATGAGAACGGGTCCGATGCACATGGGATCCATGGGCATGAACTCCATGGACATGGGCCCTATGCACATGGACCCCATGGACATGAGCGCCACGCATATGGGCCACACGGGCATGAGCGCCATGCACATGGGCCACACGGGCATGAGCGCCATGGGTCACATGGGGCACTCCATGGACGGCGGTTCGTCGTCGTCGTTCGGCATGCTCGCCGCCCACCTGCTCGCCGCGGTGCTGTGCGGTCTGTGGCTGGCGTATGGCGAGAAGGCCGCCTTCCGGATCCTGCGGGCGGCAGCCGGATGGCTGGCGGCACCGCTGCGGTTGCTGCTCGCCCTGCCCGGTATCCCCGACCGCCCGCGCATCCACCTGCGGCGCGGTCACTCGGACCGGGCGCCGCGTCTCCTCCTTCTCGTCCACGCGATCACTTCTCGAGGTCCGCCCGTGGGAACGGCTGTCGCCTGAAGACAGCTGGTTTCCCGAGGCCGCTCGTCTGCACGCGTGTGCCTCGGGCCACGGCCGTACGACCGCACAGGCGCTGTAGCGCCGCAGCGACGCCGTAGGGCCGTTTCTCCCTCTTTCACCGGACCGCGCGCTTCGGCGCGCCCTGGTCCGGATCACGGTTGACCAGAGAAGGACACCAGGTGATTTCCTCTGCCCTGCCCACCTCACGCCCCCGGGGCGACACCCCGGCACCGCTCGACGAATCGATCACCGCATGGGCGCTGGCCGCCCGCAGCGGTGACGCGGACGCCGTCGAGCAGTTCGTGGCAGCCCTGCACCGGGACGTCCAGCGCTACGTCACCCATCTGTGCGGCGACCCCCAGGCGGTGGACGATCTGGCGCAGGACACGTTCCTGCGCGCGCTCGGCAGCCTGCACCGCTTCGAGGGACGTTCCTCGGCCCGGGCCTGGCTGCTGTCCATCGCCCGCCGGGCCGTGATCGACAGCTACCGGTACGCCGCCGCCCGGCCCCGGCTGGCCGACGTACCGGACTGGCAGCTGGCCGCCGAACTGGCTCAGCCGCGTGACCTGCCCGGTTTCGACGACGGCATCGCCCTGCTGGACCTGCTCGCGTCACTGCCCGAGGACCGCAGGGAGGCGTTCATCCTCACGCAGCTGCTCGGCCTGCCGTACGCGGAGGCCGCCCAGGTGAGCGACTGCCCGATCGGCACGGTCCGCTCCCGGGTGGCTCGCGCCCGCGCGACGCTGATGGACCTGCTGGACGATGGCGGCACCTCCCACGCCGTCAAGGCAGTGGTGGAGGACCAGCCCGCCGCGTCGGCGGCCTGACGCTCCGCGAGGGTGTCGGTGCCGCCTGAAGAACGGCACCGGCGCCCTCACCGCCGGAGTACCCGGAGGGGTTGACCCGCGCCGGATCGCCAACGGGCCGGGAACTGGGGGCACTCTCGCTCCGACTACTGGAGCGGGTGGCGCAGGCTCGCCCGTGTGCCGAGTGGATCCGGGAGTTGTTCGATGCGTTCTCGTGTGTGGGGCGGTACCGCGGCCGTCGTACTGGGCGGCCTGCTGGTTGCGGGCTGCGGCGGCGGGGGGAAGGACTCGGCGGACGGCAACGCGGGGCAGGCCGGGAAGGCGGCTGCCGGCGGCTATCCGGTGTCCGTCACCGACTGCACGGGCGCCAGGACCACCTTCTCCGGCGCCCCGAAGGGAATCGTCACCAGCAACGCCTCCAGCCTGGAGCTGCTGCTGCGCCTCGGTGCCGGCGACCAGGTGATCGGCACCGGTTTCCCGCCCGGTAAGGGCACGCTGCCCGGCAGCCTCGACGCGCAGGCGCAGAAGGTCGAGGTGCTCAGCCAGACCGTGATCCCGAAGGAGAAGCTGCTCGGCTCCGGAGCGGACCTGTACATCGACACCTTCGCCTCCATGGGAAGCATGGGCGGCTCAGGCATGGGGGACGCGCCGACGCCGGAGGAGTTCAAGGCGGCCGGGATCAAGCACATCTACCTGAAGTCCACCGCTTGTGCTGCCCAGAGCAAGAGCCCGGTGACCGATCTGTCCGCTGTCGAGGCCGACATCACCTCCCTCGGCGCGGTCACCGGCACCAGTGCGCAGGCGCAGAAACTAGTCGCCGGGATGAAGACGAAGGTGGACGCGGTCCAGAAGGCGGTCGGTGGTACGGCGGAGAACAGCCGGCCCACGTACTTCTTCTTCGACTACGACGCCGGTACGAAGCAGCCCTCCGTTACCTGCAACCGCCAGATCGCCAACGCGGTGATCACCCTGGCCGGGGCCCGCAACGTCTTCGCCGACTGTGACGGCGACTACAAGCAGGTGGGCTGGGAGGACGTCATCGCCAAGAACCCCGACTGGATCCAGCTCGGCGTCCGAAACCGGGGTAGCGAGGCGGCGAACGAGAAGGCGTTCGACGAGGCAGAGCAGTGGCTGAAGTCGAATGCCGCGACCAAGGGGCTGACGGCGGTCAAGGAGGGCCACTTCCTGCGCATCGGCTCCGAGCAGACCACCATCGCGGGAGTCGAGAACGCCGACACGGTCGAGGCCATTGCCAAGACCCTCTACCCGGGCAAGGTCGCCTGATCGTGGCCCTCACACTGGTGCGCCGGAAAGCCACGGCCGCGCAGGAGCGCGGCAGCCTGCCCGCCGGACCGCTGGCGGCGGTTCTCGTCGTGGTGCTGCTGGCCGCGCTGACGGCCGCCGTCGCCTGGGGCTCGACGTCGATCCCGCCCGGCGAGGTGTGGGGCGTGGTGTGGCGGCGGCTGTCCGGCGAAGCCCCGCGCCCCGGCACGGACGACCTCATCGTCTGGCAGCTGCGGGTGCCGCGCGCCCTGCTCGCCGCGCTCGTCGGCGCGGGACTCGGCGTCGTCGGTACGGCCGTACAGGCGCTGGTGCGCAACCCGCTGGCCGACCCCTACCTGCTGGGCATCTCCAACGGCGCCTCCCTCGGCGCGGTCGCCGCAATCGTCCTCGGCCTCGGCGCCGGCGGGGCACTGGGCCTGGGCCTGTCCGGGGCGGCCTTCACCGGCGCGCTGGCGACGTTCGCGCTGGTGTGGGCGGTGGCCCGGCGCGGGGGCGGATTCGCGCCACTGCGGCTCGTGCTGGCCGGCGTCGCGATCGGCCAGTTCCTCTCCGGATTCACCAGCTACCTGGTGCTCCAGTCCGGCGACGAGCAGCAGACCCACAGCGTCCTGTTCTGGCTCATGGGCAGCCTCAGCGGAGCGACGTGGCACATGCTCGCGGTCCCCGCCGTCGCCGTACCCGGCGCGATGCTGTGGCTGCAGGCACGCGCCCGGGGCCTGAACGCCTTGCTGATGGGCGACGAGACGGCCGCCGGGCTCGGTATCGACGTCACCCGGCTGCGCCGAGAACTGTTCACCGTGACCAGTGTGCTGACCGGTGTCCTGGTGGCGGTCTCCGGCGCGATCGCGTTCGTCGCGTTGATGGTGCCGCATGTCTGCCGCCTGGTCGTGGGAGGTGACCACCGGCGCCTGCTGCCGCTCTCCGCGTTGTTCGGCGCTCTGCTGCTGGTGGTGGTCGACATCGTGTGCCGTACGGCGATGGACACGCAGGAGCTGCCGGTGGGCGTGGTCACCTCGCTGCTCGGGGCTCCGGCCCTGCTGTACCTGCTGGACCGGCGGCTGGGGAGCGGCAGTTGAGGATCGACATCGAGGACCTGCACGTCGCCTACGCCGGCCGTACGGTGGTCGCGGGCGCCCATCTCGTCGCCGCCGAGGGAGAGATCACCGGGTTGGTCGGCCCGAACGGCTGCGGCAAGTCCACGCTCCTGCGCACCGTCTACCGGCACCTGAAGCCCGCCGCCGGGCGGGTCCTGCTGGCCGGCACCGACCTGCGGGAGATGACCCCGCTCCAGTCGGCCCGGCACGTGGCGGCCCTGCCGCAGGAGCGCGGGAGCGACTTCGAGCTGACCGTGCGCGAGGTCGTCGCGATGGGCCGTACGCCCTACAAGCGGGCCTTCGCCGGGGAGGACGCAGCCGACCGGGACATCGTCGCGCAAGCGCTCACCGACGTCGGCATGGCAGAACAGGCCGGACGCCGCTTCACAGCCCTGTCCGGCGGTGAGCGCCAACGTGTCCTGCTGGCACGGGCGTTCGCACAGAACCCGGACATCCTGGTGCTGGATGAACCGACCAACCACCTCGACATCCGCTACCAGGTCAACCTGCTCGCCCTCCTGCGGGCCCAGCGCCGCACGACCCTGGTGTCGCTGCACGACCTGAACGCCGCGGCCTCCGTCTGTGACCGCCTCCACGTCCTGCACGACGGAGCGGTCGTCGCCTCCGGCCCGCCGCGGGAAGTCCTCACGCCCTCGCTGATGGCGGAGGTGTTCGGGGTGCGAGCGGCGGTTGTCGACCATCCCCTGACCGGTGACCCGCTCATCGCCTTCGACCACCGGACGCCGTCGGACGAGGCACCGGCAGCCGTGCCGCTTCAGACGCCCACCCGGGGATGGACCGTCTGATGAATGGGTTCGGGCAGGACGGCAGTCGCGTCCTGCCCGCTCGGCCGGCTGCCGGGATCAGGCGGCGACCGTGTCCGCGATGCCGTACCCGGCCTCGACGATCGCCGCGCGCAGCCGCTCGTCGTCAAGGTCCGTGCCGCGCACGGTGACGGCGTTGGCGGCGAGGTCGACCACGACCTCGCTCACCCCGGGTACCTCGCAGACCTCCTCCCTGATGCTCGCCGCGCAGTGCTCGCAGCTCATTCCCGTGACGTCGTACTGCTTCTGCTCCATGGCGCAACTCCCGGATGCGGATGAGACTCTGGCGTGGCGTACGGACGCCCGAACGCGGATGGCTCAGGCCGACACCGTCGCCTCAGTAGTCGGCTGAGCGGAGCCCGGAGTTCCGCCGTAGGCACGCCGATTCGATGTCCGGCGCGAGGGAAGGAACCCTCCGCGGCACGCGCCGGGCAGCGCGCGTGTCGAGCATTCGGGGGAGAGCAGCCGGATGACGCGGCTCCGGCACAACGTGCACGACGGTTCCCACACGGCTTGGCCTTGGGACCCTGAGCCCAGGACGATCCGGCGCGGCTGGGCGCGGATCAACGGGGGAGCCTGGCCGCTGCTCGCGGTCACCGTGGCCGTTCTCGCAGCCGGGTACGGCTGGCTGGGATCCGTCGTCGATGGAGTGTTCGGAGCGGCTGTCGGCTGCGCCGCGGGCCTGGTCCTCTGCGTGCTGCTGTACCTGTTGGCGGAGTCGGCCGTGTCGGGCAAGCCGGCCCCCGGCGGCCGCCGGGACTGAGCGGCGCGGGCGGTGTCAGGCTGCCCGCCATGATTTTTGGACGCGCCCGGGAACTCGTGTGCGATCCCTCCCGACTTGTGGGACGAGGCTGCCGTCCGGCAGCCCACCCACGACCGTGAGGGGCGGCAACGGTGACAGGCCACAGTCCTGGCTCGGAACAGCCGGGCCGCATACCCGTCGGCGACGAGGACCGCTGGCTGCTCGTTGCGGTGGCCGGCCTGCTGTCGTTCGTGGCGATGCTCGACATGAACATCGTCAACGTGGCCTTGGCGGACATCGCCGACGGTCTGCACGTCTCCGCCGCGACCGCCCAGTGGGCGGTCCTGGGTTATCAACTGCCGGTGGTGGCATTGCTGTTGCCTGTCGGCCGATGGCTGGACGGGGTCGGGATGCGCTCCGCTCTGCTGGTCGCGAACGCGGGCTTCGGTCTGTGCAGCGCGCTGGCGGCCGCCGCGCCCTGGGCGCCCTGGCTGATCGCCGCCCGCCTCGCGCAGGGCGCGTTCGGTGCGGTGCTCTTTGTGCTGATGCCGCTTCTCGCCCTGCGGTCGGTGCGGCCGGAACTGCGCGGGCGGGCCATGAGCGTGCCCGCGACACTGGGCCCGCTGGGCGCGGTGACCGGTCCCGCGGTGGGCGGACTGCTGCTGGACCACCTGGGCTGGCGCGCCGTCTTCCTGGTCAAGGTCCCTTTCTGCCTGCTCGCCCTGGTCGTGGCGATGGGGGTCCCCCCGCTCGAGCGAAGCCGAGAGTGGGGGAGGGCGATGCCGAGGGACGGGGGCCTGCGCCGGCCCGACCGGCGGTCGGCGGCGGATGTGCTGCTGGTGGGTTCCGGGGTGAGCGCCCTGCTCCTGGCGCCGACCCTGGGGGCGGGAAGCCCAGCGTGGCTGGCGCTCGCGTGTGCCGCCGTACCGCCGTTGTGGTAGTGGCTGCGAGGACCGGCTGGTCGCCCGGTGGTCGGCGTGCTGCGGACGACGGGGCTGTTCCGGACGCATGCGGCGGTGCTGGCGCTGGCGGCCGGGTTCGCGGCGATGCACTACGTCGTCGCCCTGCACCTCCAGCGCGACGACGGCGTCAGCGCCACCACCACCGGGCTCACCGTGCTCGCCTTCCCGCTCGGGATGGGGCTGGCCGGGCCGGTCGGTGGCCGCCTCGCCGACCGGTGCGGGGCCCGGCCCGTGGCGGTCACCGGCGCCGCCCTCACCGCAGCCGGTCTGCTCCTCCTCGTTCCGCTGGGAGGCGATTGGTCACCGGTGGACGTGGCCTGGCGGCTGGCTCTGGCCGGGGTCGGCATGGGGTTGAACGGCGGCCCGACCCAGGCCCTGGTCATGAGCGCTGCCCCGGCGGACCGCGCGGCGACCGTGGGCTCCTCCGCACAGCTCGCCCGCAGTCTCGGCTTCACCCTCGGTCCGGCTCTCGCCACCACCGCCTGGGGCCTGGCCGGACGCGATGACGGCGTGACAGCCGGGCTGACCCTGGCGGCAGCCGCCGCCTGCATCGCCGTACCCCTGCTCGCCCTGCAAGGACGCCGGCCGGCGCTCGTGCAAGACATGTCCACCGACGCGGCTCCCGCCGCCCACCGCCCCTGACCGAGGAGTCGCTCCCATGTGCGGAATCACCGGCTGGGCGTCCTTCCACAGCGACGCCCGCACCCAGGCCCCGGTCATCGAGGCCATGACCGCCACCCTCACCCCGCGGGGCCCCGACGCCGGCGGCGTCTGGGTCGGTGAGCGGGCCGCGATCGGCCACCGGCGCCTGGCCGTCATCGACCCCGAAGGCGGCGTACAGCCGATGACCGACCGGCCCGACGAGCCGGCCATCGTGCTCAGCTACAGCGGCGAGGTCTACAACCACCACGCACTGCGCACCGAACTGCGCGCCCGGGGCCATGCCTTCCGCACGCGCAGCGACACCGAGGTGGTGCTGCGCGCGTACGCCGAGTGGGGCGACGCAGTGGCCGAGCACCTGGAGGGCATGTTCGCCTTCGCCGTCTGGGACGAGCGCGCCCAGCGGCTGCTGCTGGTCCGCGACCGGCTGGGGGTGAAGCCCCTGTTCTGGGCCCGCGTCGACGGCGGCCTCGCCTTCGCCTCCGAGCCCAAGACCCTGTTCGCCCACCCGGAAATACGGCCCCGGGTGGACGCGGACGGGCTGCGGGAGGCGTACAGCCTGCTGTTCAACACCGGCCCGACCGTGTGGTCCGGAGTCAGCGAGGTCGAGCCGGGCGGCGTGCTCGTCCTGGACCGGGCCGGCATCCGTGAACGCCTCTACTGGCAGCTGGAAGCCACCGACCACACAGACGACCAGGACACGGCCATCGAGCGGATCCACGCCCTGGTCGGCGCCGCGGCCCGCAGCCAGCTCGAGGCGGACGTCCCGCTGTGCAGCCTGCTCTCCGGCGGCATCGACTCCACCGTCCTGACCGCCCTGCTCGCCGACGAACTCCGCCGGCGCGAAGGCCCGGACGCCCGCATCCGCTCCTACGCAGTCGACTACAGCGACCAGGCGAAACAGTTCACCGGCGACGTCCTGCGCACCGGCCACGACACGCCCTACGCCATCGAGGCCGGCGCCTTCATCGGCACCGACCACAGCACCGTCATCCTCGACCCGCGCGCCCTGCTCGACCCCGAGCACCGCAAGGCCGTCGTCGTGGCCCGCGACTCACCCATCGGTGTCGGCGACATGGACACCTCCCTGTACCTGCTGTTCGGCGAGATCCGCCAGCACTCCACCGTCGCCCTCTCCGGCGAGGCAGCCGACGAGGTCTTCGGCGGCTACCCCTGGTTCCACAACCCGAAGGCCCTGGCAGCGCAAACCTTCCCGTGGCTGCTGGTGACGGGCGACGAGGCCGCCATGCCCCTCAATCCGGAACTCGGCCTGCGCATCGGTGAGTTCCGCGACGACACCTACCGCACCGCCCTGGCCGCCGTACCGCACACCGACGGCGAGAGCCCCGCCGAACACCGCCAACGCGAGATGCAGCACCTGTCCCTGACCCGCTGGCTGCGCCAGCTCCTGCACCGCAAGGACCGCCTCAGCATGGCCCAGGGCCTGGAGGTCCGCGTCCCGTACTGCGACCACCGGCTCGTCGAGTACGCCTTCACCACCCCCTGGGCACTGAAAAGCTTCGACGGCCGGGAGAAGAGCCTGCTGCGCGCTATGGGCACCGACCTCGCCCCCCACTCCGTGCTGCACCGCCCCAAGAACCACTACCCGGCCACCCACCACCCCGACTACACCCGCGGCCTACAGGCCGTGGCGCGCGACGCGCTCGCCACCGAACAGGTCCGCGCCCTGGCCGACGAGACCCGCATCAAGCCCTTCCTCGACACCCCGCCCGACCGGCTCGAGTGGGGCCACCGCCTGCGCCTCGAACGCGTCGTCGACCTCGCCCTGTGGCTGGACCACTACCGGCCCGAACTCGCCCTCTGAGGAGCCGCCCCATGACCCTCCAGAAACAGCAGCCAGTCGCAGATCCGGACACCCTGCCCGACCCGGTGCCGCTGATGGGCTGCCCCTACAAGAGCAACCCCTACCCCCTGTACGAGCAGATGCGCGAGGCTGGCCCAGTCCACCGGGTCCTCTTCCCCAGCGGCGTCCAAGCCTGGCTCGTCACCGGCTACGACGCCGCCCACGCCGCGCTGAACGACGACCGCCTCGGCAAGAACCACGACCGTGGCAACGACCGCTGGCGCGCCCGCGCCTCGATCATGCCCGAGCCCCAGCACTCCCAGCTCCAGGTCCACCTCCTCCACCAGGACCCGCCCAAGCACACCCGGATGCGCCGCTTCGTGACGGACGCCTTCACCCCGCGCCGCATCGAACAGCTCCGCCCCCGCTTTCAGCAACTGGCCAACGCACTCGTCGACGCACTACCGGAGTACGGCCCCGCAGACCTCGTCACCGGCTTCGCCGCTCACTTCCCCTTCAAGGCCCTCGCCGAAGTCATCGGCCTCCCGCCCGAACTCGCGGCCCGCTTCGACCGCGACTGGGGCAAGGTCGTCCAGCCGGTCGGCCCCACCGACCCCGGCCGACCCCTCTACGAGGCCCGCCTGCACGGTCTGCAGAGCTACATCGCCGACGTCGTCACCCACAAGCGCGACCACTGGGACGACGACCTGCTCAGCCGCCTCGTCGTGGCCCGCGACCGCCGCGAACTGTCTCAAGAGGAGCTGGACTCGATGATCTTCCAGCTCCTGGTCGCGGGCCAGGAACCGGTCACCAACCAGATCACCACCGCCCTGATCGCCCTCTTCCGCCACCCGGCCGAACTGGCCCGCCTGCGCGACAACCCGGATCTACTGCCCCCCGCCGTCGAGGAACTCCTGCGCTATGACAGCGCCTTCGAGCTCACCACCTGGCGCTTCTTCGACAAGGACAGCGATCTGCACGGCACCGAGGTCCCGGCCGGCGACTCCGTGATCGTCTCCCTCTGCGCGGCCAACCGCGACCCGAGCCGCTTCCCCGCCCCGCACACCCTGGACTTCGACCGCTCGCCCAACCCCCACCTCGCCTTCGGCCACGGCATCCACTTCTGCCCCGGAGCCGCCCTGGCCCGCGCCGAGCTACAGATCGCCCTCGGCACCCTGATCGCCAGCCTGCCCGGCCTCCATCTGGCCGTCAGAGACGAGGACATTGAGTGGATCCCGGCTGTCCTCGGCCGCGGCACCAACCACCTACCCGTCGGCTACGACCGCCGCCTCTGACACCGACGTACCGCTGACCGGGTCCGGCCACACCGGCCGACCCGGCCCCGGCTGACCCACGCCCACCGACCCCAGGCGCCTGGCTTTCCCTCCCGCCACGGCGCCATGTCGACGTGCCCTCGCACGCCCTCGTACCCCAGGAGGAACGACATGCCCCTGGCGACCGCGCCGGACACGCTCCCCACGAGCATCGCCACCGAGATCCTGAACCTGATCCTGCCCCACCACCGCACGACCGACCCCGCCCCGGCTCCCGCGCAGGCGTTCCCGCATCAGCTGCGCCGCATCTCCGCCTTCGTACGCGACGGCGCCCCCATCGTCTTCACCCTGCCCGGCTTCCCCTGCAAGTCCCCCAACCCCGCAAAAGTCCTCGGCCACCTCCCCGACGAGGGCGAACGCCTCTCCCTGACCTTCCTGAACACCCTGTGCAGCGAGATGGAGCGGATCTACCCGCCCGGCGCCCGCGTGATCATCTGCTCCGACGGCCACATCTTCGGCGACCTCATCGGTGTCCCCGACGACCACATCGACGCCTACGCCGACGACCTACGCATACAAATAGGCCGAATGGGCCTGCACCGACTGTCCGTCTTCGATCTCCGCGACGTCCTCGGCGATCTCCCGCACGACGTGAAACGCACTCACATCCACGAGCGCTACGCCCCCACCCTGGAGGGCCTCCACGCCGAGATCCGCGCCGACGACCAGGCTCTCGCCCTCTACCGGGGCATCACCCGCTTCCTCGTCGAGGACACCGCCGCCTGGACCGGCAGTCGATCCGCCCTCCAACGCGCCTGCCGAAAAAACGCCTACGGCGTCATCCAGCGCAGCCGCGCCTGGGGCACGCTGATCGCCGAACACCACCCCCGCGCGGTACGCCTCTCCATCCATCCCCAGCCCATCGGCGCCCCGAAATTCGGCATCCGCCTCCTCAACGCCCCGGACGCGTGGACCACGCCATGGCACTCCGCTGCCGTGCGCCGCAGCTCCGGTACGTGGGCTCTCATGCCCAGAGCCGAAGCCGCTCGGATGGGTCGACTGGTGCGGCAGGGCGGCAGAGACAGTCACTTCGAGGAGGACCGGGCAGATTGCCTGACGGGGGCTCAGTGAGGCTGTACCGACGAGCACGCGGAAGCCGGCCCTGGCGTGCAGGGCTCTGGTCCTCGACCCGGCCGCGCGCACCGTCGAGCGGGACGGCACGCCCTTGGACCTCACCCGGCGTGAGTTCAGCTGCTGGAGGTGCTCGCCCGCAACGCCGGACTGGTCCTCACCCCGGCATCGTCATCGGAGCGGCGTTCACCGCTGTCGTCAACGGTTTCGTCAGCGCTTTCTTGACCCCGCTCGTGGGACTGGCCACCGGTGCCACCGGCGACATGAGCCGCAAGACTTTCACCGTAGGCGCCACCAAATTCCCCTACGGCGCGTTCATCAACGCGGCGATCAGCTTCCTCTTGCTCGCCAGCGCCCTGTACTTCCTCGTCGTACTCCCGATCAACAAGCTGCAAGAGCGCGTCGCTCCCCACCACGACGTCCAGGCCCCCAAGCGGGGCTGCCCCGAGTGCCTCAGCCCCGTCCCGGCCCAGGCCCGACGCTGCGCCTCCTGCACCGTCGCCCTGCCCACGGTACCCGCTCAGACGGGGGAGACGACTCAGCGGGCCGGGTGAACGGCCCCTGATCGGTCGGCGACAGCCACCGTGGCTGGGTCGTCCCCGCGCCCGCAGATCTGCCTGTAGCGGTCGACCCGCGGGTTGGACGGCCGGCCGGTCTCAAACGATCTTCCGGCAGCGGCGCGAGCAGCGGCTGGGTCGGAAAGACACTGTCTAGGAGTTCTGCTGTGCCTGGAAGACCATGAGAGCCAGCTGGACCCGGTTGTCCAAGCCGGTCTTGGTGAGCGCGCGGGAGATGTGCGTCTTGACTGTGCCTTCGCTCATGAAGAGTGCCTTCGCGATGGTCGCGTTGGAAGCACCTTCGGCGACAGCCTCGGCGACCGCGCGTTCTCGATCGGTGAGCGCTTCCAATGTCCGCCGGGCTTTGGCGGTGGTGGAGTTGCTGGCCGCGCGAGTGTGGCGTGCCACGAGTTGGCGGGTGATCGTCGCTGAGAACGCGGATTCCCCCGATGCGGCAAGGTGAATCGCGTGGCAGAGCTCTTGCGGCGCGACGTCTTTGAGCAGATATCCGCTAGCGCCGGCCTGCAGCGCGTCGAGGACGTGCGTGTCCAGGTGGAAGGTGGTCAGCATCAGCACCGCGACCGACGGCACCGCCGCACGGACACGGCGGGTGGCCTCGACGCCGTTCATTTCCGGCATCTGCAGGTCCATCAGGACGACATCGGGACGGTGCCGCGTCGCCGCGATGACGGCCTCGGCTCCGCCGGATGCCTCGGCGACAATGGTGATGGTGGGGTCCACCGACAGGACCATCGACAGCCCGGCGCGGACCATCGCGTCGTCGTCGACGATGAGCACCGACGTGGGTGCGCCGCCGGGGGTGCTGCTGGAAGGTGGAGAGCTGGTCATCGCAGGGGCACTCGCGCAGACAGTCGGAACTCGTGGGTGTTCTCACCGCGGTCGACGACCTCGTGTTCGACGACGCCTCCCACGGTGGCGATCCGTTCGACGAGACCGCTCAGCCCGGCGCCGGTTCCGGGCAACGCCGACTCGGTTTCTTCGATCGGATTGGTGATCGTGATGAGGGCATCACCGCCCTCGCGGCGAACATTGACCGTGACCAGTGCGCCAGGGGCGTGCTTGCGCGCGTTGGTCAGCCCCTCTTGCACGACGCGGTAGATGTGCTCGGCGTTCGGGGGTCCCTGCGGCGCGGCTGTGCTGCCGGTGTTGCCGCTGGTGCCGCCGTTGTCGGGCAGATCAAGGCGCGCGACGATCAACTGACCGGCCTGTCTGGCTTCGTCGATCAGTCCCGCAACGGTGTGTTCGTGCTCGGAGCTTTGCGGTGTCACGACGGTGCCGTCGCGCAGTATGCCGATCACAGTGCGCAGCTCGTCCAGTGCACTGATCGCGGTCGTGCGAATCGTCGCGGCTGTTGTGCCGACGTTCTTGGCGTTGTCCCCGGCGACCGCGAGCCCGCCGGCGTACAGCGCGATCAGCGAGATGTAGTGCGCGACCGAGTCGTGCATGTCCCGGGCGATTCTGGCGCGTTCGGCCATCTGGATCTGTTCCGCACGCTGCTCTCGCTCGCGCTCGATACGGGCCGCTCTGTCCCGGTAGACCGCGACCAGGTCCTGCTGCTTCTGCTGCAGTGCGCCCCAGGCCACGACGGCGAGTGCGATCGCGGTGTTGACCACCACGGTCAGACTCAGCGCCGAGTTGGCCGGATACAGCAGCCAGAAGACCAGGGCGCCGGCGATATCGGCGATCGCCACGACGAACGCCTCTTCGATGTGCCGGCTGCGTGCCACGGCGAACAGAGCCACGTAGTTGGCTACACCGGCGGTGGCGCAGAACGCCCCAACGACCGCCAGTACCAGACCGACCACGACCGGAGCACGGTAACGGACCAGCAGCACGAGACTCGCGACGGCGCCCACGCAGATGTCGAGGAGGCGCCACCCTCCTCCCGGGCGCTGCTCGAGGACCAGGAACAGCATGGCGAGCCCACCGGCGAACGAGGAGAGAACCAGCAACGCCGAGCGGCCGCGCTCGATCCACGGCCCTCGACGCACCGGTATCCCGTCGTTGCGGCCGCCGGGGACGGCGAGGGGAGGAGACGACACCGGACCACCCTAGACCGTCGGCCTCGACGACGCAGTCAACGAAAGTCGTAGAACCTGTCGGCCGTTCGTGGACTCGATCGGTCCCGATCGGCAGACGTCCGGCGCATCGGCCGGCCGACATGGTTGAGGGCATGAACACCACACGTCCTCGCCGATACCTGATCACGCTGCTCGGGCTGGACCCGGCCGATCAGCGCTCCACGACCCGGATCCGCTTCGCCGTCACCACGACGGCCGCCTTCGCGACCGCCGTGCAGATCATCGCCTGGCTGCTGATGGGCATCTTCCGCACGCATCTCGACGGTCCGTGGTGGCTGTGGACGCCCGGCAGCGCCCTCCTCATCAACGCTGCGCTGCTCTCCGTGGACCACGTCCGCGCCCAGTGGCGACGCGCCGGTTCATCGCACAGTCACCAGACCGGAAACCTCCGTACCGACGACGTCACCCGGGAGTCACTGTGACCACGCCATCGACCACGCAGAACCCGTCCGCCTCGCCTCGTCCCGCAGCCGGCGCATCGGACCTGCCCACCACCACGTTCGCCGGCCGGACGGGTATGGCAGTGGGTGCCCTCTCGGTGCCGATGGTGGCCTTGTACTTCGTCTACTCGGGACCGCCCCCGCAGTGGAACGTCCTGACGCGTAGCCTGCTGACGCTGGTGATCATGGCTGTGCTGACGGCGTTCGGGGTCGCGCTGGCCCGCCTGCTTCCCAGGGACGACACGGGCCGGCGCGCCATTGCCGGTCAGCTCACCATCGTGTCGCTGCTCACCTACGTCACGGTGATCCTCTTCGCCACCTCGCTCGAGGCCGGTACTCCCTTGGCGTTCCCGGATCGGGGGATGGACCCGACCACGGACGGCCCTCTGGCGGCCGCCATGGCACTGGCTCATGGTCCGATCGCCCACCTGTGGATCGCGATGTTCTTCCTCGGGTTCGCCCGTGCCGCGCAGCAGTTCATGCCGGCCGAATCACCGATGGTGCCACGGTGGGCCCTGCGCGGTGCCGTCGTCGTCGGAGTCATCAACCTGCTGGCCGTCCCGTCGCTCTACTTCGGCATGGACGCCACCCACTTCTACGCCATCAACGGGTGGGGTGCTGACGCCCTCGTCGGTCTGATCACTCTGGTCTGGGTCGGCTTCATCGGTCTCGGCATCCACCGAGCTCGCAAGCACCGGGCGGGAACGCTGACTTGACGGGTCGGCCTGATCTCCGCCTGGTCCCACGGCCCTGGGGAGAAAGGGCGGTGCAGGTGCCGGTCCAGCATCGCCCACCGCACGAGCCGGATCGCGACACCGCCCGGCGAGGGCCGGCGTTTCGGCCAACCGCCGAGCGGTGGAGGTCCGTTGTCCGTCGCGGGTCGATGCATCCCCCGCCCTCCGACACGCCCCGTGGTTGGGGAGTTGGGGGCCGACCGAAATACGTGTGTTCGATATCCGGGCCGGGTCGTTGAGCTGCGTGACCACGGCGGACGACGACGAGGGAGACCACCTTGACCTCGGCAGACACCAGCACGCAGCAGAACACGGCCCCACCACCACCGCCTCCGGCGGAGATCACCTACAGCGGCCAGTACTCAGTGAACCCTCTCGCCCAGGTCGGCTTCCTGCGGATGGGGGCGCAGATCCCGGCCGTGCTGGCTCGGATCGTCTGGTTGTCGTGGCGTACCGACCGGCGGGCGGTTCAACTCCTGTTCGGCTGCCAGCTCGTCACCGGCGTCTCGGCCGCCGTGGTGCTGGCCGCCACCGCTCGCGCGATGCAGCCGGTCCTCGGCGGCGGCTCACCCGGGCAGAGGCTGCGCGACGCCCTGCCGGCCCTCCTGCTCGTCGGGCTCGCCGCCGCCACGAGCCGTACCGCGGGGTCGGTGGCCGCGTACGCCGAACGGAGGATCACCCCGCAGCTGATCACACGGACGGACACCGCTCTGGTGGAGGCGGTCTGCGTGGTGGAAGCGGCCGCGTACACGGAGGACGGGTTCTCGGACCGTTTGTCCCTGCGCTCGCCTGACGCCGGAACGCGGGTGGCTACCGGTGGACCGGTGGCACCCGCGTGACCCGCGAGGCGCTCGGGCTATGCCCTGAAGACGCCCCGGTTGCAGCGCAGCACCGCCACGATCGCGGCGACGATGACCGCCGTGATGACGGCCGTCCCGAGGACCGAGCCGGTGGCGGCGAAGATGTCGCCGAAACCCGCCACGCCCAGCGCCGCACCGACCGCGAGGGCCCGTCTCTTGGCGGGCCGCGGCGCGCACGAGGTCCTTCGGCGGGACGCTGCCCAGCAGGTAGGCATCACCGAAGGCCATCGAGACTCCGACGCCGAGGCCGATCAGGAAGCTGGCGGGCCACAGGCCGACGAAGGCGGCCACAACAAGGCACGACGGCGCAGGTGGCCAGGCTAACCTGGAGCGTGTGCACCGCGGTGAAGCGGGCCTGGAGTTTGTCCGACCCGGCCGCCGCGGCGACACCGGTTTCCCGGACGGAAGCCGGTCGACGACCGTACTGTGCCGGCGGGGATCGTGTATGTCCTGCCCAAGGGCGTGTCCTGGGCCGACATCCGTCCAAACGGATCGGCTGCGCCAGGTCGCCAACGGAGGATTCGGACCCCACGGCGGACTTGTCTCTCTGACCATGCGATCTTCCGTGCCAGGGGCGCCCCGACCTTCTGCTGGCCCAGTTCCCGGCTCTGAACCTGAACATCGAGCATGCCCGGGGCTATCTGACCCACTACAGCATCGACGACCCCGGGTACGAGGACATCGACTGGGAGAACGAGCACGATCCGCTCAACAGGCCCGTCCGTCCGGGCGATGGGTACGCCGCCTTGAAGGAGGTGTCTACTGGGACTTCCAGAACTTCCTCGGTGTCGACCACCATGCGCCGGTCTGGCGGAGGTTCACCGTCTCGCCCCAGGCAGTCGGGAGTACGGACAAATGATCACTCGCCCGTGGGGCGCGCTCACCAGGGACTGACTCTTCTGGGCGCCCCTCGCGCGCGTCGCCCCCGGCCGGCAGTACAACGCAAAGCGCCCCTTCACTCGCGGAGTCTGCGTGCCCTGTAGCGGGCATGTCTAGACCACAGCACCACGCTGACCAGTTGGAGTCGAAAGTGCTATGGGAGCGGGGCTGGCCGGGCCTCGATCGGCCATCATCGTAAAGAGGTTGACGGTCAAGCAGTAAACTGCTTTACACTCGGTTGGTGTATTACAACGATGAGAGCGACGAGCGGCTCCGCCGAGACGCGGAGCGCATGCGCATCGCGGTTGGGGAGTCGTACAAGTACGCCATCCAGGCCGAGGCGGAAGGCGACCACGACCGAGCAGCTTCGCTGCGCGAACGCGCCGCTTGGCAGACCAGGAAGGCAGAGTTGTGGGAGCGCCTCATCGGGCGCGACATCCGTGAGATGAGCCGCATCAAACTCACCTCCATGGATGTTGATGCCGCCATGAAGCTGCTGGACAGGTTCGACACCAACCCGATCGGGGACGTGCTAAGCGGAGCTGCACAGAGCGAGCACGCCGAAGGTCGCTTCACCATGATCCAGGAAAACGCGTGTAACTGGGCGTTCGCCAACGCAGTCCGAGCCGAGGCGCTTGACGAGATCGTGCGCATGATCCAGGTGATCGAGAGCGACGGCGTTGAAGTCAACCTTGCGGCCATGGCTCGCATGACGGGCATCTCCCGCCAAACCCTTCACGCCCGGCTGCGCGGCGAGTAGGACCGGCAGGGCGCCGGGCGCAGCCAGGCACGTGGCACTCCCAGCTCCCATCCCGTACGCCGTCGACCCACGCCTCGTGGAGCGGGCGTGGGTCATGGCGTCCAAGGGGAGCGCGCCACTGTACGAACGACCTGGACGTCCTGGGCCGCCTCTGCTCGGCTTTGCCTGGGTCGGTGGTGCTTCATGGGACGCTGCCCTCAGGCGGCCGGCGCAGCGGGCCACCGCTCGGACTCCAGCGGTAGCCCTCGGTGTCTGTCGGGCGGTTCCGGCCGCGGTAGTGGTTCACGTGGTCGCCGTCGTGGTTCGGCCGGCGGGTGCACGACATGCGCCCGCCGGGGTCCAACTCGCCGCAGTAGCCGGCGGCGCGGCAGGCAGCCAGCTCCGCCTGTACGTCGGCCTTCGCGCTCTTGCTCACGCCCGCCGCCCTTCCCGCACGAGCCGGTACAGAACGCGGCCAACCATGCAGATGGCCCCGTCCTCCATGCACTGCTCGCACATCCGGCAGTGATCGAGCACGGCACGGTGTGCACGGTCAGCGACACACGACACGCAGCCGCGGGGGAACGTGCTGAAGTACCCGTGAAGGTGGCGGTGCCGGCGCTCGCCGAGCTCGACCGCGGTCTCTGCCGTGAGCGGCGTGCCATCCCACACGCAGGCCGCGCCGCGCAGCTGCGCCTCGTACTGGTCGTCCAGCGCGGGCACCTCCAGAAGGCGCAGCACTTCGCTCGGGATCTCCTGAGTGGTGGTGCTCATGCGGCGGCCTCTCCTCTCTGGAGGGCGTGCGCGAGGCGCAGCGCCACGTCAGCGCGGACGCGGGCGAGGTCCACCAAGGCGAGGCTCGGTGTGGCCGGGTCCACCGCCAACGACGGCAGCACGATCCCGGCCCCGTTCAGCGCCGCCCGCAGCGACTCCACCGCGGCGAAGGGGTCGACGCCTGTGGTTGCGTCCATAAACAGGAAGGTAGGAGCGAGGAGTTGCGCACCGCTGCACAGGTTTCGCGAAGTTTCTTGACCACCTGCCAGAGTTGCGCAATGTTTCCCATGCAGGCAGCGGAAGGGTGGTGTCCGCGGCGTCGGCCTCGGGGAGGCTGGACGCGCATCAGCGGCACCCACCAGGAGGGGACATCCATGCGACGGCTTCGGTTCAACGGCACGGGCTCGGGGGGCGGAGGCTGCCCCAGCGTCCACGAGGACCTCGACAGCGGGGAGGTCATCGTCCACGGGCCGCCCCTCACGGACCAAGAAGACCTCGCGCAGCTGCAGCACTTGGACCACGGGGAGGTGGCGATCGTGGTGCCGCGCAACACGCTGGTCGACTTCGGCCCTCGGGATGAGTCGCCGCGGCTCATCAACGCGGCCGAGGAGTTCGACCAGCTGTTCACCACCTTCAAGCACACCGCCTGGCGTCTGGAGACCCGCCGGCGGTACGCCAGTGACGAGCAGACCGAGGAGTGGGCCCAATTCGCCAAGGGCCAGCGGATCGACTGGGACTACGACGATGAGTGGTGCCGCAACGTCCGCGCCCAGACTGACGCCGGGAAGCGCTTCGAGCGCGTGCGGCTGGTCGACCGCCCGGCCACCCCCGGCCAGCTCTACCTGCGCAGCAACGCCGCCCGCAACTGCGCCGTCGGTGAGGACATCCGCAACCTGTCCCGTGATCAGGCCGGGCAGCTGCACCTGCCCGCGGAGGACTTCTGGCTGTTCGACTCCCGGCTTGTGGCCCGGCTCCTCTTCGACGAGGACGACAACCTGAGCGGTGCGGAACTCATCACCGAGCCGGCCGCGGTGAACCGCTACTGCCAGGCCCGGGACGCTGCCTGGCACTATGCGGTTCCGTACGCAAAGTTCGACGCCAGCACGTGACGTGAGGTCCGGTGAGCACTGACTACCAGCAGGCACGCGAGGCGTTGGGCCTGGCTCTTCGGGAGCTGAGGCTCAGCGCCCCTGGCGGTCGGCTCACCGGAGAGCAACTCGCGCAGCGCCTCGGCGGCGGCTGGACCAAGTCCAAGGTCAGCAAGCTGGAGAACGGCCGACAGACCGCGAGCGCCGAGGAACTCCAGGCGTGGGCCGAGGCCACCGGCCAGCCCGACGCCTACCCCGGTCTCCTCGCCCAGCTGCGCGGGTTCGAGTCACACATCCGCTCATGGCGCCGGCAGCTGGCGTCTGGCCACCGACCCGTACAGGAAGCCATCACGGCCGAGCACGACCGCACCAGGGTGCTGACCATCTGGGAGAACGTCCTCGTGCCCGGCATGCTCCAGACGGCGGATTACGCCCGGCACGTCCTCGCCAGGCACGCCACCCTGATGCAGTCGCCCAGGGACACGGAGGACGCTGTACGCGCCCGAATTCAGCGGCAGGCAGGGTTGTACGAGCCGGGCCGCAAGTACCGGATCACGATGTGGGAGGGGGCGCTGCACGCCCTGGTGTGCCCACCCGCGGTATTGGCGGCGCAGCTGGACCGCCTGGCCGGGGTCATCGGCCTGGACACGGTGGAGCTCGGCATCATTCCGTTCTCCGCCTCGCTGAAGATCTACCCCGGGAACGGGTTCTGGATCTACGACGAACGCCGTGTCGTGGTGGAGGACTGGCACGCCGAGCTGTGGCTGGACGACGCCGACTCGGTAGCCACGTACCGGCGGGTGTGGCACACGCTCAGCGAGTCGGCGGTGTACGGGACCGAGGCACAGAACGTGATCAACCGTGCCCGCCGCGCGCTGAACATCCGGACATGAAGAAAGCGCCCCTACCCGGCTGTATGGCCAGACAGGGGCGCATGTTGTTCACGGGGTGGTCGGCTCGTCCGGCACGGGCTCGGGCGTCGTCGCAGCCGGCTCGGGTTCCGGCTGCGGCTCGACCCACCCGAGGTCGAGCTGCGTCTCGATGTCAGCCGCGCCCAGCTGGCCGGTTTCCCGGGTGAGGGCCGTGATGCGGTGCCGCACCCGGCTGGGCGTGACGCGGGGGGTGTAGTCCAAGGTCCGTTTCCCGCCCGCCCTACCTGTCTCCTCCAGCTCGATCTCCGCGTCGGCCGCGGCGGCCCTGATGTCGGCCACCAGCTGTGACAGCAGTAGTTGTTCGGGTGCGGTCACCAGCACGGACAGAGCCAGCGCAAGACAGGCGTAGGTGTGCGGGGTGAAGGGGGTGCCGGTGGAGCGCTCCAGCCGGCGGCCGGCGCCTGCCCCCAGCCCCGACTTGAACAGCCGGGCGTAGGAGCTGTCGACCAGCAGGCGGTAACCGAGCACCTGCTGGAACCGCTTGCCCAGCCAATCGGCATGCCTGCAAATCAGCGGGAAGAGGTCGGAGTGCGGGCCGCCCGAGGTGACCAGCGGATGGGCGAGCAGCAGCCGGGCGGCGCTGCGGCGCTCGGATGCCGGGCGACGTCATGTTTCGAATTGAGGGTCATGACACGCTCACCTCCGCATCGTCGTCGGCCTCATGACACGCTCACCTCCGCATCGTCGTCGGCCACCGCGGAAGAGGAACGGCCGACGTCCAGCTCAAGATCGTCCAGCAGCAGGTCGCCGTCGACCGAGTGCAAGACGCACCGGGCGCCTGCCGTGCGTCGCACAGTGAGCCGGATCCCCAGCTCGGCGTCCTCGCTGCGCCTGGTCAAGGTCGAATTCCGTCGCGCCCACCCCGCCCGTGCCGGCGCGACGCCGCAGCTGCGCGTTCCCGAGTGCCTGGCCCGCAGCTCCAGGAGCTGAGCGAGCGCTGCAGAGGTGAGACGCACCTCGGCGAACCGCTCCACATGCGCTCCGCGAGGGTGGGGGCGTCATAGGTGCCGAGGGCGGTCTATCTCGGGGGCGCGGGGGCGGTGCCACGGGTCGATTCAGAGCAGCGCTTCGATACCGGTCGCGGTAAGCCCATTGCCATGAAGTCTTCATTGCAGTTCTATGGAGGCATGCCATTGCCCGTTCGCGTGATAGCTCCCAGTCGCCTTGCGGCGCTGCGGGAGCGTGCGGGGCTGTCGAAGGCTGAACTTGCCCGGCGAGTCGGGGTGTCGACGCGCATGGTGTTCTTCTACGAGAAGGGGCGGCACACGCCCACTCCGCAGCGGCTGCAGAAAATGGCAGCGGCGCTGCACTGTGATCTGGAGGAGCTCACTGGTGTTCGCCGTGGGGAGGAGGGGCTCGTCGACCTGCGGTTTGCTGCCGGCCTGACCCTCGATCAGGCGGTGGAGCTGCTGCGCCGGACGCGTGTCGGGCGTGACCTGTGCCTGTCGGCCCCGAGGCTCTCCGCCTTGGAGCAGGGGCGACCCGTGCTGGGCCGGAATTGGCGTGATCGCGACGTGGTGGGGCGGCTCCCTGCCGCGCTGGCCAAGATCTATGGCGTGCCCGTGCGCATGGTCGTGGACGCTTGGATGCGCACCCGCCCTGATGAGTCGGCGCCGGTGCGCCCGAGGCGTCAGCCCCAGAGGGGTTCGAGCGACTCGGCCGAGGCTGCCTGGCGATCGTTGAACGAACGGCAGCAGGTTTACCTCGGTGAGATCCTGCGGGATGAGCGCATGACGGAGACGGAGATGTGGATGCGCCGGACGCATCATCTGCCCGTGCCTCGCCCTGCGGAGTGGCGCAAGCTCCCCCTCGCTCTCCACGCACCAGCGGATGTCGTGGGCTACACGCGGCTGCAGGAACGCTTGCGGCTCAATGGAGTTCACGACCCTGGAGTGGGCGCGACGGTGCACGCTTTGGCACGTCGAGGACTTCTGGTGACCAGCACTGATGTGGTGCATCACGCTGAAGCTGGCGAGGTGACCAGGGTTCGGGTGGAGATGACGAGGCGGGGCAGAGCAGTCGCCCGCGCTGGACTGGGCGAGCGCGCGGAGCAGCAGCCGGACACGCCTCTGTTGTCTGAGTGGCTGTGGGGTGTCATGGCCCGGGTGGCCGAGGCAGGCCCGCATGGTCTGGAGCGGGACGCACTGTCTGGCCGGGCTCCATTCTATCTGGGTGTCGGCTACAAGAACCGCTCTGCAGGGCGGCCGAGCCGGGGATTCATCGACGAGGTGCCGGTACTAGCGGCCGACGGGAGTCACGTCGTCGGGTACCGGTGGAAGCTGACCCCGGTCGGGCTGCGGCACGCAGTTGAGTACCTGGACGAGTACCGCCGTCGGTATCCGCAGGTTGATACCACGGGCGTCGCAGCGCTCGCTGGCGAACACTCGTAATACGTCTCTTCCGTACGAGGCTCGACGAATTGTCAGTGGCAGCTCTTACCCTCTGGGCTCATGAGGAACGCGACGAACAACGGCGTTCGGCCGACCGATGAGCTATGGGTGAAGTCCCTGGTGGCACGCTCGGTGTTGCGTGCGGCCGACGCGATGACGGCCCCCGGCGTGAGCCCTTCCGCCCGCCTCAAGGTCTTGATGGAGTGCCACGGCGCGCTGCTGGCGGCGCGCGGACCGGGCAGTGAGCTGTCTTTTGCGGACTTCCGGCGCCAGGTTCGTGGTGATCCCTCCCGGCTCTTGCCCGAAGGTGTCCCTGGGTGGGACGTCGACGAACTGCGTGCGGTCGATGCCGACGGGCACGTAACGGAGGACGCCTTCGATATCGCCGAGGAGCAGCGCCTGGTGCTCCGCATCCTGCAGAAGGGCGGCCGAGATGCCGGCCTGCTCAGTGGCCAGGACCTGGACGACGAGGTTGCGCAGGAAACGGCCTTCGCCCAGTTGTGCAAGGCGGGCAACCAGAAGGTCTACGAGAGCGGACGTACCGATCTGATCCGCTACCCGGCGGGCCCGGTGAGCGAGCTGAGTGAACTGAGGCTGCCTCCGCTCGTCGCGGATCTGTACGAGGACATCCCCTATGCCTCGAGGTACCGGGGCTGGTGGTTCGCGTGCCCCGTATGCCGGTGGCCGATGCGCGTCGCACTGCGTCGTGAGGCGGGGCAGCAGGTCGGGGTGGTTGCCTGCTGGCACACGCCGCACCAGGAAATGGGCGCCACGTATCGCTTCCGCCCGGTCGAGGGGATTGTTCCGCCTGAGCTGCTGCCGGAGCCGCCTCCGCCTCCCCCGGGCGAGCGGGAGGCAGTCCTCTGGCCCGACCTGGAGTGCGTCCCAGAGGCGAAACCTGTGGAGGGGCATAAGGCTCTGGTACGGGGTGTGTGGCGGTACACCTGCGTTCCCGGGCTGGCGGAGCTGGCGCTGCGGGACCGGTTGGTCGAACGGGGCCTCAAGGTGGAGCTGTGGCCCGCCCTGGACGCCTACGACCTGTGTGTACACGTCGGGCGCAAGCGGGCACGGAAGAAGGAGCATTTTCGCGTGGACGTGAAGGACTACACCTCGGGCACCGCGCTCGCGCAACTGATCCACGCACAGGAAGGCGACAGCGGGGGAGCAGAGTGGCTGGTGGTTCCAGACCACCGCGCCAGCCAGGTGCACCTGCTGTCGGGAGTGGGGGCGAAGTACGGGCTGAAGGTAGCCACGGCGTCCGAGTTCGGCGAGATGGTCTGCGAGCGTTCGGGGGTGGCCTGGTCGTGAGTGAGCCATCCGTGGAACAGACAACCCTGTGCGCCTCACTCGCACTGGCTGCCTACTACTTCCCTGACACGGCTGTGGACAACGATGCGCCCGCAGCCCCCTTCCGGAAGGCGGCCTTCCTGCTGTCCGGCCAGTTCCGGGCCTGGGACCGGTGGCCGGAGCTGACGAGCGAAGAACGCCGACGCATCGTCGACGTGTACCGCGCCGCTCCTGGCAAGTTCGGCGACGTACGGAACTTCACTCCCGCCGCCCGCGCACTGCTCACAGCCCTCAGTGACGAGGACCCTGGTGAGCCCCAGAAGCTGCTCACTTTCGAACCCGCAGGTGGAGATCCGTTCACTGCCGAGGCAGCCATCCCCCGGGTCGGCGGTGACCTGCTGGCCTACGTCGACCGGCAGATCGCCCGCTATCGGCGGCCCAGCGCGCGGCCGAAGCCCCCTGAGTTCGCCGGCCCCGGAGTCTGGAAGACGGGGGAGATCAGCGTGCAGGGCGTCGGCCAAGTACATGGCCAGCTGACGATCCCCACCTATCCCGGCTTCACCGAGGCGTTCGGCCACGAGCGCCTGCCGCACATCGCCACCGCACCCCCGCTGGACAACCTCCGTATCCCCACGGAGGACCTGCTCGAGCTGGCGGCGCAGATCGAGAGCGGTGAGCCGGAGGAGAAGCGGTACCTCCACACGGTCCTGAAGGGCCTGTTCTCCGTCCTGCAGACGTCCGACTCCATCAGCCCACAGGAAGCGCTGCGGATGACGGCCGGCGGCCTGGAGATCTTCCACGCGCCGACCGGGACGGGCAAGAGCGTCTTGGTGCGCGTCCTGGCCGCATGGTTCGCCCAGCAGGGCCACCGGGTGGCCATCGTGCTGCCCGACATCAAGGCGTGCCTGGCCATCACCCGCAAGATCCGGTCCGACCTGCGCGTCCTGCAGGGCCTCGGCGTCATCAAGCACGAGACCGGCTGTGCGCACCTGATGTCGTCATCAGGCATGCACGAGCGCGCGCACAAGCTGGCCCGTCTCATCGACGAGGACCCGCAGGCACCGGGAGAGTGGGGAGAGAGCGGCGAACGGGACGTGGATCCGCTCTCCTACGGGTGCGCCCAGCGACCACTGCTGGAGTCCAACGCCGACTATCCGCCCGGCCGTGAGCCTTGCCTGTCCCTGTACCGGCAGAACTTGGGTGCGTCCGCCTGTCCCTGGATTCCCACCTGCGGCAAGTTTGCCCCCGTTTACGAAGCCTGTTCGGCGCACGTGGTCGTGACGAATCACTTCGCCTTTCTCCAGGGCAACCTGCGCATCGGCGTGAACCTTGACGGGCGCCCCGTTCAGGGGGTGAGCGTTGCCGAATTCGCGTTGCGCACCTGCCACGCCGTCCTCGTCGACGAGGTCGACCAGTTCCAGTCGAGGGCGGTGGATCGATGCGCCGGCGAGGTCGTCCTGCACTCACGCAGGCACTGGACGGCGGCCCCGCAGGAGATGGACACGGACGCGAAGCGGCTGCCGATCTCGGCCGAGGCCGACCTTCTGCCGTCGGTCGGCCAGGTACGTCTGATGGCGGAGTTCCTGCTGCTCGCCGTATGCAGCAACGCGCTGCGTCTGGATGTCAGGGAGGACGAGCGCGCGGAGAATCGTGTGCCGGACCGCACCGGGCTGCGCTGGCACCTGGCCCGTGGCCGTGACCGGCAGCTGATCCGTCTGCTCTGGCCGGACCTGGCCACCTGCGGGGAGACTGACCTTCCAGCCGACCTCGCTCGACGCCTCCAGGGCCTCATGCCCGCCCGCTACCTGCAGCCACGCGCCACGGAGAGCGATCCGACGGAGGTGGGGTGGGACGAGGTGCGCCGCGCTCTGGAGGCGCTGGTGGCCCCGCGTGGCCAACAACTGCTCGACGCTGTGAAGCTCGATCTGCACCGGCTGCTGGCGTCACGGGTAAAGGACCCGCACCAGCGGGCCCAAGCGGTCAACCTGCTCGTCACCCGGGCGACCCTGACCGAGCTGGACGAGGCGCTCTCCGAACTGCGCACCTGCGTGCAGCACTACCGCCCCTCCGGTCTCCGCTCCGCGCAGCGGATCGCCGAGACGCTCAGCCCGAGTGCCGTCTCGGCCGTCCTCCCGCTTGGCCTGTTGGGGCGCTCAATCACGGGATATCGCGTAACCGGCCTGGACAAGAGGGAGAGCGACGCCGAACTTGTCGCGCAGAGCATCGCGGGCGATCCGCACACCTTCACCGCCGAGCTGGGCGGTCTTGTCTCACTGTGCCTGGCTGGGGTCGAGCGTCCCGTCATGGGCCTGTCCGCCACGGCGTACTTTCCCCAGGCGGTACGCGAGCACGTCCACGCGCCCGTGCGCTGGTGGATGACCGATGCCCAGGCCCGTTCGATCCGCGCTCGACGCCACCGTATCGAGTACGGCGAGGGTCACCCCATGTACGGCGAGCCGATCAAGATCTCGGGCCAGCACCCGAGCCGCAAGAAGGGCGCCTTGATCGAGCTCGGCACGGAGCTGTACGACCAGTACATCTATCGAGAGCTGGAGCGACAGCGTGCCAAGGACAAGGACCGCGCGCACGTCCTGGTCGTGGCCAACTCCTACCAGCAGTGTGCCTGGCTGGCCCGAGGCATCGCCCAGGCCGGCACCTACCGCGAAGGGCTTTGCGTGGCCGTGCGGGACGGCGACCGGCACAGCCCCGACCCCGACCTGCCTCGGGAGAACATCGCCACTCGCCTCACGGCCGAGCAGTTCGAGGACTTCCCGCAGTACGGCAACGTCCTGGTCGTCCCCCTGGCCCTGATCGCCCGCGGTCTGAACATCGTGGTCGGTATCCGTTCCGCCGTGCGCTCGGTCTACCTCTGCGTCCGACCCTTGGCGCTGTTCGCCGAACCCGCGGAGATGTACGCCAGTGTCAACGCCGCCGGGCTGCACGCACTCCCAGAGGGCGGCACCGCCAACCCCGACGACGCGTTGGAGAAGGCACGCACCGCCGCATGGCAACGGCTCGAACTGATCCTGCGCGCGACACCCCAGTTCACCTCCATGCCCAAGTCGCTCCAGGAGGAGGTTGTCGCGGGTGTCGTCGTCGACCTGATCCAGCTGGCCGGACGGGCCCGTCGTGGTGGTACCGAGGCCGTCCTGCACCTGGTCGACTACGCCTTCCATGAGGACACCTGGAGCTCCGACCTGGAAACTGTCCTGCGCCGCATCCACGAGCAGTGGCCGCCGGCGGTGAAGCGGCAGATGAACGACCTGTACGGGGAAGCCCTCAACGCCTTCCTCTCCTACGCGGGCATCGACCCGACCCTCACCCACTGAGAAGAGAAGAGACGAGTGAACGACCAGAACCTCGAGCCGGGCAAGTACCTGCACACACTGGCCTATCGCTGCACTCCCGCTCTGGTGGGCGACGCGACGGTTCACGTGCGCCAGCTGGACACGGAGACGGCCAAGCTGTGGGCCACCTTCACCGCCCAGTGCAGGAAGCGCTTCGGCAAGGAGGAGGCCCAGGCTCCGTACACCATCGCCACGACCGTGCTCCAGGTGATCACTGGCGGGTATGTGTACTTCGAGCCCAAGGGCGCGGCGCCTTTCCTGGTATCCCGGCAGCCGATCGACAGCGATCTGCTGTGCAAAGCCTTCACCCTGACGTACGGCCTCGCCCTCGGTGAACAGGTAGAGGTGATCGACCTGAGGCAGCCGCCCGATCTCGCGGTGCGCATCGCGAGGACTCCGGAGCAGGAATTCGCTCTGGAGGAGCACTTGGTGGGGGCCAAGGGAGCACAACCGGATGCCCCTAACTGGCTCTACAAGAGCGTGGGATGGGGGCTGGCAGAGCGTCTCGTAGCCGTTCCCTTCCAGCTCTCCAACGGCCGAGAGATCACACTGCGTCCCGATATCACCGGCGGCCTGGTGGCGTTGGACGATCCCTGGGAGAACGAGAGCGGCGGTCGCTACGCCGTGTGCCGAACGGCGGTGCGTCTCAAGACCCTGCCGAACGTGCAGCATCCCGTGCTGCTCTTGGACGCGCGCGTCTCCCGCATCTCGTCCTCGCTGATCTTCAGTTCCACGGCACTTGCCGTCCAGCCAGGAGAGGGCCGCCCGATCCTGGAAGTCAAGCTCAACGGGCGCGGTGGCACAAAGACGATCCCGCGGCAGACCCTGCAAGCGCTCGGCCGACTGGAGATGGACTACTCGATTCTGCAGTCCATCGCCAAGCGTTCCGAGCGCGAGCAGAAGCTTCGCGAGCGGGCCAGGGCTTTCAAGGAGAAGCTCCAGTTCCCCCGCGAGCACCCGGGCCAGATCTGGCCCATCCCCGCGAAGAACTACCAACACCCCATCGGAACGGGCGTGGGCATGCACCACCTGAGGCTCCTGCGTGCTCACGCAGACGCTGTCTTTGGTGATGATGCCCAGCGGCTGTCCCTGCGTCAGTCCGCGATGACCCTGCCGCGACGCCCCACCGACCCTGAAAAGGTCTCGGCCCAGGAGTACAAGCGCCGCAAGGAGGAGCGCGAGCGGACCGGCAGCAAGGAGCCACTGCGCCCGCGGGGCAGCCTCTTCCCGTCAGCAGAGTCGCTCTGCGTCTCCGTCGCCGAGGCCGGCTTCAAGAAGCTCCGCATCGCTTGCCTGTGGTATCGGGACGAGACCCGGCAGCGCATGCTGCAGACGTTCTGCCACGCGTTCGGACTCAGCTCCGTCGGCCTTGACACCCAGGAGGGCGTCGAGCTCGACCTCTACCAGGGCCGCATCACAGCCGTCTTCCATTATGTGCCGGACTTCCTGCGGCCGGGGCGCGGCCGGGACCGGGCAGAAGCGCTGGGGGCTGTGAGCGCCTCGCTCAGGTCCCGTGACGGTGTCCTGGTCGGCGCGTGGTGCGAGACCGAATTGCCGCACGCCGATGACTTCCCTGGCATCGACGCTCGTGACCTGGACGATCTGGATGCCAAGCCGCAGACGAAGGCGGTCCTGGCTCGCCTCGACGTTCCGTCGCAGTACCTGATGGGCCGCGGAAAGGAAGGTGTCATCGAGCCGGGCGGCGAAGACCACCCGGCGCAGATGGCTCTGCTCGACCTGTACCGCTCCCTCGGCGTCACTGACGAGCGGATTTCCAATGCTCTTCAAGGCCCGAGCGGGTTCCCGGTCGACCGGCTGGCCCATGTCGGCGTGCATGTGCGACAGCAGAACCGACGCTACGGCGAGAAGGGCGAACCCAAGATCGTCATTACGGCCACCGCGTTGGTCCCGCCCCAGTCCCCGCAAGGGGCATGGTCCCTGCTCGGCTGGAGTTCCACGGCCCCGCTATGGCGGCCGTACCGCTCGGCTCAGAACGCCTTCCACACCCACCCGTATCCCGAACCTTCCGCGGAGACCACGAGCTATCGGCAGAAGTGGGACGGTGCCGCCGATATGGTGGAGCGCGCCCTCGGCGACCTCGCCGACGAGCTGGACGGCGTGCCCTACACAGTCAGGGTGGACGCGCAGTCCGCGCGACGCATGTGGGACGGCTTGCAGAACGTTCGCCTCGGTGAACATTTCGCGCAGGCAGGAACTGACGGCAACCGCAGCCGATACCAGCTCCCCGGAGCACGCCTCGGCCAGGACGCCCCGCTAGCCGTCATCCGCCTCAACACGGACGACGAAGAAGTGCCACAGCCCGTCAGCGTCACCCACCTGGGCAAGAAGGACGGCGCCGGACCCGTTGAGAAGGACACCTCGACGCTGCTCTTCGAAGTCGACACGGACTTCGGAACGCCGGTATGGCTGCTGTGCAATGTGCCTCGCGCCTACGACGGCAGCGGCGCCGGTCGACTGGGCTCCAAGCGCACTCGATGGGAAGCGGAGAAATCCGTGCAGTCAGAGGACCGGTCGAAGCGCCGCAAGGGCGAGATGCCGCAGAACTTCTACGCCATGACCGCCACCGAGATCCTTCCCATCGGGGGACCGTCCGACGAGGCACGTGAGGCGCTGTCGGCTATGACCGCCCGTCTGTGCCACCAGACCCTCTTCTGGTCCGACCGCGCCCGCTACCCGGTGCCGCTGCATACAGCACGGCAAATGGACCTCGACCACCCGCAGTATCGGCGCGAGGTAGCCGATGCGGAGCCAGGAAGTGGGGACGAAGGCGAAGAGGGAGAAACAACCGCGTAGACGGGGGACGTGGACAGGCGCGGGGAGGGAGCAGTTCGCTCCGTCCCCGCGTGGTGTCGCAGTAGTGACCGGATCCGGTGTCGCAGTTGTGTCGGCCTATCCCTCGAACAGGGCGGGCCAGCCATTCCGGGATGTTGCTGTCGAAATCGCCCCCAAGGGTTGCCCGAACTGGCCTGCAGCCTCATACGCTTCGCCGCCCTCGGAGCTCACTATGAAATGATCAGTCAGTCCGCTCGCGCCACTGCCCCGGCGGCCAGAGTCTGGGCACAAGAACGCTGGCCGGACCGTTACTTAGCTGCCGAACAGCGACTGAAGTGACTCTAGGTCCATATCTGGTGTGCGCGGCGGTTGATCACGGCTTTCGCTTTGGGGTGCGAGCACGCCGGTTCTGCTCAGAGGTCAGGCAGGAACACCTGCCCGGTTCAGGACGGCGGCCATCTTCGCCGCCAACCTCCACGACAGCCAGGCACTCATCCCGCTGGTCCGCGGCATCCCACCCATCCGCTCACGTCGCGGCCCGCGACGCCGACGGCCCGCCAAGCTGCATGGCGACAAGGGATACGACTACCGCCACCTCCGGCGATGGCTCGCTTCCCGCGGCATCCGGCACCGCCTTGCCCGCAAGGGCATCGAGTCGTCCCGGCGGCTGGGCCGGCACCGCTGGGTGGTGGAGCGGACCGTGTCCTGGCTGTCCGGCTGCCGCCGCCTGCACCGCCCGCTACGAGCACAAGCCGGAACATTTCCTTGCCTTCACAGCCATCGCCGCGACTCTCATATGTCACCGCCGACTGGCCAAGTGAAATGACGTCTTAGTCCCCGAGGTTCTCTGGCGGCATGGCCGCTGTCACGGCTGCGGGCAGCCGGCCATTCAGTATTTCCTGGCGTGGCAGTGACAGCCCGAAGTGCTGCTGCAAGGCGGTCAGGGTCGCGCGCAGCGAGTCGAAGTCCTCGCTCAGGTCGTCATCGAGGAGTCCGGCTTCCTCGAACGCGGGGAGCAGGAATGCCATGTTCTCGTCTGGGGTGTCGCCGATGTCGAAGCGGCCGACCGTTTGGCCGTCGCGGTAGTACCAGCATTCTCTGGGCGGGTCGTCCGGTTTGGGGGTCAGGTGCAGGACCTCGATTCCGCCTGCGGAGACGTCGGGGTGTGCCCACCAAGCCTTGGAGGGCCAGCCCTGCTCCACCGCGTATGACCAGCCGGCGCATTCACCGAAGCGGGCCACGCGGGCTGATTCGCGGTCGTTGAATGTCAGTCGCTCGGCCTCGGCGTAGGTGATCGGGTCGAGCACTTTGCCGGGCTGGGCGCCCAGTCGGACGACGAGGTTGCGTGGGCTGATGCCGCGTGCGAAGGTGACGAACAGGATGGGGGCGTCTTCGCGCCAGGCGTCGGCCAGCCACGTGATGCCGTCGCTCAATGTCTTCTCCTGGTTGTAGGGGGTGGCTGAGGCGGGAGGGTGCGGCCCTCCCGCCTCAGCTTGCCTTGTGTCCTACCAGCCGGTCACGGCTTCGGAACGGTGCAGGATACAGTCACTTTGGACGCGTCGCAGTGCGCGAACTCCGGGAAGGCCACCCAGTACTCGTCCTTGTCCAGCAGGCGGTTTTTCGATGCCGAGGAGAACGTTCCGGAGAACGGCTGCATCGACTGGGTGTTCTGGTAGTTAGACATCGACGAGCGTCCGCAGACTTCCTTCCACGTTGGAGCGGCGGTACGGATGTCGTCGTACAGTCTCCAGTCGCCTGTGGCGATACGGGTGGCGTAGGTCTGCACGCAGTCGTTGCCGGTGTCGACCTCGTTCATGCCGTTGAGGGAGGCGGGCATGCCGCCCGAGTTGTAGGAGGCGGCGTAGGCGAATTCATCGCAGCTGGCCTTGTCGGTCGCGTCGATCGGGGTGGTGTCGGGATTGCCGTAGGTCTTGGCCCAGTCGTCCGGGCAGATGACCTTCCGGTTCAGGTTCGAGTCCCGCACGGACGCAGGCAGGTACTTGATCGGCTTGCCGGCTGCCTTGGAGCCGGGGTGGTTGGGCAGCTTGGACTGGATCAGCCAGGCGTGGGCGACGGCGGCCGGCGTCTTGGCGAAGTTCATCACCCATGTCGGCTTGTAGGCCGAGAACACGCAGCCGGGGCTCGTGGCGGAGGCGACGACGTCGCAGCGGATGTCGAAGTCCGGGGTGGAGTTGCCCAGCCACTGCGGGTCGTTGTCGATCTCCCCGGCACCGTCGTTCACGGTCCCAGCGATGGTCCAGTCCAGCTGCAGGCTGGTGATCTTGGTGGCGGTGCCGCCGGTCCACTCGTGGTTGAAGGTGGCGTACGCGGCGTGAAGGTCCCCCTTAGGCTGCCACGTATTGGAGCCCTCCCATACGGGGGCGGCGGTGGTGCATTCCGGGGCGCACTTGAACGTCGGGGTCATGGTGACCGGTCCCGGCATGCCGATAGTGCCGTGCTCCACGATGAACGGGTCCATCGGCACAAGCGCGAACCGCTGGGTGAACTGCCGGGACACCGGGTCTAGCTTGATCTCGATGGCCGAGGCGAAGTGTGCGTCAGCCGGGTTGTAGATGGCCCCGTCCGGCCCCTTGAATTTGTACGTGAACACGATCGGCGTGGCCCACTTCAGGCAGGCGCTGTCCCGCTTGAGGTAGTCCTGGCCCACTGAGACGCCCGTGTCGTTGCACCATGGCACCAGATCGCCGCTGCCTGCACGAAGCTTCTTCGCGACGTCCAGCTGCTGCTTGGCGCTCAGGTCGGACGGTTTCCCGACTTTGACGCATGTGATCTTCTGGCCGTGTTCAGTGCAGGTCTCGCTGCCCTTACCGGAGTCCTTCGCGATGCCAGTGACCTCGGGCCGGTTACGGCGCCCGACCTGCGGGGCCTGGTACTTGTTCAGGTCCACCGCTGCTGCGGTCTTGTTCGGCTCGGGGAGCTTGATGTCCACGGCACGGCCGCGGGTGTGGAACTTCGCCCAGGACGACCAGGTGGTCTCGTACAGGCTGCCGTCATAGGCGCTGGTGCGGAAGGCGTAGGTGGTGTTGGGCTTCAGGTCGCCGTACCGGATGGTGACGTTCGCCCACCCGCCGGATGTCACGAAGTCGGACACCAGCACGCCGTAGGCTGCGGGCTTTCCGGTGTCGGGATCGGTGAGCTGGACCTGGTCCTTCGGATTGCCGCTGGCATCCGTGGTGTAGATCTGGAAGGAGAGGTCGGCCTTGTCGCCGTCCGCATCCGTCACCGTGTTGCGCAGCGTGACGGTGGTGCGATTGACCTGCCAGATGCCGGCGGAGTCCTTGGTAGATGGGGGACCGGCCTGAAGGTTCTTGCCCGACACGGGCCGGCTGCCGCCAGCCACCAGGGCGTTGGTCTCGGGTCCGGCGGCCGGAGTCGCCGAAGGCGGCGCGGTGATCCCCGGACTCGCATCGGTCGTGGGGGAGGTGGCAGCGGCGTTCGTCGTTGCGGCAAACGGGGCGATGGCCAGGAGTGCCGCGCCGAGCGCGGCGCGGGCTAAGCGGCGGCTGGTCATCCGTCTGGAGCTTTGCACGATGACTCGTGTCCTTCCCGTTGGATTCTTCAAACGTGTGTGCGAGTCGCGCCCGAGTTGAAGACCCTACGACGAAGGCAGAGCACAGCCGCCCCATGGCGGCATGTTGACTGATTGTCAACTAACGCTTGGCCAGTTACCCAGGGGTCAGAAGTAGCAAGAGCACAACGAAACAGGGCAGTCGGAACCTTCGGTAAACCTGACGACGACCTAGGGCAGGGGCGGCCAGCTCTACCAGCTCCAACGGGCGAGGACCACGCCTGGCAAGTGCCGAACTACGAGGGCACCGGGTACAGACCGGGCAGACATCGCGCGAGCTCGCCACATAGCCGGCGGCT
>NZ_JBEZWX010000032.1:0-81256 GCF_040637635.1 Streptomyces sp. NPDC028635 | reverse complement strand
AGGGCGCCGTATCGAGTGACGGGCGGCCGGACCGAGGACGGACACCCCCCACCCCGGCCCCGACCCACCCACCGGCCGCAGGCGCGACCGCAACCACCCACCGGACGGCAACGGGCCGCCGCAGGCACAAAAGGGGCGCGGGGAACGGCGCGACCAGCCACAACGAACCCGCAGACGACAACGCACCCAGCGCCGCAGGCACCCCGCACCCAGCGCCGCAGGCACCCCGCACGCCGCGTTACGGCAACAGCCCACCCCGCCGCGCAGCCGCCACCGCCTCCCCGCGGGTATGCGCCCCCAGCTTCCGCATGGCCGAGCGCAAATACGACTTCACCGTCTCCGCACGCAACCCCAGCCGCTCACCGATCACCGCGTTCGTGGCGCCGTCGGCCACGCACGCCAGGACGTCCAGCTCCCGCGGAGCCAGCGTCACCGCGGGCGCCCCGGCCCCCGGCGCCAGCAGCCCGCACACCCCCAGCAGCTCCGCCCGCAGCGCCGGATCGGCGATCCGCGGGGCCAGCGCCCGCAGCGCCGCGTGGGCCTCCCGCACCTGCTCCCAGCCCCCCACGAAACCCTGCTCCCAGCCCCCCGCGGAGCGCGCCTGCGGCGCACGCGCGCCCGCCTCCACCAGCTCCCGCAGCTCGCCCGCCTCGTCCCGCACCACCAGCGCCTGCTCCACGTCCCGCGCCGCCGCCACGGCCTCGCTCAGCGCCCGGTCACCCAGCGGCTGAGCGCTCCGCAGGGCGCCGTACAGCACCCCGCGCACCCGCCGCCGTACCACCACCGGGACCGCGAGCACCGACCGCAGTCCCTCCTCGGCGACGGCCGCGTCGTACTCGTGGCTGATCTGCCGGGACGAGGAGTAGTCCGACACGGCGCAGGGCCGGGCCAGCGCCACCGCCTTGCCGCCCAGCCCGTTGCCGGAGGTCACCGCGAGCGAGCGCAGCGCGGAGGTGTCGTTGCCGCTCAGCTCGCTGATCCGGATCCGGCGGTGCCCGGCGTCCACCAGCCCGCCGAAGGCCACCGGCAGCCCGGTGCCGCGCCGCAGCCGCGCCAGCGCACCGCGAATCTCCACCACGTCGGACGTGTCCGCTGTCACCTGCTCGACCCCTCACTGCGGCTGATTCGAGGCCCCCACCCCCGTTCGGGGGTAGTGAGACCTGCATCACGGATTACACGATGTACCCGAGCCGCCCGGCAATGGTCCGGCACACAGGAGGACAGATGACGGCGACGGACGACTTCCGCAGGGCACGGGACTTCCTGCTGGAGCACCGCGAGGACTACGCAGGCGCCTACGGGGGTTTCCGCTGGCCCCGGCCCGAGTACTTCAACTGGGCGCTCGACTGGTTCGACGTCATCGCCGACGGCAACGACCGCACGGCGCTGCACATCGTCGAGGAGGACGGCACCGAGACCCGGCTGTCCTTCGCCGAGCTGTCCGACCGCTCCGACCGCGTCGCGAACTGGCTGCGCGACCGCGGCGTTGCCGCCGAGGACCGGGTGCTGGTCATGCTCGGCAACCAGGCCGAGCTGTGGGAGACCGCGCTCGCCGCGATGAAGCTGCGCGCCGTGGTCATCCCGGCCACCCCGCTGCTGGGCCCGGCCGACCTGCGCGACCGGGTGGAGCGGGGCCGGGTCAAGCACGTGATCGTGCGCGCGGAGGACACGGAGAAGTTCGCCGAGGTGCCCGGCGCCTACACCCGGATCAGCGTCGGCGGCCTGCCCACGGAGGGCTGGGAGCCGTACGAGGACGGCTACGCGGCTCCCGCCGGATACGTCCCGGACGGCCCGACCCGCGCCGACGACCCGCTGATGCTGTACTTCACCTCCGGCACCACCGCCCGCCCCAAGCTGGTCGAGCACACCCACACCTCGTACCCGATCGGGCACCTGGCGACCATGTACTGGGTGGGCCTGAAGCCGGGCGACGTGCATCTGAACATCTCCTCGCCGGGCTGGGCGAAGCACGCCTGGTCGAATCTCTTCGCCCCGTGGAACGCCGAGGCGACCGTCTTCATCCACAACTACACGCGCTTCGACGCAGCCCGTCTGATGGCCGAGATGGACCGGGCCGGGGTGACCACGTTCTGCGCCCCGCCGACCGTGTGGCGCATGCTCATCCAGGCCGACCTGAGCCAGCTGGCCACCCCGCCCCGCGAGGTCGTCGCCGCCGGCGAGCCGCTCAACCCCGAGGTCATCGAGCAGGTGCGGCGCGCCTGGGGCCGCACCATCCGGGACGGCTTCGGACAGACGGAGACCGCCGTGCAGGTCGCCAACACACCGGGCCAGCCCCTCAAGACCGGCTCCATGGGCCGGCCCAGCCCCGGCTACCGCGTCGAACTGCTCGACCCGGTCTCGGGCGCGCCCGGCGCCCCCGAGGGCGAGATCGCCCTGGACCTCTCCGAGCGCCCGGTGGGCCTGATGACCGGCTACCACGGCGACGCCGACCGTACGGCGGAGGCGATGGCCGGCGGCTACTACCGCACCGGCGACATCGCCGCCCGGGACGAGGACGGCTACCTGACCTACGTGGGCCGGGCCGACGACGTCTTCAAGGCCAGCGACTACAAGATCAGCCCGTTCGAGCTGGAGAGCGCCCTGCTGGAGCACGAGGCGGTCGCCGAGGCGGCGGTCGTGCCCGCGCCGGACGAGCTGCGGCTGGCCGTGCCGAAGGCGTACGTCGTGCTCGCCGAGGGGTACGAGCCCGGCCCCGACACCGCCAAGGTGATCTTCGAGCACTCCCGTCAGGTGCTGGCGCCGTACAAGCGGATCAGGCGGCTGGAGTTCGGCGCGCTGCCGAAGACGGTGTCCGGGAAGATCCGCCGTATCGAGCTGCGCGAGGCCACGGCCGCGGGCTCGGACGACGAGTACCGCGAGGAGGACTTCCGGTGACCGCGCTGTCCTACACGCACGGCACGAGCGGGACGGTCCTGCTCGGCGACACCATCGGCGCCAACCTCGACCGGGCCGTCGCGACCTGGCCCGAGCGCGAGGCGCTCGTCGACGTGCCGTCCGGCCGGCGCTGGACCTACGCGCAGTTCGGCGCCGACGTCGACACGCTGGCGCGGGCACTGGCCGCGAGCGGGATCGCCAAGGGCGACCGGGTCGGCATCTGGGCCGTCAACTGCCCGGAGTGGGTGCTGGTCCAGTACGCCACCGCCCGCATCGGCGCGATCATGGTGAACATCAACCCGGCCTACCGCACCCACGAGGTCGAGTACGTCCTCAACCAGTCCGGCGTCCGGCTGCTCGTCGCCTCCCTCAGCCACAAGACGAGCGACTACCGGGCGATGGTCGACGAAGTGCGCGGCAGATGTCACGAGTTGCGCGAGGTCGTGTACATCGGTGACCCGAGCTGGCAGGCGCTGCTCTCCCGTGCCGCGCCGGACGTGACGTACGAGGCCCTGTCCTGCGACGACCCCATCAACATCCAGTACACCTCGGGCACGACGGGCTTCCCCAAGGGGGCCACCCTCTCCCACCACAACATCCTCAACAACGGGTATTTCGTGGGAGAGTTGATCGCCTACAGCGAGCAGGACCGGATCTGCGTCCCGGTCCCCTTCTACCACTGCTTCGGCATGGTCATGGGCAACCTGGCGGCCACCTCGCACGGCGCGTGCATGGTGATCCCGGCGGCGTCCTTCGACCCGAAGGCCACTCTGGAGGCGGTCCAGCAGGAGCGCTGCACCTCGCTGTACGGCGTGCCGACCATGTTCATCGCGGAGCTGAACCTGCCCGACTTCGCGGCCTACGACCTCACCTCGCTGCGCACCGGCATCATGGCCGGTTCGCCCTGCCCGGTGGAGGTGATGAAGCGGGTGGTCGCCGAGATGCACATGGAGCAGGTCTCCATCTGCTACGGCATGACCGAGACCTCCCCGGTGTCCCTGCAGACCCGTATGGACGACGACCTGGAGCACCGCACCGGCACCGTCGGCCGCGTACTGCCGCACATCGAGGTGAAGATCGTCGATCCGGCCACCGGGATCACTCAACCCCGGGGCTCGGCGGGGGAGTTGTGCACGCGCGGCTACAGCGTGATGCTCGGCTACTGGCAGGAGCCCGACAAGACCGCCGAGGCGATCGACGCGGGGCGCTGGATGCACACCGGGGACCTCGCGGTGATGCGCGAGGACGGCTACGTCGAGATCGTCGGCCGCATCAAGGACATGATCATCCGGGGCGGCGAGAACATCTACCCCCGCGAGATCGAGGAGTTCCTCTACGGCCACCCGAAGATCCGCGACGTCCAGGTCGTCGGCGTCCCGCACGAGAAGTACGGCGAGGAGGTGCTGGCCTGCGTCATCCCGCGCGACCCGGCCGACCCGCCGACCCTCGAGGACGTCCGCGCCTTCTGCGAGGGGCAGTTGGCCCACTACAAGATCCCCAGCCGGCTCCAGCTCCTCGACGCCTTCCCGATGACGGTGTCCGGCAAGGTGCGCAAGGTGGAACTCCGGCAGAGGTACGCCGGCTGAGCCGTCCTCCGCCGCACGGGGGAGCGGGGTTCGGCCCGCGGTCGGACGCGCTGGGGCGGGCGGGGGCGACAGCATCGGGTGCGTCACCGCACGCCCCCGACGCGAAGGAGCCCCCCATGGCCGTCGCCACGCAACCCGCCGCCGTGAAGCCCCGCACCGCCGCGCCCGTACCCCCCTGGGCGCGGCGGGCGGCCGCCGCCGTCGTCTGGGTGAACCTGCCCTCCGGGCTGTGGCGCCTCGCCGTAGTGCTCGGTGTTCCGCTCGGGCTCGGCGACTCGGAGTACGACGCGATGATGCTCCCCGGCTGGGGCTACCTGGCGCTGCCGCTGCTGTCCCTGATGCAGGAGGCGCTGGCCGCGCTGACCCTGGGACTGGTCCGCCCGTGGGGCGAGAGATGGCCGCGGTGGCTGCCGGGCCTGGGCGGCCGCCCGGTCCCCGTGCTCGCGGCCGTCGTACCGGCCGGTCTCGGCGCCCTCGCCTGCACCGTCTACGGCGTGCTGTTCGTGTGGACGACCCTGCACGGCGAGATGGACGTCACGAGGTGGGGGCTGTGGCTGATGAACGCCTGCTACCTGCCCCTGCTGGCCTGGGGCCCGCTGCTGAGCGCGGTCACCGTGCACTACTGGCGCCGCCGCCGGGCCGGGCGCTGAGCGCACGGCAGGCAGGGCACGCAGGGCACCCTCGCCATGCGGGGCGCGAAGGGCACGCTCCCCGCGCAGGGCATGGCACGCACGGCGCGCGCTGCCGTCCGGGCAGGCGCGTCGAAGGCGCCCCTGTCCGCGCTCGCGACCAGGTGGGGCCGACCGCGCTCAGGGCGCCGTCCCCGGTGCCGTGAAGGCGCGGGCCGCGTCGTTGACCGCGCGGGGAGTGTGCGCCGCGTCCAGCGTGAACAACGGGATGTCCAGGCTGTCGGCGCGGGCGCGGGCGTCGGCGGTGTAACCGGCCCGGGAGAAGTGGACGCCCCGCGCCGAGCGGATCATCGCCGTCAGCCACAGGCACTCCACGTCCCGCAGCGAGGCCGGCCGCCCGCCCGGGTCGACATGGGCCACCAGGCCGGGGGCGACCAGGCCGATGCCCTTCGGCGGGCACCGGCGGGCCCGGCGCACGTCGCGGTGGCCGAGCCGGTGCAGCAGCCGCGCGGCAGCGACGACCTCGTCCCAGGGCCCCGGCGCACCGCCCGCCACCGGAACCCGCACCACCGTGCCGCACGGGCATCCCAGCTCCGGTCGCGGCCACTCGCCCTCGCGCCCGCACGCCCCGCAGCGCAGCGACACCCACTCCTCGTCCCACACCCGGTGCGTCACGGCGGTGGGTGTCCCGCGCGGGTCCAGCGGCGGTGCGACGGGCGCGCCGCACGCGCAGGGATACACCGGCACGGTGAAGCGCCGCTCGCGTCGGCAGGACGGGCAGCGCACCGGAACGCTCTCGGGCATGGCCCCCTCCCAGGCGTCGCGTCGGCTCGGCGCTCCCATGGTCCTCCACCTGTCCACCCTCTGTCCGTCTCTTGACGGTCTTCGTCCGGCCCCTTACATTGCTTCCAGATAGTAGAAATTAGTTTCCGCAATACGGAAGTCCGGGAAGGCCCGGACACCGGACGGCGGAGCTGGACTGGACGCGGACACGAACTCACCGCAGGGCGCGACGGGGAGAGCGAATCCGACAGCCGAAGCAGGAGTAACTCCATGGCTCGTATGACCGCTGCCCGTGCGGCAGTCGAGATCCTCAAGCGCGAGGGTGTCACCCAGGCGTTCGGTGTGCCGGGCGCAGCGATCAACCCCTTCTACAAGGCGCTGCAGCAGGGCGGCGGGATCGACCACACCCTCGCCCGCCACGTCGAGGGCGCCTCCCACATGGCCGAGGGCTACACCCGGACCCAGCCCGGGAACATCGGTGTCTGCATCGGTACGTCCGGCCCCGCCGGCACCGACATGATCACCGGTCTGTACTCCGCGATCGGTGACTCCATCCCGATCCTGTGCATCACGGGCCAGGCGCCCACCCACGTGATCCACAAGGAGGACTTCCAGGCCGTCGACATCGCCTCGATCGCCAAGCCGGTCACCAAGATGGCGGTGACCGTCCTGGAGGCCGCGCAGGTCCCCGGCGTCTTCCAGCAGGCCTTCCACCTGATGCGCTCCGGCCGTCCCGGCCCGGTCCTGATCGACCTGCCGATCGACGTCCAGCTCACCGAGATCGAGTTCGACCCCGAGACGTACGAGCCGCTGCCGGTGTACAAGCCGACCGCCACCCGTGCGCAGATCGAGAAGGCGATCTCCTTCCTGCTCGCCTCCGAGCGCCCGGTCATCGTCGCCGGCGGTGGCGTCATCGGCGCCGACGCCGCCGACCTGCTGGTCGAGTTCGCCGAGCTGACCAACACCCCGGTGATCCCGACCCTGATGGGCTGGGGCGCGCTGCCCGACGACCACGAGCTGAACGCCGGCATGGTCGGTGTGCAGACCTCGCACCGCTACGGCAACGCCAACTTCCTGGAGTCGGACTTCGTCCTCGGCATCGGCAACCGCTGGGCCAACCGTCACACCGGCTACAAGCTCGACGTCTACCGCGGTGAGCGCAAGTTCGTCCACGTCGACATCGAGCCCACCCAGATCGGCAAGATCTTCCCGCCGGACTACGGTGTCGTCTCCGACGCCAAGGCCGCGCTGGAGCTGTTCGTCGAGGTGGCGAAGGAGCTGAAGGCCGAGGGCAAGCTCCCCGACCGCGGTGAGTGGGTCGCCTCCACCCAGGAGCGCAAGGCGACGCTGCTGCGCCGTACGCACTTCGACAACGTGCCGATGAAGCCGCAGCGCGTGTACGAGGAGATGAACAAGGCCTTCGGCCCGGAGACGCGCTACGTCACCACCATCGGCCTCTCCCAGATCGCCGGCGCGCAGATGCTGCACGTCTTCAAGCCGCGCCACTGGATCAACTGCGGCCAGGCCGGCCCGCTCGGCTGGACCATTCCGGCCGCGATCGGCGTCGCCAAGGCCGACCCGGAGGCCCAGGTCGTCGCGCTCTCCGGTGACTACGACTTCCAGTTCATGATCGAGGAACTGGCCGTCGCCGCCCAGCACAAGGTCCCCTACGTCCACGTGCTGGTGAACAACTCCTACCTGGGCCTGATCCGTCAGGCGCAGATCGGCCTGGACATCAACTTCCAGGTCAACCTGGAGTTCGAGAACATCAACTCGCCCGAGATCGGCGTCTACGGCGTGGACCACGTCAAGGTCGCCGAGGGCCTGGGCTGCAAGGCGATCCGGGTCACCGAGCCGGACCAGCTGGGCGCGGCCCTGGAGCAGGCGAAGAAGCTGGCCGCCGAGTACCAGGTGCCGGTCGTCGTCGAGGCGATCCTGGAGCGGATCACCAACATCTCGATGAGCCGCACCATGGACATCAGCGACATCAGCGAGTTCGAGGACCTGGCCACCGAGCCGGGCCACGCGCCGACGTCGATCAAGCCGCTGAAGGTCTGACGACCGCGGCCTGACACACCGGTCTGACACACCGGCCCGAGCAAGGGCGGTCCGTTCCGTGGGGGGGACGGGCCGCCCTTCGGCGTACCCGGGTTCCGGGACACCGCCCGTCAGCCGAAGCCGCCGCCGGCTGCCGCCGCCTCGGTCGTGACCGCCGGGGTGGTGGCCGCCGGGCTGGGGGCGGTCATGATCGTGGCCGCCGGGGTGGCCGTACGGCATGCCGTCGGCGCCCCGGTCGTAGGAGGCATGGTCGGCAGTGATCACCCGCAGGCCGCTGATCCGTGCCGAAGGGGAAAAGTCCTTCGTCCGCGAGGGCGTTGCGGCGTGTCAGCCCCGCCGTACCGGAGAACCGCGGCGGCAGCGCGGTCAGGGGCTCGCGGGAGCGGATGTTGCTCGCGTACCTCGGCGAGCAGCCGGCCTGCGGCACGGTACGGCGCGGTGGCAGCGGGCGCGGCGAGGACGGCCCGCCGCCGTCACAGGGCTCGCCGCACCGTGGGGCCCGGGCAACTCCCGGGGGTCCGGCAGCCCGGCGGACGGCGGTGCGTACGGCCTTCTCCAGGGGTGCCGCACGGCCGCCTTGCCCCCGCCCCGCCCGCTCCTGGGCCCGGTCCCCGACCACCGGGCGTCGACGCCGCCCCACGGGTGCAGGGCGACCACGGTGACGGCGGCACGCGCCCCGGCCCGCGCCAAGGCGGCCGCGTGGGGCCCGGAAGAACGCCCCGGGGAGCGGCGTCTGAGCCGTACGTGCCCGCCGGGGGCCGAAGCCTCCGTGGGGCCGGTCCGGAGCTGGATCGGAGGGGGCGCGGACCGGCTACGGGCCCTGGCGTACGTCGCCGGTGGACTCGTGGTGTTCCGACAGGCCCGGCCAGTCGTCGGGGCCGCCGCCCTGCCATTCGACGAAGTCGCTCTCCGCCACGTCGGTGACGTACAGGTCGGCCAGCCGCAGGATCTCGGCGACGTCGTCGATGTGCGTGGCGACGCCCAGCGTCTCGTCACCCTGTGTGACCCGCCGCGAGCCGTCCAGCGCCGGCGGGTGCACCACGACGTGCGGGTGCTGCGTTGCGTGCGTCATGTCTCAAGGCTGCTGCCGCCCCGACGCCACCGCACCCCGGAAACGCCGGGCGGCACCGGACGGCACGGGGCGGCACCGGACGGCACGGAAAACGCCGAGCGGCGCCGGATGCGGGACCGTCCGCATCCGGCGCCGCTCGGCCGGTGAGGCATCTTCGGTTGTGGCCGCCCGACGGCGCGAGACTGGGCGCGACAGGACATTCGCGCCGCCGGACGGAGTCTGTGGGCCCACAAGGGCTCTACGGCCACCGGGGTTCGGGCTTCGTCGGAGCACCGAACCCGCACGGTGGCCACGGGGCGAGTGCCCCGCCGGAGCAAGCGCCCCGTTGGATCGTGCGCCCCCGGAGGGGAGTGGCTGGGACCGCGGCGGATGCGACGGAGCCGGACGTACCTGCCTCACGTCGGCAGTCACGTCACGTTCCTTCACCACCGCACTGGCTCGCACGCCGCCGCGGTCCTCGCCCTGCCCGCCGTGCCCCGCGATCACCCCTCATCCGGATCGCGTGGCGGCGGGTCCTGCGCGTCCGGATCCCGGCCTCCCCGCCGGGTCCGGACGCAGCCTCATGGCCTTGAGGATCAGTCCTCGCGCAGGGCGCGGACCGCCTCCTCCACGCGCTTGCCGTACTCGAGGTCGGCGGCGTGGAAGTGGGCCAGGTTCTTCTCGACCACGTCGTTGCGGGAGACCTGCGACAGGCCGCCCGCGATGGTCGCGATCAGGCGGGACTTCTCCTCCTCCGACATCAGCCGGTACAGCTCACCGGCCTGGAAGAAGTCGTCGTCCTTGGTGTGCAGCGGGGCCTCGTGGGTGCCGGTGTGACCGGAGACCGCGAGGGGAGCCGACAGCGGGCGGCCGGTCTCGACCGGGCCGTCGTAGGAGTTCGGCTCGTAGTTCTTCGCGTCGCGGCCCTGGGCGTTCAGCGCCATGAAGCCGTCGCGGCCGTAGTTGCGGGCGCCGCCCGGAACCGCCTTCGGCGAGTTGACCGGCAGCAGCGTGTGGTTCACGCCCAGGCGGTAGCGGTGGGCGTCCGCGTAGGCGAACAGACGGCCCTGGAGCATCTTGTCCGGCGACGGGCCGATGCCCGGCACGAAGTTGTTCGGGGAGAACGCGGCCTGCTCGACCTCGGCGAAGACGTTGTCCGGGTTGCGGTCCAGCACCAGGCGGCCCACGCGCTGCAGCGGGTAGTCACTGTGCGGCCACACCTTGGTCAGGTCGAACGGGTTGAAGCGGTAGTTCGCCGCCTCGGCCGCCGGCATGATCTGCACGGAGAGGGTCCAGGACGGGAACACGCCCCGCTCGATGGCCTGGAGCAGGTCCGTCTGGTGCGAGTTGGGGTCCTTGCCCGCGAGCTCGGCGGCCTGCTCGCCGGTCAGGCAGCGGATGCCCTGGTTCGTCTTGAAGTGGTACTTGACGAAGAAGGCCTCACCCTTGGCGTTCGTCCACTGGTAGGTGTGCGAGCCGAAACCGTCCATGTGGCGGTACGACGCCGGGATGCCGCGGTCACCCATCAGCCACGTGATCTGGTGCGTGGCCTCGGGGGAGTGGGCCCAGAAGTCCCAGACGTTGTCCGGCTCCTGCTTCCCGGTGAACGGGTCGCGCTTCTGCGAGTGGATGAAGTCGGGGAACTTGATCGGGTCCTTGATGAAGAACACCGGGGTGTTGTTGCCGACGAGGTCGTAGTTGCCCTCCTCGGTGTAGAACTTCACCGCGAAGCCGCGCGGGTCACGGACGGCGTCCGCGCCACCGAGCGAGTCGGCCACGGTGGAGAAGCGCAGGAACACCTCGGTGCGCTTGCCGATCTCGCTGAGGAAGTCGGCGTGGGTGAAGCCCGTGACGTCGTCGGTGACCTCGAAGTGGCCGTAGGCGCCGGAACCGCGGGCGTGCACGACACGCTCCGGGATGCGCTCGCGGTTGAAGCGCGCGAGCTTCTCCAGGAGCTGCTGGTCCTGGATCAGGAGCGGCCCGCCGACGCCGGCGGAGGCGGAGTTCTGGTTGTCGGCGACGGGGGCGCCGGACTCGGTCGTGAGCACGCGCTTCGACATGTGGACCTTCCGAACGGGACTGCTGAGGCCTGGTGACGGTGCAGTGAGCGTAGGGACGCCCGACCAGGAGCGTCAACAGTTTGTTGAAGTCAATTTCAACGTTTTGTTGAAGTGGTGGGTATGCATGGTTCCGGGCCGTGGCGGCGCGTGGGCGCGACGGGACAGGTGTCGGCGCCGCCACGGCCCGGAAGATCCGGGAGGGTCGGACCTGGGTCGGATCCGGGTCGGCCCTGGATCAGACCTGGGCGCCGGAGAGGCGCTCCACGGCCCGCAGCAGGGCCGAGTGGTCCAGGCCGCCGTCGCCCTGGGCGCGCAGCGAGGCGACCAGCTGGGCGACCACGGCGCCGACCGGCAGGGCCGCGCCGACGTTGCGGGCGGCGTCGGTGACGATGCCCATGTCCTTGTGGTGCAGGTCGATGCGGAAGCCCGGCTTGAAGTCGCGGTTGAGGAAGTTGTCCTTCTTCCGCGTCAGCACGGTGGAGCCGGCGAGGCCGCCGTTGAGGACGTCGAGCGCGGCCTTCAGGTCGACGCCGGACTTCTCCAGGAAGACCACGGCCTCGGCGCACGCCTGGATGTTCACGGCGACGATCAGCTGGTTGGCGGCCTTCACGGTCTGACCCGAACCGTGCGGACCGCACAGCACGATGGTCTTGCCGAGGGCCTCGAGGATCGGCTTGGCCTGGTCGAAGTCGGCCTGCTCGCCACCGACCATGATCGACAGCACGGCCTCGATGGCGCCGGCCTCGCCGCCGGACACCGGGGCGTCCAGCACGCGGATGCCCTTGTCCTTGGCGGCCTTGGCCAGGTCCACGGAGGTCTGCGGGGTGATCGAGGACATGTCGATCAGCAGGGCGCCGGACTTGGCGTTCTCCAGGATGCCGTCAGGGCCGTAGGAGATGGCCTCGACCTGCGGGGAGGCGGGCACCATCGTGATGACGACGTCGGCGTCCTTGACGGCCTCGGCGATCGAGCCGGCCGCGGTGCCGCCGGCGGCGGCCAGGCGGTCGAGCTTGTCCTGCTCGAGGGTGAAGCCGGTGACCTGGTAACCCGCCTTGATCAGGTTCTCGGACATGGGGGAGCCCATGATGCCGAGGCCGATCCAGGCGATCTTGGGGAGGTTGCTCATCGGGGGTGCCTCTCTAACTGCTGTGCTACGTCTGTGAGGTGGCGCCGGCTTCACGGGCGCCCCGGGTGTCAGCGGGCGGCGCGGGCCTCGCGCGGCAGCCACTCGAAGGCCTCGGCGCTGGGCTTGTCGCCCGGCTTGTACTCCAGGCCGACCCAGCCGTCGTAACCGGCCTTGGTCAGCTGGTCGAGGAGGTCCTCCAGCGGCAGCGAGCCGGTGCCGGGGGCGCCGCGGCCCGGGTTGTCGGCGATCTGCACGTGGCCGGTCTTGGCCGCGTACTGTTCGATGACCGACGGCAGGTCCTCGCCGTTCATGGACAGGTGGTACAGGTCCATGAGGAACTTGGCGTTGCCGAGACCGGTGGCCTCGTTCACCTTGTCGACGATCTCGATCGCCTTCGGCGCGCTCACGATCGGGCACTTCGGCGACTCGGGCTGGTTGAGGGCCTCGATCAGGACCGTGCCGCCGACCCGGCCGACGGCCTGGGCCGCGAGCACGAGGTTCTCCAGGGCGAGCGCGTCCTGCTCGGCCGGGTCCACGCCGTCGACGCGGTTGCCGTACAGGGCGTTGAACGTGGTGCAGCCCAGGGACTGGGCGAAGGCGATGGCCACGTCGATGTTGGCGCGGAACTTCTCCGACTCCTCACCGGGCACCGAGAGGGCGCCGCGGTCGGGGCCGGGCAGCTGGCCGGCGTAGAAGTTCAGGCCCGTGAGCTGTACGCCCGCGTCCTCGATCGCCTTCTTCAGGGCGTCGAGCTCGGACTGCTCGGGGGCGGGGGTCTCGATCCAGGGCCACCACAGCTCGACCGCGGTGAAGCCGGCCGCGGCGGCGGCCGCGGGACGCTCCAGGAGCGGGAGTTCCGTGAAGAGGATCGACAGGTTGACGTTGAAGCGCTGGTCTGCGAATCCCATCTGGGGCCGCGCTCCCTTCCGTTAGTCGAGTTTCCGTATTACGGAAGTTCGTTTCTGCGTAATGGAAGATTGCCGTCGTGTGTAGCCGGTTGTCAAGAGGGGCCCGACCGGTGGACCCTTCCGACCTGCTCCTCGGGGCGGCGGACGGGTCGCTCCGGGCCCGGCGGGCCGGGGCCGGAGCGGTGTTCTCCGGGGCTGCACGAAAACGCGCGGCGGGCGTTAGGTTGTGCGCGTGCGATTGAGAGTGGAGTTCACGACCGAGCCCTTCGATCTCGACGAGGCGCCGCCGCATGCCGTGGTCGCCCGCGAGGTCGTCGAGGCGGCCGAGCTGGACGCCGTCGACGTCGGGCCGTTCGGGAACACGGCGGAGGGCGACGCCGACGCCGTGCTCACGGCGGTCGACGCGCTGCTGCGCAAGTCGCTCGCGGCCGGCGCCACCCGCATCTCGCTGCAGGTCAACGTGATCGACGGGATCGGGGAGGACGAGTGACCGGTACCGGGGACGAGCCGTTCATCGCGGCCGTGAAGCCGCTGGTCGATGCGATCGGCGGCGAGATGATGCCGCCGGACGAGGCCCGTCCCGACGACGTCGTGCTCACCTGGGAGGGCGCGGACGTCGTCGCCGTACGGCTGCCGCAGCTGGCCGACTCCCTCGACCACATCCTGGCCGCGATGGAGCGCCGCAAGGGCATGCCGCTCGCCGACCTGGATCGCAAGGCCAAGCAGGAGATCGTCCGCATACTCGAGGCCCGCGGCGCCTTCTCGGTCCGCCACGGCGTGGAAACCGTCGCCGGCGCCCTCGGCGTCAGCCGCTTCACGGTCTACAACTACCTCAACCGCCAAAAGTCCACATAACCGCTCCGCTCGCCCGACGCCCCCGCGAGGCTGCGCCCGCAGGCCGGGGGCGCGTCCCTCCACCCGCCCGCCCCGGTCGCCCCCGGCTGCGCCTAGGCCCAGCCCGTCACCCCACCCGCCCGCCCCGCGACGGCACCCGCGAGCCCGGGCCGTCACGCCCCCGGCCGCCTTGCGAGCCGACGCCCGCAGGAGCAGTCCGCCGCCCCACCCGGCCGCCCCGCGGGGCTGCGCCGCGCCCGCAAGCCCCCAGCCCGTTGCCACTGTCGCCCGCCCAGCGGGCCCCCGGCCCGTCACTCCACACGGGCCGCCCCGCGGCTGCGCTCGTAGGCCTTGGCCCCTCGCCCCACTCGCACCCGCCGGGTGCGCCGGTGGCCGGTATGGCCTGTACGTCACGCGGTCCCGCCGCGTACCGGCTCCCCCTGACCCTGCCGGGCGGCCCCGCGCACTGACGGCCGGGTTCCCTGGCTACGTGGCCCTCGCCGGGCACGGGCGCCCTGCGCCGAGGTCTCCCGGCCACGGGGCCCTCGCGGTGCAGGGGCGCCCCGCACCCGGCAGGCCAGGCTCCCCGTCTACGTCGCCCTCCCGGGCAGGGGCGCCCTGCGCCCAGCAGTCCCCGGCGTCCTGACCGGCGTGGCCCTCTCCGGGCACGGGCCGCTCCGCGGCCTGGGTCCCGCCACAGTTCCCTGGTCCACCCGGCCCTCGCCGGACATGAGTGCACCCGTGCCCTGCCGGTCCGCGACCGCGGCCCACTCGCCCCCTCAGGCGCGAGCGCCCGCGTGTACCAGCAGGCAGCCGGGTTCGGGTCCGTCCGGCTCGGTAGGAGGCTGGCTCGGAGTCGCGGCCGGCCAGGCCGGCGGATGTGGTCTGCCGGCCTGCCCCGCCGGGCCCCCGCCACGGCTTGCCCCCGCCGGGCCCCCGCCACGGCCTGCCCCCGCCGGGCCCCGCCTCGACCCGCCCGCACCGGGCCCAGGCCCCCGACAGGGCGTCCGGGGCATCCGGCACCCCCTGCGCGGGCGCGGACGCGGCCCGGCTCGTGCCGTGTCCCCGCGGGTGCGGGACCATGGCCCTGTCGTCCCCCCCCCCCGGGCCCGGGGCCCGTCGTACCGGGGCCGGAGCCGGGCCGGGGCGGCCCCGGACGGCGTCCGGCATCGGCGCGGCGCCCGGCAGGGCACCCTCGCTCACCCCGCAGGGCACCGGCTCCGACACCCCGCAGGGAGCCGTTCGTCAAGGCGTCGTATTTGTTACGCCGAATTTTCAACAAACTGTTGACGTCGTGTTTCGGAGGGCGTTAGCTATCGGCAGCCCGTTCAGCACAAGGCCACGGAGGCACCCGTGACTTCGACTTCCACGCCGCCGGGCCTGGCCCGCTTCAACGCCTCTGGGGACGACACGGCTCGCGCCGCGCTCCTCGAGGCGTGCAGCTCCACGGCATGGGCGCAGCGGCTGCTGGCCGCCCGCCCCTATGCCGCCCTCGAAGATCTCTACGCAGCCAGCGACGCCGCCATGGCGGAGCTGACCGCGAAGGACCTCGAGGAGGCCATGGCCGGGCACCCGCCGATCGGCCGCCCCAAGCCGGGGGATCCCACCTCCGAGAGGGAACAGCGCGGCATGGCCGGCGCATCCGAGGAGCTCAGGGCGGAGATGCTCGAACTGAACCTGGCCTACCAGGAGAAGTTCGGCCATGTCTTCCTGATCTGCGCCACCGGCAGGACCGGTGAGCAGATGCGGGATGCCGTCAAGGAGCGGATCGGTAACTCGCCGGAGCAGGAGCGGGAGATCGTCCGCACCGAGCTGGGCAAGATCAACCGCATCCGACTGGCACGACTCGTCGAAGAGGACTGACAGCAGCCATGAGCACCAGCACCACCGCCTCGGTGTCCACGCACATCCTGGACACCTCCGTCGGCCGGCCCGCCGAGGCCGTCGCCGTCCACCTGTCGGCCCGCTCCGGGCCCGACGCGGACTGGCAGGCACTCGGCGGTTCGGCCACCGACGCGGACGGGCGGTGCAAGGACCTCCCGGCCCTGCCGGAGGGGACCACACACGTACGGCTCGACTTCGACACCGAGACGTACTTCGCCAAGAAACAAGCCGCGGCCCAGCAGGACGCCCCCGCGCTCCGGGACAGCGAGAACAGCCGGCCGGTGTTCTTCCCCGAGGTATCCATCGCCTTCGCGGTGGTGCCCGGTGAGCACTACCACGTTCCGCTGCTGCTCAACCCGTTCGGCTACTCCGTTTACCGAGGGAGCTGACCGACACCATGACCCGTTTCGTCCTGGGACAGAACCAGTACGGCAAGGCAGAGAACCGCGTCGTAAAGATCACGCGTGACGGCGACACGCACCACATCAAGGACCTGAACGTCTCCGTCGCCCTGTCCGGCGACATGGAGGAGGTCCACCGCAGCGGTTCCAACGCGAACGTCCTGCCCACCGACACCACCAAGAACACGGTGTACGCGTTCGCCAAGGAGCACGGGATCGAGAGCTCCGAGGACTTCGGAATCAAGCTCGCCCGCCACTTCGTGGACAACACCGGTTCCATCAGCCGGGCCCGCATCCGCGTCGAGGAGTACGGCTGGGAGCGGATCGAGACCTCGCAGTCCGGCGCCCGCTTCGTCGGCTCCGACGAGATCGCGCACTCCTTCGTCCGCAAGGGCCAGGAGACCCGCGTCGCGGAGATCACCTACGACGGCCACGGCATCCAGGTGCTCTCCGGGTTCAAGGACCTGACCGTCCTGAACACGACGAACTCCGAGTTCTGGGGCTACCTGAAGGACAAGTACACCACCCTGAAGGAGGACTACGACCGGATCCTCGCCACTACCGTCTCCACCTGGTGGCGGCACAACTGGGACGGCATCGACTCGCACGCCCCGGACTGGGACCGTTCGTACAACGGGGTGCGCAAGCACGCGCTGCAGGCGTTCGCCGAGACCTACTCGTACTCGCTCCAGCAGACCCTCTTCGAGATGGGCGTGCGGGTGCTGAACTCGCGCGACGAGGTCGACGAGATCCGCTTCTCGATGCCCAACAAGCACCACTTCCGCTCGGACCTGTCGCCCTTCGGGATCGACAACGAGGCGAAGGACGGCGCCGTGTACTACGCCGCCGACCGCCCCTACGGCCTGATCGAGGCCACCATCCTGCGGGACGGCGCTGAGCAGCTCATCCCGGTCGACATGACCAACCTCTGACGCGGGGCGCGTGTCCCCGGACCCGGCCGCCGGGCCCGGGGACACGCCACACCGGAGGGAACACAATGGCACAGCCTGCAATGGAGCCGGTGAAAGGCTCCTGTTCCACCCCGCCGGTGCACACCGAGGACGCCGTCACGTCCGTGCACCCGGTGGACGAGAAGCTCCACCTCTCGCGGCTCGTCCCCGCCGCGCTCCAGCACATCGCCGCCATGTACGCAGGCGTTGTCACTCCTCCGCTCATCATCGGCCAGGCCTGCGGTCTCGACATCGCGGCCCGCACCCGCCTGATCGCCGCGTCCCTGCTCATCGCGGGCGTCGCGACCATCCTGCAGACCATCGGCGTCAAGGGCTTCGTCGGCAACCGGCTGCCCTTCGTCAACGCCGCCTCCTCCGCCGGCATCGCGCCGATCCTCGCGATCGCCGAGACCAACGACAAAGGCCACCAACTCCCCGCGATCTACGGCGCGGTGATGGTCGCCGGTGTCTTCTGCCTGGCCGTCGGGCCCTTCTTCGGGCGGCTCCTGCGCTTCTTCCCGCCGCTGGTCACCGGCGTCGTCATCACGCTCATCGGTGTCACCCTGATGCCCGTGCCCGTCAGCTGGGCGCAGGGCGGCGACAAGACCGCCGCGGACTTCGGCGCCATGAAGTACCTCGCGCTGGCCGGCTTCACCCTCGCCGTGATCCTGCTGATCCAGCGCTTCGGCAGGGGCTTCGTCAAGCAGGTCGCCCTGCTGTTCGGCCTGCTCGTCGGCACCCTGGTCGCCATCCCCTTCGGCATGGCCGACTTCACCGCCTTCAAGTCGGCGCCCGTGGCGGCGCTGCCGACCCCGTTCGCCTTCGGCACGCCCGAGTTCCAGCCCGCGGCCATCCTGTCGCTGTGCATCGTGATGCTGGTGCTGATGACCGAGTCCAGCGCCGGCATGCTCGCCCTCGGCGAGATCTGCGACCGCCGCGCGAACGCCAGGACGATCACCCGGGGCCTGCGCACCGACGGCATCGCCACCCTGCTCGGTCCGGTCTTCGGCGGCTTCCCCACCTCGGCCTTCGCCCAGAACGTCGGCGTCGTCTCGCTGACCCGGGTGCGCAGCCGCTACGTCGTCGCCGTCGCCGGCGCCACCTTGCTGGTCCTCGGCGCCTTCCCGGTCCTCGGCGCGGTCGTCTCCCTGGTCCCCATGCCGGTCCTCGGCGGCGCGGGCATCGTGCTGTTCGGCTCGATCGCCGTCAGCGGCATCCGCACCCTGTCGGAAGCCGGCCTGGACGACAGCTCCAACATCATCCTGGTGGCCGTGGCGCTCGGCGCGGGCATCATCCCGCTCGCCGCCCCCACCTTCTACGCCGACTTCCCCGCCTGGGCCCAGACGGTGCTCGGCTCCGGCATCAGCGCCGGCGCGCTCGTCGCGGTCCTGCTCAACCTCTTCTTCCACCATCTCGGCACCCGGAGCAGCCAGACCGCTCCGGCACTCAAATCTTCCTAGGGTCCTGCCGTGCCCTCCCCGTGGACCCACCTGCGTCCACGGGCCGTCACTGAAAGACAAGGAAGCGCGATGGCAGCATCGGCAGCGCAGCGCATCGTCATCGAGAACTGTGCGATCGCCACCGTGGACGCGGACGACACCGAGCACGTGTCGGGGCATCTCGTCCTCGCCGGGAACAGGATCGAGTCGGTCGGCGCCGGCAAGGCCCCCGAGGGCCTGCGGAACGTGGTGCGCCGGATCGACGCGAGCGGTCATCTCGCCACGCCCGGTCTGGTCAACACGCACCACCACTTCTACCAGTGGATCAGCAGGGGCCTGGCCACCGACCACAATCTGTTCGACTGGCTGGTCGCGCTGTACCCGACGTGGGCGCGCATCGACGAGCCGATGTGCTACTCGGCCGCGCAGGGATCGCTCGCCATGATGGCCCGCGGCGGTGTCACCACCGCCATGGACCACCACTACGTGTTCCCGCACGGCTCCGGTGACCTGTCCGGCGCGATCGTCAAGGCCGCCGCCGAGATGGGGGTGCGCTTCACGCTGGCCCGCGGCTCGATGGACCGCAGCGTCAAGGACGGCGGGCTGCCGCCGGACTTCGCGGTGGAGACGCTGGACGGCGCGCTTGCGGCGACCGAGGACACCGTCCGCAAGCACCACGACGCCTCCTTCGACGCGATGACCCAGGTGGCCGTCGCGCCCTGCTCGCCCTTCTCCGTGTCCACCGAACTCATGCGGCAGGGCGCCGAGCTGGCCCGCCGCCTCGGGGTGCGGCTGCACACCCACGGCTCGGAGACGGTGGAGGAGGAGAAGTTCTGCCACGAGCTGTTCGGCATGGGCCCCACCGACTACTTCGAGTCGACGGGCTGGCTCGGTGAGGACGTGTGGATGGCGCACTGCGTCCACATGACCGACTCCGACATCGCCGCGTTCGCCCGGACGAAGACCGGCGTCGCCCACTGCCCGTCGTCCAACGCCCGCCTCGCGGCCGGTATCGCCCGCGTCCCCGACATGCTCGCCGCGGGCGTCCCGGTCGGCCTCGGCGTCGACGGCACCGCCTCCAACGAGTCCGGTGAACTGCACACCGAGCTGCGCAACGCCCTGCTGATCAACCGCCTCGGCGCACACCGCGAGGCCGCGCTGAACGCCCGCCAGGCGCTGCGCCTCGGCACCCACGGCGGCGCGCGGGTGCTCGGCCGGGCCGACCAGATCGGCTCGCTGGAGGCGGGCAAGCTGGCCGACCTGGTGCTGTGGCGGATGGACACCCTCGCCCACGCGTCCATCGCGGACCCGGTGACCGCGCTGGTCTTCGGCGCGGCCGCCCCGGTCACCGCCTCCTTCGTCAACGGCCGGCAGATCGTGGAGGACGGGCGCCTGCTCACCGTCGACGAGGACGCCGTCGCCCGTTCCACCCGCGAGGAAGCACAGCGCCTCGCCCGGATCAGCGCCCAGGGCTGATCCCCCCAAGTCTCCGGCCGAGAGGGACGGCTCCCGGCCGGGAACCGTGGATCCGAGCGGGATCCACGGCAGCCGTCTCCGGGGCGCGCGTGAACGCGCGCGCCCCGGAACGGTCTCACCGCTCACCCGCGCCACCCCCCGTCACGGTCCCGCACGACCTCGCACCACCTCCCAGATATCCACGTCGCCCCACGACGTGTTAGCCGCCCGGAGGAGCAGCTGTGGCCGCCCATCCCGTAGACGAAAAACTCCCCGCACTCAAAATGGCGACCAGCGGCTTGCAGCACGTCGCCGCCATGTACGCCGGAGTCGTCGCCCCACCCCTGATCGTCGGCGCGGCCATCGGCCTCTCCGCCGCCGAGCTGACGTTCCTCACCGGTGCCTGCCTGTTCACCGCGGGCCTCGCCACCTTCCTGCAGACCCTCGGCATCTGGAAGATCGGTGCCCGGCTGCCCTTCGTCAACGGCGTCACCTTCGCCGGTGTCGCCCCGATGACCGCGGTGGTCGCCTCCACCCACGACAAGTCCGACGCGCTGCCGATCATCTTCGGCGCGGTCATCGTCGCCGGTCTGCTCGGCTTCCTCGCCGCTCCCATCTTCAGCAAGGCGCTGCGCTTCTTCCCGCCGGTCGTCACCGGCACCGTGATCACCCTGATCGGGGTGTCGCTGCTCCCGGTCGCCTTCGGCTGGGCCCAGGGCCCCAACCCCAAGGCGGACGACTACGGTTCGACGACCTACCTCACCCTGGCCGGCATCACCCTGCTGATCGTGCTGCTGCTGCGCCGTTTCACCACAGGCTTCGTCAAGCAGATCGCGGTGCTGCTCGGCTTGATCGCCGGCACCCTCATCGCGATACCGTTCGGCGTGACGGACTTCAGCCCCGTCGGCGAGGCCGCCGTCATCGGATTCCCGACCCCGTTCCACTTCGGCGCCCCGCAGTTCCAGCTCGCCGCGATCCTCTCGCTGTGCGTGGTGATGGTCGTCTCGATGACCGAGTCCACCGCCGACATGCTGGCGCTCGGTGAGATCGTCGAGCGGCCCGCCGACGAGAAGACCATCGCGGCCGGCCTGCGCGCCGACACCCTCGGCTCGGCGCTCAGCCCGCTGTTCAACGGCTTCATGTGCAGTGCCTTCGCACAGAACATCGGCCTGGTCGCGATGACGAAGATCCGCAGCCGGTACGTCGTCGCCACCGGTGGCGCCTTCCTGGTGCTGATGGGCCTGTGTCCGATGGCGGCGTCACTGATCGCGGTCGTGCCCCGCCCGGTCCTCGGCGGCGCCGGAGTGGTGCTGTTCGGCTCGGTCGCGGCGAGCGGCATCCAGACCCTGGTGCGGGCCGGCCTGGAACGGGACAACAACGTCCTGATCGTGGCCGTCTCCCTCGCCGTCGGCATCATCCCGATCACCGCGCCGGAGTTCTACCACTCCTTCCCCGAGACGGCGAAGATCGTCCTGGACTCGGGCATCTCGACGGGCTGTGTCACGGCCGTGGTGCTCAACCTCCTCTTCAACCACCTCGGCAAGAGCCGCGAGGCCCAGGACGTGACGCACCCCATGGAGGCGGGGGAGGAGATCGCCGCCGCCCACTGAGACCGGCGGTGAGGGCTCGACCGGCCGGGGGAGACGGACAGCAACCGTCACCCCCGGCCGTCGCCGTGACCCGACGCGGCGGCCCTGCACGGCGCATTCCGCACACGGGCAGGGGCTGGACGCGGAAGGGGCACAAGGCGCCCTGGCCGACACCGAGTTATCCGGGAAGGCCGTGACGTCCCGGTCACCGCCATGGTCACCGAGGACGTCGCCGAGGTGCTCGGCAGGCCGGCGCCGCCGTTCCGGCACCGGGCGCACGAGGGCCGGGAGGCGTTCGCCGGAACGTGACGAGGCCCGGTGTCACAGGCCGAACAGGCCCGGGTGGTCGGCCAGTTGCTTGAAGCGGTCCTGCGGGTCCGCCACCAGGCGGCGGGCCTTCAGGTCCAGCAGCCCCCCGACCGCCGTGATCTCGGCGGCGATCGTGCCGTCCGTCTTGAGGATCGTCTGCTGTATGCGGAAGGTCTTGCCGCCGCCCCACTCGAAGGCACACGTCACATCGACCTCGTCCCCCGCGAGCAGCTCCCGCCGGTAGCGGATGGTGGTCTCCAGGGCGACCGGTCCGACGCCCGTGGCGATCAGCCCGGCCTGGGTGATCCCGGCCGCCTGGAGCAGCGACCAGCGCGCGTGCTCCGCGTATTGGAGGTACACGCTCTGGTTCAGGTGTCCCTGTACGTCGGTCTCGTATCCGCGGACGCTGATCCGGACGGAGAACGGCTCGCTCATCACTTCCCCTTCGCCTTCCTCGCACTGCCCACCGATCCTGGCACGCCCCGCACCCCGGACGCGGGGACTCCTCACACCCGGCGCGGGGAAGCGAGCAGATACCGGGCCCGGGTGCGGGGCTCGGTGTACTCGCCGGCCTGCCAGCCGGCCTCCTCCAGCGCGGCCGCGCAGCCGCCGAGGGCGTCCGGGGCGTCCGCGTGCACGGCGACCGCCTCCGGCTGCGCCGTCGCCCGCACCCGGTACCCGTCCTGCCCGCCCCCGGCCGGCCGCTGCCCCGCCGCCTCCAGGGCGAGCGCCGCGGCCTGCACGAGATGCGTGCGCTCCCAGCCGCACGGGCGGTCCACGGCCCCGTCCGGATTGGTCATCCGGCGCAGCTCCAGCAGCCCCTGCCAGGCGCTGTGCACCTCACGCGCCCGGGCCGGACCGGTGTCCGGCGGCTCGTCCTCACCGCCCGGCCGCGCGCTGAACACACCGGTCGCGGGCTGCGCGGGAGTCGGCTCGGGCGGCGCGGTGACCGGCGCCCGACGTATCCGGTGCCCGGCCGGCGTCAGGAAGTGATCGTGCGGCGGCCGCGGATGCCGGAAGGCCAGCCCCTGCCTGACCAGCGTCGCGAGCTGCGCCTCAGTGCCCCGCAGCCGCCCGGTGACGGGGTCGGCGGCGTCGATGACACGCCGCTGAGCGGCGGTGGGCGGTCGGGTCACGGCGTACTCCTTCCTGCGCGGCTCCCGTGGCCGGGATGTCAGCCGCTTCGCAGGCTACGCCGGGGGTCTGACATTCCAGCCGGCGATCACCGGCCGCCCGTGCTCGGTGCCCAGCCGGCACAGGGTGCCGGTGGCCAGCTGGAACAGCGCCCCGTGCTGGGGCGGCAGCCCCAGCCGACGGGCGGTCAGCACCCGCAGGAAGTGCCCGTGGGCGACGAGCAGGACGATGCCCTCGGTGTTGTTGAGGGCGGCGTCCACCTTCCCGAGCATCCGGTCGGCGCGCTCCCCGACGTCCTCGGGAGACTCCCCGGGGTGGTCCGGCGGCCCCGGCGCCACCCCGTCCGTGAACAGGAACCACCCCGGCCGCTCGCGCTGGATCTCCACGGTGGTGATGCCCTCGTACCCGCCGTAGTCCCATTCGCGCAGATCGGCGTCCACGCGCGCGTCGCGCACCCCGATCAGCTCGGCCGTCTCGCGCGCCCGCTGCAGGGGGCTGACGAACGCGGCCCCGATCCGGTGCGAGCGGATCAGCGGCATCAGCCGCCGTGCCTCCTCGCGCCCCCGCTCGGTCAGCGGGACGTCCGTGGAGCCGGTGTGCCGGCCGGACCGCGACCATTCGGTCTCCCCGTGCCGGACCAGAAAGAGATCACCCACGCCTCACAGGCTACGGGCCCGGTCCGCCGCTCGCGCGCCGTCGCGGCCGTCGGGCTCCGGCGCGCACGGGAGGCGCCCGCTACTGCCGGTACCCGCTCAGGAACCGCCCGATCCGGCCGATCGCCGCCTCCAGGTCCTCCGCGTGCGGCAGGGTCAGGATCCGGAAGTGGTCGGGGGCGGGCCAGTTGAAGCCGGTGCCCTGGACGACCTGGATCTTCTCGCGCAGCAGCAGGTCGAGGACGAACTTCTCGTCGTCGTGGATCTTGTGGACCTTGGGGTCCAGCCGCGCGAAGGCGTACAGCGCGCCCTTGGGCTTCACGCACGACACGCCCGGGATCTCGTTCAGCTTCTCCCACGCCACGTCCCGCTGCTCCCGCAGCCGGCCGCCGGGCGCGGTCAGCTCGCGGATGGACTGCCGGCCGCCGAGCGCGGCCTGGATGGCGTACTGGGCGGGCGCGTTGGCGCACAGGCGCATGGAGGCCAGCATGGTCAGGCCCTCGAGGTAGTCCTTCGCGTGCTGCCGGGGGCCCGTGACCACGAGCCAGCCGGAGCGGAAGCCGGCCACGCGGTAGGTCTTGGACAGGCCGCAGAAGGTGAGGACGACCAGGTCGGGGGCGAGCGCGGCGGCCGAGTGGTGCACGGCGTCGTCGTAGAGGATCTGGTCGTAGATCTCGTCGGCGAAGACCATCAGGCCGTGCCGGCGGGCGAGGCCGAGGACGCCCTCGACGATCTCCTTCGGGTAGACGGCGCCGGTGGGGTTGTTGGGGTTGATCAGGACGACCGCCTTGGTGCGGTCGGTGATCTTCGCCTCCATGTCGGCGAGGTCCGGGTACCACTCGGCCTGCTCGTCGCACAGGTAGTGGACCGCCTTGCCGCCCGCGAGCGTCGTCACGGCCGTCCACAGCGGGAAGTCCGGGGCGGGGATGAGGATCTCGTCGCCGTCCTCGACCAGCGCCTGCACGGCCATGGAGACCAGCTCGCTCACGCCGTTGCCGAGGAACACGTCGTCGACGTCGACCTCCAGGCCGAGGGTCTGGTAGCGCTGGGCGACCGCGCGGCGGGCGGAGAGGACGCCGCGCGAGTCGGTGTAGCCGTGCGCCTGCGGCAGCATCCGGATCATGTCCTGGAGGATCTCCTCCGGCGCCTCGAAGCCGAAGAGGGCCGGGTTGCCGGTGTTCAGCCGCAGCACGCTGTGCCCGGCCTCCTCCAGCGCGTTCGCGTGCTCGATCACCGGCCCGCGGATCTCGTAACAGACCTCGCTGAGCTTGTTCGACTGCCGGAACTCCATGCGCCCCTCCGGAAACTCGTGTTGCTTGGTTTTACCAAGTGGGAGCTTGGAAAGTCCAACAAGCCGTCTAGACTGCGTCGCATGTCACCCCGCACGCGCCGTAGTTACGACCAGTACTGCTCCGCCGCCCGCGCCCTCGACCTCGTCGGCGACCGCTGGACCCTGCTGATCGTCCGGGAGCTGCTCGCCGGACCGCGCCGCTACACCGACCTGCACGCCGACCTGCCGGGCGTCAGCACGGACGTGCTCGCCTCACGGCTGAAGGACATGGAGCAGGGCGGCCTCACCACCCGGCGCCGGCTGCCCCCGCCGGGCGCCGCCTTCGTCTACGAACTGACCGCGCGCGGAAACCGGCTGCTCCCCGTGCTGCAGGCCCTCGGCGCCTGGGGGGAGGCCGAACTGGGGGAGCGGCGGCCCACCGACGCCGTCCGCGCCCACTGGTTCGCCCTGCCGCTGCTGCGCGCCATCGACGGCGAGGGACTGGTCGAAGTGCGCCTCGAGGAAGGCGTGTTCCATCTGCACGCCGGAGCCGGGGAGGGCCCGGTCTACGGCGACGGCGCCGCACCCCGCGAACCCGACGCCCGGCTCGTGATGGACGCGCACACCTGCGCGGCGCTCTCCCGGGGTGAGACGAGCCTCGCCGACGCGATCCGCGGCGGGCGCGTCGAGGTGACCGGCGACGGCGCCCTCGCCGGGCAGCTGCGCGAAGGGCCCGCCGCATAGCGCGTGCGGCGGGCCCGGTCAGCGGTTCGTCAGACGTTCGGCGGCACATGGGACGGGCGACCCCGGCCACGCGTCAGCGCGTAGCCGCCGACGCCCGCGAGCGCGGCCAGGACACCGCCGATCGCGGTCCACACCCAGCGGTCCGACCACCAGCCGGACGACCAGCCGCCGTCCGGCTCGACGCTCGCCAGCACGGCTGCCTTCTTCGAGTCGTCCTTGCCGTCCTTGTCCTGCTGCTTCGTGACGGCGACGCCCGGCACCAGCGGCTCGGCCAGCCACCCGTCCACGGCCGCCGCACCGCCGATGTCCTTCGACTCCACCCGCAGTTCGGCGTCCACCGGCTGCCCGAGGTCGGCCGTCTGCACGCCGACCGCCGTCAGCCGGACGTAGTACGTGCCCGGCAGCGGGTCGTTCGCCCACGGCTCCGACCAGGCGCGCACGGTGCGCAGCACGCAGGTCAGCTCCAGCGAGGAGGTCCCCGCGTCCGCCGTGCGGGTCTGCGCGCCGTACTGGCAGGCCTGACGGCGCCTGAGGCCGTCGTACACGTCGACCTGCCAGGTCTGCGTCGTGTGCGTCTGCGGCAGCTTCACCGTCGCCTTCACGGTGGGCCGCTGCTTCGCGTCCGCCGGGAACGACCAGTACAGGTAGTCACCCGTGGAGGCGCTCGCGGTGGCCGTCTGTCCCTGCTCCACCTCCGTCGCCGTACGGAACGAGGTGCCCGCCGACGCCGGTGCCGCGCTCGACCCGGACGGGCTCGGCGACGGCGAGGAGTCGGCCGCGGCGGGGGCGGCGGCGAGGCCGAGCGTGAGCAGTGCCGCGCCCAGCGCGGTGGTGATCCTCATCAGTTCGTCCTCCACACCGCGACACGCCAGCGCGACAGCCAGCCCCACACCACACCCGCGAGGAAGCCGATCAGCACCAGCAGACCGAGCAGCCACCAGCCGCGCCCGAGACCGAAGGACGCCACGTCGTCCGCCTGCGACGGACCGTCGACCACGTCCACGGTCAGCTCCAGCGGCATGCCGGGCGTGGCCTTCACGCCGGGCGCCGCCGAGAAGGAGTTGGTCACCGCGAGGCACACCGTCTCCGCCGGGGCGTCGTCGTCGTCGCTGTCGGCCTTCGGGTAGCGCAGACCGGTCGAGATCACGTCGGTGCGGCCGGTGCCGGCCGCCTCACCGCGCACGATCTCCCGGCCGTGCACGGTGACCGCGCGCAGCAGCACACCGTAGTCCGGGTGCATCGAGCGGTCCGCGGCCACGCTCACCGAGGCGCGCAGCTCCTGGCCGGGCTTGACGTCCACCCGGTACCAGCGCTGCTGACCGAACTCCTCGCGGTCGGTGTACAGGCCCGAGTTCAGCGTCGGCGCCTTGGTGCATGAGGACGCGCCGTCGGTGGCGACCGGCGTGACCACCGGGTCGGCCGCCCGGTCCACCAACTGGTTCACCTTGTCGGCGAGTTCGCCGGTGTGTTCCACCGACGTGTAGGTGCCGCCGGTGGCCTCGGCGATGCAGCTGAGCTGCCGGCGCATCTTCACGTTCGGCACCAGGCCGAGGGTGTCGATGGTCAGGCCGATGCCCTTGGCGGCTATCTCGCGGGCCACCTCGCACGGATCGAGCGGGGCGCAGGTGTCCTCGCCGTCGCTGATCAGCACGATCCGCTTGGAACCGGTACCGCCGTCGAGGTCCCCGGCTGCCTTGAGCAGGGCCGGACCGATCGGCGTCCAGCCGGTCGGGTTGAGCGTGGCCACCGCCGTCTTGGCCTCGGTGCGGTCCAGCGGGCCGACCTTGTACAGCTGCGCGGTGTCCTTGCAGCCGGTCTGCCGGTCGTCGCCCGGGTAGGTGGCGCCGAGCGTGCGGATGCCGAGCTGCACCTCCTCGGGTGTCGCGTCCAGCACCTCGTTGAACGCCTGCTTGGCCGCCGACATGCGCGACTGCCCGTCGATGTCCCGCGTCCGCATCGATCCGCTGACGTCGATCACGAGGTCGACCTTCGGCGCGCTTGCGGTGGTCTCGTCGGCGACCGCCCCGGCCGGGCACGCGAGCCCGGCCGCGAGCGCGGCGAGCAGGGCGCCGACGCCCGCCGCCAGCCGTTGTCTTCTGATCATCGGCGGATCTTATTGATCTCCGGGTCCCGGCTCCAAAACGGTCCGTCAGGCGAGCGGTACGAGCGGCGCGACGGGGGTCAGGCGAGTGGGGCCGGCAGCAGCGCCCACTGGTCGCCGGGTACGTCGGGCGTCAGCCGCATCAGCGTCAGCGCCTTCACCGGCAGCGGTTCCTGACACAGCGCCACCAGGTCCGGGGTGCGCGGCAGATCCCGTACGGCCGCCGCCAACGCCCCCCGCAGGGCCGGGCCGTTGCCCGCGGTGGCGGCCAGCGCACCCGCGACCAGGGAGCCGAACAGCTTGCGCCGCAGCGTCGTCACGTCGTCCGTGACGATCCGGCCCGCGAGGTCGCCGGGAACCACGATGCCGTGGCGGGCCAGCCGGGCCGGGCTGACCCGGATGTCGGCCAGGTCCCGGTAGACCAGCCGCCGCGGCTCACCCGCCGGACCCAGCACCACCAGCAGGTTCTGCCCGTGCGCCTCCAGCGCCGCGCCCAGCTCCAGCAGCCGCAGGCCCACGGACAGCGCCAGCCGGGCGAAGTCCGCGAGCCAGGCGGCGGAGTGCGGCCCGGGAAGAGCCGCCACCGGCACCACCTCCTCACCGGGCCCCGCGTACACCTCCGGCGCCTCGCGCAGCTGCGCCGCCAGATCGGGGGAGTGGGCCGTCGCCGCGCCCAGCGTCCGCGTGATGTGCAGCAGCCCGTCCGTGTGCGCGGCCAGCCGCTCGCCGAACTCCGACAGCGAGGCCGCCATGCGCACCGAGCCGACCGAGATGTCCCGCACCGAGGACGTCAGCCGGGCGCTCAGCGCGGTCTTCACGTGCGGGCCGCCGGGCAGCGCGAGCGTACGCAGCGCCATCAGCGGATGCGCGGCGAGCGTGGCCCGACCGGTCCGCTTGAGCACATGCTCCGCCTGCCACGGATGCACCGGCAGCAGCAGCCGCTCCCCGTCCCGCAGCCACTGCGGCCAGCCACCCGTCACCAGGCACCCCTCGGCCGGCACCGCCAGCAGCTGCAGCTCCACCACCGGCCGGTGCTCGGGCGCGTACGCCAGCTGCTCCGCCACCGAGAAACCGGGCCGCGAGCGGCAGCAGGGATGGTAGGGATGCCCGTCCACGACCCGCTGCTCCCACTCCCAGCCCCGCGCGGGCCGCCCGTGCGAAAGCCCCTCCTGCCCGGCCCGGGACAGCGCGAGCGAGGCGACGCTGTGCCCCAGCTCGGTCGCGAACCCCGCCGCGTGCGGCACCGCCAGGTCCGTCATCAGCCGCTCCGGCCGCTCGTACGCCACCCCGTCGAGGTGTACGGCGCCGACGTACGCGTCGGTGGCGTACGCGTCCGGCACGGGGCCGTGCAGCCGGCGGCCGTCCGCCAGGCGCAGGGTGAGGCCGTCGCCGCTCTCCTCGCGGCGGGTGATCCAGGGCAGCGGTTCGTGGCCGAGGCCGCGCCACAGGCGGGTCAGCACGGCGGCGCGCGCGCCGGGCAGCGCGGCCCGGTACCGGGGCACCAGGCCGGGACGCTCGGCGGCGAGTGCGGCGGCGACCTCCGCCTCGGCGGTGGCGGGTCGGTGCACGGGCGGGCTCCTCGGGTACGCGGACGGCGTCACGGCGGGCCGTGACGGCGGGGATACTGATCGTCTCCGACCGACAGGACCGTAGGGAACGAGTGGATCGCGTGGACCTCCTGCCTCCCACCATGGGCGATTTCCCGCCGCGCGACGACCTCGCCGCCCGGGCCGACGCCTACGCCGCGGCGCCCCTGCTGAACTGCCTGCTGCGCGAGGTCGCCGAACCGGTGGGCGCCGACGCCGCCTGGCGGGTGCACCGGCTGGCCGCATCCGGGCGGCTGCTGCGGGTGCGCGGCACCCGCCGGCCCGCTTGTCCCGAGGTCCGCGCGGACGGCGCGTGGCGCCCGCTGGACCACCGCGACCTGGTCGCTCTCGTCGCGGACGAACTGCGCCGGCACACCGGGCTCGACAGCCCGGATCTGCCCGCCGAGATGACCGACAGCCGGGACGTGGTCGCCGCCCTGCTGGCCGCGCGCGCCGCCGCCACCGCGCCCGCCGACCCGTATCTGCGCTCCGAGCAGTCCCTGATCACCGGCCACCCCCACCACCCCGCCCCGAAGGCGCGGGGCGGGGGCCCGCCGGCCGCCTGGCTGCCGTACGCCCCGGAGGCGCACGCCCGGTTCCCGCTGACCCTGCTCGGCGTGCGCGCGGACACGGTCGTCGAGGAGGGCGACACGGGTGCCCTCGACGCGCTCGGTGAGGCCCCGCCCGGCTACCTGCTGCTGCCCGCCCATCCCTGGCAGCTCCGGCTGGCCGAGTCCGCCCTCGCGGACGCCTTCGCCGACGGCCGTCTGATCCGGCTGGGCGCGACCGCGTTCCCGGTGTGGCCGACGGCCGCGATCCGCACCGTGTACGCGCCGGAGGAGGACCTGTTCCTGAAGTTCAGCCTGGATGTGCGGATCACCAACGACATCCGCCGGCTGTGGGAGCACGACCTGCGCGGGCTGCGCCGTACGGACAAGGCCGCCGCGCACGCGTTCGCCGCGCTCGGCGGCCCCGCGGCCTGGCTGAGCGACCGGGGCCACCGCACCGCCTGCTTCGCCGTCGAGGAGCTGGTCGTCGTCGTCCGCGACGGCCTGCGCGGGGCCGTCCTGCCCGGCGCGACCCCGCTGCTCGCGGCCGGCCTGGTGGAGGGCTTCGACGGCAACCCGCTCGCCGCCGCGGCCGACCCGGCGGCCTGGTGGCAGGCGTACCTGCGCGCGGTGGTGCCGCCCGCCCTCGCCGCCTACGCCGACCACGGCGTCGTCCTGGAGGCGCACCTGCAGAACACGCTGGTCGCGGTCGACGCCGACGGGATGCCCGTCCAGGCCCTCTTCCGGGATGCCGAGGGCGTGAAGCTGCTGCCCGAGGTGACACCGCGGGCCGGGTGGGAACGGCTGGTGTACTGCCTGGTCGTCAACCACCTCACCGAGGTCGCCGCCGCGCTCGCCGAGCACCACCCCGGCCTCGACCCCTGGCCGGCGGCCCGCCGTGAACTGGCCCGCCACGACCTTCCGGAGGTCGCCGCGCTGCTGGCCTCGCCCACCTTGCCCGGCAAGACCAACCTGCTGCTGCGCTGGACCGCGGCGGACGGCGCGGCGGCCCGCTACCTGCCGCTGCCCAACCCGCTGGCCGCCACCTGACCTGCCGTAGGCTGGCCGGTGTGCTGCGCGACGTGACCGCTGTTCGATACGTGACCCCGCTGAGGTCGGGCGGTTCGGTGCCCGCGGTCGTCGAGGCCGACGACGACGGCACCTACGTCGTGAAGTTCACCGGCTCGGCGCAGGGACGCAAGGCGCTGGTCGCCGAGGTGATCGTGGGGGAGCTGGCCCGGGCGCTGGGACTGCGCTTCCCCGAGCTGGTGCTGGTCCACTTCGACCCGGCGATCGCCGCGGACGAACCGCACCAGGAGGTGCGCGACCTGCACGACGCCTCCCACGGGATCAATCTCGGCATGGACCATCTGCCGGGCGCGGTCGACTTCACGCCCGAGATCGCGCAGGAGTTCCCGGTGGACCCGCTGGAGGCCGGCCGGATCGTCTGGCTCGACGCGCTGACCGCGAACGTCGACCGCACGGTCCACAGCTCCAACCTGATGGTGTGGCCCACCCTCGGTGTCGCCCGCCCGCGGCTGTGGCTCATCGACCACGGCGCCGCACTCGTCTTCCACCACCGCTGGGACGGCGCCGACCCCGAGAAGGCCTACGACTTCCGCCACCACGCCCTCGGCCACTACGGCCCCGACGTGCGCGCCGCCGACGCCGAACTGGCGCCCCGGGTCACCGAGGAGCTGCTGCGCGCCGTCGTCGCCGAGGTGCCGGACGCCTGGCTGACGGACTTCGCGAGCCCCGAGGAGATGCGCGAGGCGTACGTGGCGTACCTGTACGCGCGCGTGCGGGCCTCGGGGAAGTGGCTGCCCACCGACTTCCCCGGCCGCGAGGAGCTGGCAGCGGACGAGGCGCGGCGGGCGGCGCGCACCCGGGCGGGCCGCCCCGACTGGCTGAAGCGGGTGCCCGATCTGCACGGCAAGCCGGCCGCGCAGCAGGACTGGTCAATTCATCTGGGCTGAACGGGCCGAGCGGCCCCGGGGACACCCCCCCCGGGGCCGCTCGGATCGCCGGGGCCGGGTGTCAGCCCTTGAGCTGCTCGTACGCCGGCAGGGTGAGGAAGTCGGCGTAGTCCTCGTCGAGGGAGACCTGGAGCAGGAGGTCGTGCGCCTGCCGCCAGTTGCCGGCGGCGAAGGCCTCGTCGCCGATCTCCTCGCGGATGTTCTCCAGCTCCTCGGCGGCGACCTTGCGGGCGAGGTCGGCGGTGACCTTCTCGCCGTTGTCCAGGACGACACCGGCGTTGATCCACTGCCAGATCTGGGAGCGGGAGATCTCGGCGGTGGCCGCGTCCTCCATCAGGTTGAAGATCGCGACGGCGCCGAGGCCGCGCAGCCAGGCCTCGATGTAGCGGATGCCGACCTGGACGGCGTTGACCAGACCGTCGTAGGTGGGCTTGGCGTCCAGCGAGTCGATGGCGATCAGGTCGGCCGCCTTGACGTCGACGTCCTCACGCAGACGGTCCTTCTGGTTGGGCTTGTCGCCGAGGACCTTGTCGAAGGACTCCATGGCGATCGGCACCAGGTCGGGGTGGGCGACCCAGGAGCCGTCGAAGCCGTCGCCCGCCTCGCGGTCCTTGTCGGCGCGGACCTTCTCGAAGGCGACCTTGTTGACCTCGGCGTCCCTGCGGGAGGGGATGAACGCCGCCATGCCGCCGATCGCGTGCGCGCCGCGCTTGTGGCAGGTGCGCACCAGCAGTTCGGTGTAGGCCCGCATGAACGGGGCGGTCATCGTCACCGCGTTGCGGTCCGGCAGGACGAACTTCTCGCCGCCGTCACGGAAGTTCTTGACGATGGAGAACAGGTAGTCCCAGCGGCCGGCGTTGAGCCCGGCGGCGTGGTCGCGCAGCTCGTAGAGGATCTCCTCCATCTCGTACGCCGCCGTGATCGTCTCGATCAGGACGGTGGCGCGGATGGTGCCCTGCGGGATGCCGAGGTAGTCCTGCGCGAAGACGAACACGTCGTTCCAGAGGCGGGCCTCGAGGTGCGACTCCGTCTTCGGGAGGTAGAAGTAGGGGCCCTTGCCGAGGTCGAGCAGGCGCTGGGCGTTGTGGAAGAAGTACAGGCCGAAGTCCACGAAGGCGCCCGGGACCGGGGTGCCGTCGGCGCCGACGAGGTGGCGCTCGTCGAGGTGCCAGCCGCGCGGCCGCATGACGACCGTGGCGAGCTGCTCGTCGGGCTTGAGCGCGTAGGACTTGCCCGACCTCGGGTCGGTGAAGTCGATGCTGCGGGTGTAGGCGTCGATCAGATTGAGCTGGCCGAGGACGACGTTCTCCCAGGTGGGGGCGGAGGCGTCCTCGAAGTCCGCGAGCCAGACCTTCGCGCCCGAGTTCAGGGCGTTGATGGTCATCTTGCGGTCCGTCGGGCCGGTGATCTCGACACGGCGGTCCTGCAGCGCGGCCGGGGCCGGGGCGACCTTCCAGGAGTCGTCCGCGCGGATGGCGGCCGTCTCCGGCAGGAAGTCGAGCGTGGAGGTGCGGGCGATCTCGGCGCGGCGCTCGGCACGGCGGGCGAGGAGTTCCGCGCGGCGCGGCGTGAACCGCTGGTGCAGCTCGGCCACGAAGGCGAGCGCCGCGTCGGTGAGGACCTCTTCCTGCCGGGGCAGGGGCTCGGCGTCGACGATGGCCAGCGTGGACGGCGCTGGTGCGGACATGAGCGGTCACTTCCTTACGGGGGGCTGTTTCAGCGAACCACGTGCAACGCCACTCTGCCCTGGCACGGGGTGCCTACAGGCAGAAAATGGGGCGGTTCGCACCCGCTGTGCGGTCGGGTGCTTCTGAACAGTGGATAGTAGTTATCGCATGGTGGAAGTTCAATGGTTTGTTGATGTCGAGATTCTCTGAGTCGAGCAAAGGTGGCGCTCGGTGCCACCTCGTTCACTGAAGGTGGCCCAGGTCGGCCTCGGTGTCGATGTCGTACGGCCGCGCCACTTCCCCGCACTCGATGAGCCGTATCTCACGCGCGTGTGCCCGCAGGTACGCGCGTGCCCCGCGGTCGCCGGTGGCAGTCGCCGCGACGCCCGCCCAGTGGGCCGCGCCCAGCAGAACCGGATGCCCGCGCACGCCGTCGTACGCGGCCGACGCGAGGGTCTGCTCGTCCACGTAGGCGCCGAGCACCCGTGCGACGGCCTCCGGCCCGATCCCCGGCTGGTCCACGAGCGACACGAGGGCCGCCCGCGCCCCGGTCCCGGCCAGCGAGGCGAGCCCGGCCCGCAGCGAGGACCCCATCCCCTGCTCCCAGTCCGGGTTCTCCACGAGCACACACCCCGCAAGCCGCGCCCGCTCCCGTACGGCGTCGGCACCCGCCCCCAGCACCACGTGCACGCGCGCGCATCCGGCCGCCCGCAGGACCCCGGCGGCGTACTCCACCAGCGGGCGGCCCCGGTGCTCCAGCAGCGCCTTGGGGCGCCCGCCGAGCCGCCGGCCACCCCCGGCGGCGAGCAGCAGCCCGGCGACGGCGTCGGTGGGACGGGCGGTGCCTGTGGGGCGAGGTGTCGTCATACGCCCTGCATACCCCACCGGAGCGGGCCACGGGTTCACGCTGTGCAGCAACTCGATGACGCAGCGGACTGGCGCGGCGCGGTCGAGGTGTCGTTTACTGTCTCCCCCGCCCCGGCTCACCGCACCGGCGCGGGCCGGACGGCTCAGGGAGATCGCACGACGGAGTGCGAGGGGGAGGGCTGTGTTGCGGAGTGTTCAGCACCTGCCGGTCACCGGCGGCGAAGGGGACCTGCGCGCGAGCCGACTGCGCGCGGCGGCATCCCGACTGCACCGCGAACTGGCCGCGTACCGGGCCGAGTTACGGGACCGGGACATAGCCGAGGAAGAGCTGGCCGCACTGACGGCCATGGCCGCCCGGGGCACCCCCGAGCCGGCCCCGCTGCACCGCTCCCTGCTGCTGATAGCCGGAGCGATCGGCTCGGTGAGCGCACTGTCGGCGGCCCTGAGGGAGGTCCGCGCGGCGGTGGAGGCGTTCAGCGAACCAGGCTGACTCGAACCCCCGGGCACGACAGCGCCCCGAAAGGGGCGCGGGGAACTGCGCGACCAGCCACAGTCCGCCCGCACCCGACATGCGACGCCGGCACACGCGAAGGCGCGCGACCGCCGGCGTACGGCGCCTACCGGCCGACGTACGCCGCGAGATGCTCCCCCGTCAGCGTCGACCTCGCCGCGATCAGCTCCGCCGGCGTGCCCTCGAAGACGATCCGCCCCCCGTCGTGTCCCGCGCCCGGCCCCAGGTCGATGATCCAGTCCGCGTGGGCCATGACGGCCTGATGGTGCTCGACCACGACGACCGACTTCCCGGAGTCGACCAGCCGGTCGAGCAGCCCGAGCAACTGCTCGACGTCGGCCAGGTGCAGCCCCGTCGTCGGCTCGTCCAGGACGTAGACGCCGCCCTTGTCGCCCATCTGCGTCGCCAGCTTCAGCCGCTGCCGCTCACCGCCCGACAGCGTGGTGAGCGGCTGGCCGAGCGTGAGGTAGCCGAGCCCGACGTCGGACAGCCGGTCCAGGATCTTGTGCGCGGCCGGCGTACGCGCCTCCCCGTCGGCGAAGAACTCCTCCGCCTCGGCCACCGGCATCGCCAGCACCTCGCTGATGTCGCGGCCGCCGAGCTTGTACTCCAGCACCGACGCCTCGAAGCGCTTGCCCTCGCACTCCTCGCAGGTCGTGGCGACCCCGGCCATCATCGCCAGGTCGGTGTAGACGACGCCGGCGCCGTTGCAGGTGGGGCAGGCACCCTCGGAGTTCGCGCTGAACAGCGCCGGCTTGACGCCGTTGGCCTTGGCGAACGCCTTGCGGATCGGCTCCAGCAGGCCGGTGTACGTCGCCGGGTTGCTGCGCCGTGAGCCGCGGATCGGGGTCTGGTCGATGGACACCACACCGGCGTCGGCCGGCATCGACCCGTGCACGAGCGAGCTCTTGCCGGAACCGGCGACACCGGTGACCACGACCAGGACGCCGAGCGGGATGTCGACGTCCACGGACCGCAGGTTGTGCGTGGTGGCGTCCCGGATCGCCAGCTTCCCGGTGGGCGTGCGGACCGTCTCCTTCACACGGGCCCGGTCGTCCAGGTGGCGTCCGGTGAGGGTGCCGCTGGCCCGCAGGTCCTGCACCGTGCCCTCGAAGCAGACCGTGCCGCCCGCCGTGCCGGCCCCGGGACCGAGGTCGACGACGTGGTCGGCGATCGCGATCAGCTCCGGCTTGTGCTCCACGACGAGGACCGTGTTGCCCTTGTCCCGCAGCTGGAGCAGCAGGTCGTTCATGCGCTGGATGTCGTGCGGGTGCAGGCCGATGCTGGGCTCGTCGAAGACGTACGTCACGTCGGTGAGGGACGAGCCGAGGTGGCGGATCATCTTCACGCGCTGCGCCTCGCCGCCGGAGAGCGTGCCTGCCGGGCGGTCGAGGGAGAGATAGCCGAGGCCGATCTCCACGAAGGCGTCGAGGGTGTCGCGCAGGGAGGCGAGCAGCGGTGCCACGGAGGGCTCGTCCAGCTTGCGCACCCATGCGGCCAGGTCGCTGATCTGCATCGCGCAGACGTCAGCGATGCTCAGGCCCTTGATCTTCGATGACCGGGCGCCCTCGTTGAGGCGGGTGCCCTCGCACTCGGGGCAGGTCGTGAAGGTGACCGCCCGCTCCACGAACTCCCGGATGTGCGGCTGCATCGCCTCCTTGTCCTTGGCGAGCATCGACTTCTGGATGCGCGGGACCAGACCCTCGTAGGTCATGTTGATGCCGGCGATCTTCATCCGGGTCGGCTCGCGGTACAGGAAGTCCTGCAGTTCCCGCTTGGTGAACTTCCGGATCGGCTTGTCCGCGTCGTAGAGACCGGACTCGGTGTAGAGGCGGTGGTTCCAGCCGCCGGACTTGTAGCCGGGGACCGTCAGCGCGCCCTCGCTCAGGGACTTGCTGTCGTCGTAGAGCTGCGTGAGGTCGATGTCGGTGACCGAGCCGCGGCCCTCGCAGCGGGGACACATGCCGCCGGTGATGCTGAACTGGCGGCGCTCCTTCACGGTCTGCCCGCCGCGCTGCACGGTGACCGCGCCGGCCCCGCTGATCGAGGCGACGTTGAAGGAGAACGCCTTGGGGGAGCCGAGGTGCGGCTTGCCGAGACGGCTGAAGAGGATGCGCAGCATCGCGTTGGCGTCGGTGGCGGTGCCGACGGTGGAGCGCGGGTCGGCGCCCATGCGCTGCTGGTCGACGGTGATCGCGGTGGTCAGGCCGTCCAGCACGTCGACGTCGGGGCGGGCGAGGGTGGGCATGAAGCCCTGCACGAAGGCGCTGTAGGTCTCGTTGATCATCCGCTGCGACTCGGCGGCGATCGTGTCGAACACCAGGGAGCTCTTGCCCGAGCCGGAGACGCCGGTGAACACCGTCAGCCGGCGCTTGGGGAGCTCGACGCTGATGTCCTTGAGGTTGTTCTCGCGCGCGCCGTGCACGCGGATCAGGTCATGGCTGTCGGCGGCGTGGCCGGTCCCCGTGCCCTTGGTCATGGCATCTCCATCCGTTCGGACCCTCGATCACGGGCACCCCCGGCGCCTGCCGCCCGACCGACGCCCCACGGGTACCCGTGCCGTTCACGCTACGGGGAACCGGGTCGCCGGCGCTTCTCGAATCCTGACCTTCGCCTGCCGGCGGCGAACGGGATCAACGGCACGGGCGCGGAGCCGTCCACCCGACGGGGGCGGGCGCCTGCCCCGGCGGGGCGCGTCTGCCTACGGCGTCCACGGGAGCGTGAGGCCGCCTGCGGGGCGCCTCGGGGCGCGGGGCGCCTCCTGCGTCTACGGCGGCGGCCTCTGCCGCTCTCCGCGTCTACGGCGGCGGCCGGCGCCACCGACTCCGCGCCCCGTGTCTCGCCGGGCGGTCCTTGCCGCCCCGCTCGGCGCCCGTGGTGGGCGGCCCCGGCGCCCCCGTCGCGGGTCAGGTCGCCTGGCGCATCCGGGCGGCATCGGCGCTCCCCCCCGGCGGGGGGCGTGGCCCTGCCGTGAGTCCCCCCGGCAGGGGCTGGGCGGCGCAATCCTTCCGTGAGCCCCCGGCAGGGGTCAGGCGCCGTTGGTGCCCGAGCTGGTCAGGGCCTCGGAGAGTTCCTCGGCCACCTGCTGGAGGATCGGGACGATCTTTTCCGTGGCGGCTTCCGTGACGCGGCCCGCCGGGCCCGAGATCGAGATGGCCGCCGCCGTGGGGGAGTTCGGTACCGAGACCGCCAGGCAGCGGACGCCGATCTCCTGCTCGCTGTCGTCGACCGCGTAGCCGAGCCGGCGCACCTCCTCCAGGGAGGCCAGGAAGTCGTCCGGCGTGGTGATCGTCTTGTCCGTCGCCGCCGGCATCCCCGTGCGGTACAGCAGGGCCCGCACCTCCTCCGGCGGGTAGCCGGCGAGCAGCGCCTTGCCCACGCCCGTGGAGTGCGGCAGCACCCGGCGGCCGACCTCGGTGAACATCCGCATCGAGTGCTTGGACGGCACCTGCGCCACGTACACGATCTCGTCGCCGTCCAGCAGCGCCATGTTCGCCGTCTCGCCGGTCTCCTCCACCAGGCGCGCGAGATACGGCCGCGCCCAGGTGCCGAGCAGGCGCGCGGCGGACTCGCCGAGGCGGATCAGGCGCGGGCCGAGGGCGTAGCGCCGGTTGGTCTGCTGGCGGACGTAACCGCACGCGACCAGCGTGCGCATCAGACGGTGGATGGTCGGCAGGGGCAGTCCGCTGCTCGCGGACAGCTCGCTGAGGCCGACCTCGCCACCGGCGTCCGCCATGCGCTCCAGCAGGTCGAAGGCGCGCTCCAGGGACTGGACACCCCCCGTGGCGGCGGGTTTGGCGGAGTCGGTGGTGCTGGCGCTGGACGTCGGCACGGCGCGTTCCTTTCGGGACTGACTGAAGAGGCAGCAGCCTACCCGGCAGTCGGTTGACTCCCCGCTTGTGCGTAGCTACGTTCTATCTGACGGAATTCTAATTCCGCTTTGTGGAAACGTCCAGGGTGGGCGGATCGGGTGCACTGTGGATGAGTGTGCCCTTGACGACGCGAAGACGGGAGTGAAGACTCCCGAAGTAGCTTCAACAGTTCGTTGAAATTCCGCTGTGTGGAAGACGCGCGGAGGCCGCTGAGGCCTTCGAGGCGGCCCACGGCGGCAGAGAGAGGGGTCCGGGTGTCCGACGCTGAACTGGTCCTGCGTTCGAGGCGCGTCATCACTCCCGAGGGGACGCGGCCCGCGTCCGTCGTGGTCGCCGACGGCACGATCACCGCCGTACTCGACTACGACGCGCAGGTACCGGCCACGGCCCGCGTGGAGGACTTCGGCGACGACGTCCTGCTGCCCGGCCTGGTCGACACGCACGTGCACGTCAACGACCCGGGCCGCACCGAGTGGGAGGGCTTCTGGACCGCCACCCGCGCCGCCGCGGCCGGTGGCATCACGACCCTGATCGACATGCCGCTCAACTCCCTGCCGCCCACCACCACGGTCGACAACCTGCGCGTCAAGCAGGACGTCGCCCGCGCCAAGGCGCACATCGACGTCGGCTTCTGGGGCGGCGCCCTGCCGGACAACGTCAAGGACCTGCGCCCGCTGCACGACGCCGGCGTCTTCGGCTTCAAGTGCTTCCTGTCGCCGTCCGGCGTGGACGAGTTCCCCCACCTCGACCAGGAGCAGCTCGCCCAGTCCATGGCCGAGATCGCCGGCTTCAACGGCCTGCTGATCGTGCACGCCGAGGACCCGCACCACCTCGCCGCCGCCCCGCAGCACGGCGGCCCCAAGTACACGGACTTCCTCGCCTCCCGCCCGCGCGACGCCGAGGACACCGCCATCGCGAACCTCATCGCGCAGGCCAAGCGTCTGAACGCGCGCGTGCACGTGCTGCACCTTTCCTCCAGTGACGCGCTGCCGCTGATCCGCGCCGCCAAGGCGGAGGGCGTGGCGATCACCGTCGAGACCTGCCCGCACTACCTGGCCCTCACCGCCGAGGAGGTCCCGGACGGCGCCAGCGAGTTCAAGTGCTGCCCGCCCATCCGTGAGGCCGCCAACCAGGACCTGCTGTGGGAGGCGCTCGCCGACGGCACGATCGACTGCGTCGTCACCGACCACTCGCCCTCCACCGCCGACCTCAAGACCGACGACTTCGCCACCGCCTGGGGCGGCATCTCCGGCCTCCAGCTCAGCCTGTCCGCCGTGTGGACCGCCGCCCGCGAGCGCGGCCACGGCCTCGAGGACGTCGTCCGCTGGATGTCGGCGCGTACGGCCGCCCTGGTCGGCCTCGGCTCCAAGGGCGCCATCGAGGTCGGCCGCGACGCCGACTTCGCCGTCCTCGCCCCCGACGACACCTTCACCGTCGACCCGGCCGCTCTCCAGCACCGCAACCGCGTCACCGCCTACGCCGGCCGCACCCTGTACGGCGTGGTCAGGTCGACCTGGCTGCGCGGCGAGCGGATCGTCGCCGACGGCGAGTTCACCGAGCCCAAGGGCCGTCTGCTCAACCGGTCCGCCTGACCGAAGGAGCCCCGTCGCCCACTCCCACCCCCGTAGCGACTTGTAGAACCGAAAGGCAGGAACCGATCACCGTGACGGCGATACCCAGCTTCACCGGCGACGCGAACCCCTACTCCGGCGGCGACCCGTACGCGGACTACCGCACCGCCGACTTCCCCTTCACCCACCACGCCAACCTCGCCGACCGGCAGCTCGGCGCCGGTGTCATCGCCGCCAACGACGAGTTCTTCGCCCAGCGCGAGAACCTGCTGGTCCCCGAGGCCGCGGAGTTCGACCCCGAGCACTTCGGGCACAAGGGCAAGGTCATGGACGGCTGGGAGACCCGCCGCCGGCGCGGTGCCTCCGCCGCGCACCCGTGGCCGACCGAGGACGACCACGACTGGGCGCTGATCCGCCTCGGCGCCCCCGGCGTGGTCCGTGGCGTCGTCGTCGACACCGCCCACTTCCGCGGCAACTACCCGCAGGCCGTCTCCCTCGAGGCCACCTCCGTACCGGGCTCGCCGTCGCCCGAGGAGCTGCTCGCCGACGACGTGAAGTGGACGACGCTCGTCCCGCGCACCGCGGTCGGCGGCCACGCGGCCAACGGGTTCGCGGTCGACGTCGAGCAGCGCTTCACGCACCTGCGCCTCAAGCAGCACCCCGACGGCGGCATCGCGCGCCTGCGGGTGTACGGCGAGGTCGTACCGGACCCGAAGTGGCTCGGGGTGCTCGGCACCTTCGACGTGGTCGCCCTGGAGAACGGCGGCCGGGTCGAGGACGCCTCCAACCTCTTCTACTCGCCGGCCACCAACACCATCCAGCCGGGCCGCTCCCGCAAGATGGACGACGGCTGGGAGACCCGCCGCCGGCGCGACCAGGGCAACGACTGGATCCGCTACCAGCTCGTCGCCCAGTCCGAGATCCGCGCCATCGAGATCGACACCGCCTACCTCAAGGGCAACAGCGCCGGCTGGGCGTCGGTCTCCGTCAAGGACGGCGAGGACGGCGAGTGGGTGGAGATCCTCCCGCGCACCCGGATGCAGCCCGACACCAACCACCGCTTCGTCCTGCCGGAACCGGCCGTCGGCACCCACGCGCGCGTGGACATCTTCCCCGACGGCGGCATCTCCCGCCTGCGCCTGTTCGGTTCGCTGACCGAGGCCGGCGCGACCCGCCTGGCGGCCCGCCACCAGGAACTGGGCGGCTGACCCGCAGCCCCCGAAGGACCCGTGGGGCGCACCGGCCTGACAGCACCGGTGCGCCCCACGCGCGTGCACCCGTCCGCCGCGGGGCGTTCGGTCAAGCCGAGTGGCCGCCGTCCACCGTGAACTCCGCGCCCGTGACGTACGCGGCGCCCGCGAGGTGGGCCACCGTGACGGCCACCTCCTCGGCCCGCCCGAAACGGCCGAGGGCCGTCATCGCGGCCTGGCCGTCCGCGTACGGCCCGTCGGCGGGGTTCATGTCGGTGTCGATCGGGCCGGGGTGCACGATGTTCGCCGTGATCCCGCGCGGCCCCAGCTCCCGCGCCAGTGCCTTCGTCAGCCCCACCAGGGCCGCCTTGCTCATGGCGTACAGCGTGCCGCCGGGCCCCGGCACCCGCCGGACCATGCACGTGCCGATGGTGACGATCCGCCCGCCGTCGGACATCCGCGCGGCCGCCGCCTGTGAGGCGAGGAACACCCCGCGCACGTTCACGGCGAGCACCCGGTCCACCTCCGTGACCGGCAGGCTCTCCAGCGGGCCGAGCACGCCCACCCCCACGTTGTTCACCAGCACGTCCAGGCCGCCCAGCGCGTCGGCGGCCCGGCCCACGGCGCCCGCCGCCTCGTCCGCGTCCGCCGCGTCCGCCCGCAGCGCCACCGCCCGCCGCCCCAGCGCCTCGACGGCCCGTACGACGTCCTCGGCGGCCTGCTTTCCCTGGACGTAGGTCAGCGCCACGTCCGCGCCCTCGCGCGCCAGCCGCAGTGCCGTCGCCGCCCCGATGCCCCGGCTGCCACCGGTGACGAGGGCCGCCTTCCCGTGAAGAGTCGTGTTCTGTGTCATGCCTTCATCCCAGCGCCCTCGCGCCGCGATGACCGGCGGGCAACGGACATCGAGTCGAGTTAACGGCGCGCGAACACCCGGGAGGGAAAGGCGGAGACTCCGTGATTGTCATTGACATGCCAGCGTCTACGCGCGTCATCATGCCGCCATGAGATTCCCCCCACGCATCTCGCGGCTCGGCGCCGCAGCCGCAGTCCTGTCCGCCCTCCTCATGGGCGGCACCGTCTCCGCCACCCCGGCCGGCGCCGCCGCCGCGTCCGTCGGCAGCATCTGCTACAGCGATCTGCCCTCCCAGGCACACGACACGCTGAACCTGATCGAACAGGGCGGCCCCTTCCCGTACGACCAGGACGGCGTCGTCTTCCAGAACAGGGAAGGAGTCCTGCCGAGCCGGACGAGCGGCTACTACCACGAGTACACGGTGATCACGCCCGGCTCACCCACCCGCGGCGCCCGCCGCATCGTCACCGGTGAGCAGCAGCAGGAGGACTACTACACCGCCGACCACTACGCCACGTTCGACCTGGTCGACTTCGGCTGCTGAGGCTGCCGAGCGGCCGGGCCCGGGGCCGGCCGGAGGCGTGAAACCGGCGGCCCGGGGCCGGTCGGAGGCGAAGAGTCGGCGGCCCCGGGGCCCGGCCGCAGTCCGAGGGCCGGCGTACCGGGGCCCGGCAGCAGCCTGGGTCCCGGGGCCTGTGGCCCGAACGTGCCGCCGAGCCTGCGGCACGGTCCGCCTCACTCCGCTGTCTCGAGCAACGTCTCCGCGCATCCCCCACCCGCACCCCCCACCCGCATCGGCCACGCGTCGAGGCGCGCGCGACCCGGGTGGCGGGGTGGCGGCGGCGCCTGCGACCAAAGTCGGCGCCCGGGCGACTTCGGTCGACGATCGCCCGCACCGGCGGGTGCGGCCCCCTCGCGCTCCGTAGATTGGTCGCTCGTGAAGTGGACTGCGAAGGACGACGGAGCGGCGCAGGTGCCGGTCCTGCCCGGCCGGCGGTGGTGGCTGCCGTCCGCCCTGACCCATGAGCTGGACCCGGTCACCGGACGCGCCGGACGGTTCCGGCGCACCGCGCGCGACTGGGTCGTCGACTTCTCCTGCTTCGCGCTGGCCGTCGTCATCGGGCTGACCGCCGCCCAGTCGGTGGGCGACAACCCGCACGTGCCGCACGCGCTGGCCGTCGCCGACCAGATCCTCGGCGTGCCGGCCTGCGCGGCCGTGTGGCTGCGGCGCCGCTGGCCCGTCGCCCTCGCCATCGCCCTGACCGCGGTCAACTTCGTCTCCGACACGGCCGGCGGCGCCTACCTCATCGCCCTGTTCACCCTGGCCGTGCACCGGCCCTTCCGGTACGTGGCCTGGGTGGGTGCGGCCGAGCTCGCGATCATCCCGCTGTACTACTGGGTACGGCCCGACGCCGACCTGTCCTATCCCGCCGCCGTCGCCTTCATCTACGTGCTCGTCGTCGCCGTCGTCGGCTGGGGCATGTTCGTGCGCTCCAAGCGGCAGTTGCTGCTCAGCCTGCGGGAACGCGCGCGGCGCGCCGAGTCGGAGGCGAGGCTGCGCGCCGAGCAGGCGCAGCGGCTCGCCCGCGAGGCCATCGCACGAGAGATGCACGACGTGCTCGCGCACCGGCTCACCCTGCTCAGCGTGCACGCCGGGGCACTGGAGTTCCGCCCCGACGCCCCCGGCGAGGAGATCGCGCGGGCCGCCGGCGTCATCCGGGAGAGCGCCCACGAGGCCCTACAGGACCTGCGGGAGATCATCGGCGTCCTGCGCACGGGCGACGCCGACGACGCGGGCCGGCCGCAGCCCACGCTCGCCGCGCTGGAGGCACTGGTCGCCGAGTCCCGCGAGGCCGGCATGAAGGTCACGCTCGACCAGCACGTCACCGACGCCGCCGGCGTCCCCGCCTCGGTGGGCCGCACCGCCTACCGCATCGCCCAGGAAGGCCTGACCAACGCCCGCAAGCATGCCCCCGGCACGGAGGTCGCCGTCACGGTCGCCGGGGCCCCGGGCGACGGCCTCACCATCGCTGTACGCAACCCGGCTCCCGACCACGAGCCCCCGCCGGTCCCCGGCTCCGGCCAGGGGCTGATCGGCCTCACCGAACGCGCCACCCTCGCGGGCGGCCGCCTGGAACACGGCCCGCGCGCGGACGGCGGTTTCGAGGTACACGCGTGGCTGCCGTGGGGGTGAGGCGGGGCGCGCGTGGCGCGTGCGGTGGTGCGTGGTGATGTGACGGCTTTGCAGAAGGGGCCGGGGCCGGGCGGCGCCTGCGGTCGAAGCCGCGCGCGGGGCGCGCTGCGGCCGTGGTTTCGTAGGGCCATGACTGCGATCAGAGTGCTCCTCGTCGACGACGACCCGCTGGTGCGGGCCGGGCTGTCGCTGATGCTGGGCGGGGCCGACGACATCCGGATCGTCGGTGAGGCGGGCGACGGGGGCGAGGTGGCCGAACTCGTGGACCGCACGCGCCCGGACGTCGTGCTCATGGACATCCGCATGCCGTCCGTGGACGGACTGACCGCCACCGAGGGGCTGCGCGGCCGTGCGGACGCGCCGCAGGTCGTGCTGCTGACCACCTTCCACGCCGACGACCAGGTCCTGCGCGCCCTGCGCGCGGGCGCCGCCGGGTTCGTCCTGAAGGACACCCCGCCCGCCGACATCATCGACGCGGTCCGCAGGGTCGCCGCCGGGGATCCGGTCCTGTCGCCCGCCGTCACACGGCAGTTGATGCTGCACGCGGCCGGCACCGCCGCCGACACCCGCGGCGCACGCGCGCGTGAACAGCTCGCCACGCTGGCCGAGCGGGAACGCGAGGTCGCCGTCGCCGTGGGCCGCGGCCTGTCCAACGCGGAGATCGCCGCCGAACTGTTCATGAGCGTCGCCACCGTCAAGGCGCACGTCTCGCGCATCCTGGCACGCCTCGGCCTCAACAACCGGGTCCAGATCGCCCTGTTGGCGTACGACGCCGGACTCGTCGACGAAACCGGCCGCGGCGGGCACTGACGGCCGCGCTCGCGCGTTGGCAGGAGAGTCAAGGCCGTTCAGCGGCCGGTCCGCGCCGGCCGGCCGGGTCCGGCCAGAACAAGGGGGAGAGCCGTGGGCGAAGTGATCGACGTCGAGGAGTTCGGCACCGGGTTCACCGAGAACCCGCATCCGGCGTACGCCGCGCTGCGCGAGCGCGGCCCGGTCCACCGGGTGCGGCTGCCCACGGGCGAGGGGTACCAGGAGACCTGGCTGGTCGTGGGCCACGAGGAGGCGCGGGCCGCGCTCACCGACCCGCGGCTGGTCAAGGACACCGCCCGGGTCGGGCTGACCTTCCTGGACGACGAGTTCATCGGCAAACACCTGCTCACCACCGACCCGCCGCAGCACACCCGGCTGCGCGGGCTCGTCACCCGCGCCTTCACCATGCGCCGGGTGGAGCGGCTGCGGCCGCGGATCCAGCAGATCACCGACGACCTCCTCGACGCGATGCTGCCGCTCGGCCGGGCCGACCTGGTGGAGTCCTTCTCCTACCCGCTGCCGATCACGGTGATCTGCGAACTGCTCGGGGTGCCCGAGCTGGACCGCGCGGAGTTCCGCCGCATGTCGACGGAGGCCGTAGCGCCCAGCAGCGCCGCGACCGAACAGGACGCGTTCGCCCGGCTCGGCGCGTACCTCACCGGCCTGATCGAGGACAAGCGCCGCGCCGGCCCGAGCGACGACCTGCTCGGCGACCTGATCCGCACGGTGACGGAGGACGGCGACCGGCTCTCCGCGGACGAACTGCGCGGCATGGCGTTCCTGCTGCTCATCGCCGGCCACGAGACCACGGTCAACCTCATCACCAACGCCGTGCACGCCCTGCTCACCCACCCCGCCCAACTCGCCGCCCTGCGCGCCGACCGGAGCCTTGTCGACGGAGCGGTGGAGGAGACGCTGCGCTGGGAGGGGCCGGTGGAGAACACGACGTTCCGCTTCGCCGTGGAGCCGCTGGAGATCGCGGGCCGGTGGATCGGGCGGGGCGAGCCGGTGCTCGTCGGACTGACCGCCGCCGACCGGGACACGGACCGCTTCCCCGACCCCGACCGCTTCGACATCCGCCGCGACACCCGCGGCCACCTGGCCTTCGGCCACGGCATCCACTACTGCCTCGGCGCCCCCCTGGCCCGCCTCGAGGCCCACATCGCCCTGCGGTCCTTGCTGGAACGCGCCCCGTCCCTCGCCCTGGCCGCCCCGCCCGGCCCCTGGCTCCCGGGCACGCTGATCCGAGGCGTACGGAGCTTGCCGGTGAGCTGGTAGGGAGGGAGCCGAGGCGCGGGCGCACGCGTGGCCCTCCCCCCGGCCCCGACGCCGGCTCGGGCCCTGACGCTGGCCCGCGCCTGCCCCGACGCCGCCCCGGGCGCGCCTACGCCCCCGCCACCTCCGCCAGCCGCACCGGCCGCCGCTCGCGTCGCGACACCTCGCAGGCCTCGGCGATCCGCAGTGCCTGCAAGGCCTCGCGCCCGTCGCAGGGGTTGGCCCGCTCGCCCCGGACCACCTCCACGAAGGCCATCAGCTCCGCCTCGTACGCGGGCGCGAAGCGCTCCAGGAAGCCGGTCCACGGTTTGTCGGCGGCCGGCGGCCCGGTCGGCTCCGTGGACGCGATCGGTGTGCGGTCGTCCAGCCCGACGACGATCTGGTCCCGCTCCCCGGCGAGCTCCATGCGCACGTCGTACCCGGCGCCGTTCAGCCGGGTCGCCGTGGCGGTGGCGAGCGTGCCGTCGTCCAGGGTCAGCACCACCGCGGCGGTGTCCACGTCGCCCGCCTCACGGAACATCGCCGGCCCGGCGTCGGACCCCGCGGCGTACACGTCGGACACCTCCCGGCCGGTGACCCAGCGCAGGACGTCGAAGTCGTGGATCAGCGTGTCCCGGTACAGGCCGCCGGACAGCGGCAGCCACGCGGCGGGCGGCGGCGTCTGGTCGGAGGTGACCGCCCGTACGGTGTGCAGCCGCCCGAGCCGCCCCGAGCGCACCGCCTCCCGGGCGCCCGCGTAGCCCGCGTCGAAACGGCGCTGGAAGCCCATCTGCAGCACCGTGCCGGCCGCCTCGACCTCCGCGATCGCCTGCAGCGTGCCCGGCAGGTCCAGCGCGATCGGCTTCTCGCAGAACACGGGCAGCCCCGAGCGCGCCGCCCGGCCGATCAGTTCCGCGTGGGCCTGCGTCGCCGTCGTGATCACCACCGCGTCCACGCCCCAGGTGAAGATCTCGTCCACCCCGGGCGCCGCCGTCTCGCCCAGCCGCAGCGCGAGCTCCTGGGCCCGAGCCGGGTCGGCGTCCGTGAGGATCAGCGAACCGACGTCGCGATGGCGACTGAGGGTGTTCGCGTGGATGGTGCCGATCCGGCCCGTACCGATGACCCCGATGCGCATGGAAACAAAGTGAGGTCGCGATCCGGCCCCTGTCAATGCGTATGTCCGGACAACCGAACTACACAACTTCCCGTCAACAGCGCTCGGAGCTACGCTCGGGCCGTGCCGAAACCAGAAGTGGACCCGACCGTGCAGCTCGAACTCCGTGTGGACCGCAGCTCTCCCGTGCCGCTGTACTTCCAGCTCTCCCAGCAGCTCGAGGCCGCGATCGAGCACGGCACCCTCACCCCGGGCAGCCTGCTCGGCAACGAGATCGAGCTCGCCGCACGGCTCGGCCTGTCCCGGCCGACGGTCCGCCAGGCCATCCAGTCCCTGGTCGACAAGGGTCTGCTGGTGCGCCGCCGCGGGGTCGGCACCCAGGTCGTGCACAGCCAGGTCAAGCGGCCGCTGGAGCTCAGCAGCCTCTACGACGACCTGGAGGCGGCGGGGCAGCGTCCGGCGACCAAGGTCGTGGTCAACGCGATCGTCCCGGCGTCCGCCGAGGTCGCGGCGGCCCTCGGGGTCGCCGAGGGGGACGACGTCCAGCGGGTGGAGCGGCTGCGGCTCGCACACGGCGAGCCGATGGCGTACCTGTGCAACCACCTGCCGGCCGGGCTGCTCGAACTGGACACCGCGCAGCTGGAGGCCACCGGCCTCTACCGGCTGATGCGCAGCGCCGGGATCACCCTGCACAGCGCCCGCCAGTCGATCGGGGCCCGCGGCGCGAGTGCCGACGAGGCCGAGCGGCTCACCGAGAGCGAGGGCGCCCCGCTGCTGACCATGCAGCGCACCACCTTCGACGACACCGGGCGCGCGGTGGAGTACGGCGACCACATCTACCGCCCGAGCCGCTACTCCTTCGAGTTCCAGCTGCTCGTACGGTCCTGACTCCGCTGCCGCCGTTCCGGCGCCCCTGGCTCCGCTCCCGTCGCTCCCCGCCCGTTTCGTCGCAATGTCCGGACAATGAGACCGGCGTGGGCTCCCCGGGCGCACGGCGGGGGTGAGCCGTGCCCGATACTGGAGCGTTTGGGGCCGGTGGGACTGCTGAGGCAGACGAGACCACTGGGCCCCCTCGCAGGACACCGCACAGCAGACAGCAAGAAGGGCACGGCCTCGTGGCACGGTTTCGGACGTGGGCAGGGATCGCGTTGGCGGGGGCACTGTGTGTGTCCCTGTCGGCGTGCAGCAGCACCGGCGGCAAACGCGCCGAGGACGCCCGCAAGGCCGCGGCCGCACAGGGCCGGGCGGCGGTGAACACGCCCCGCTGGACCTTCGCGATGATCACGCACTCCGGCGACGGCGACACCTTCTGGGACATCGTCCAGAGCGGCGCCAAGCAGGCCGCCGTCAAGGACAACATCAACTTCCTGTACTCGCACGACGACGAGGCCCAGCAGCAGGCGCAGCTCGTCGACGCCGCCGTCGACAAGAAGGTCGACGGCATCATCGTCACCCTCGCCAAGCCCGACGCCATGAAGGCCGCCGTCGCGCGCGCCGAGAAGGCCGGCATCCCGGTGATCACCGTGAACTCCGGCTCCGCCGAGTCCAAGGCGTTCGGAGCGCTCACGCACGTCGGGCAGGACGAGACGATCGCCGGTGAGGCCGTCGGCGAGGAGCTGAACAAGCGCGGCAGGAAGAAGGCCCTGTGCGTGCTGCACGAGCAGGGCAACGTCGGTCACGAACAGCGCTGCGACGGCATCGGCAAGACCTTCCACGGCACCCTGCAGCGTGTCTACGTCAACGGCACCAACATGCCCGACGTGCAGTCCGGCATCGGGGCCAAGCTCCAGGCCGACCCGTCCATCGACGCCGTCGTCACCCTCGGCGCCCCCTACGCCGACACCGCCGTGAAGGCCAAGACGGACGCGGGCAGCAAGGCCGAGATCGACACCTTCGACCTCAACGCCAAGGTCGCCACCGAACTCCGCCACGGCACCCTCGGCTTCGCCGTCGACCAGCAGCCCTACCTCCAGGGCTACCAGGCCGTCGACCTGCTGTGGCTGTACAGGTACAACAACGACGTCCTCGGCGGCGGGCGCCCGGTCCTCACCGGCCCGCAGATCATCACCAAGGACCAGGCCGCCGCGCTGCAGGAGTACGCGAAGCGAGGCACCCGATGACCGCCACCACCGCGGACGAACGGCTCCTGGAGACATCGCCGCTGCGCAAGCTGCTCGCCCGTCCCGAGCTGGGCTCGGTGGTCGGCGCCGTCGCGGTCTTCGTCTTCTTCGCGTTCTTCGCCGACAGCTTCCTGCGGGCGTCCAGCCTCAGCACGGTGCTGTACGCGTCCTCGACCATCGGGATCATGGCCGTCCCGGTCGCGCTGCTGATGATCGGCGGCGAGTTCGACCTGTCGGCCGGCGTCATGGTGACGTCGTCGGCATTGATCTCGTCCATGTTCAGCTTCCAGGCGACCGCGAACGTCTGGGTCGGCGTCGGTGTGTCCCTGCTGGTCACGCTGGCCATCGGTGCCTTCAACGGCTTCATGCTGACGCGCACCAAGCTGCCCAGCTTCATCATCACGCTGGGCACCTTCCTGATGTTGACCGGCATGAACCTCGGCTTCACCAAGTTGATCGACGGCACGGTGTCGACGAAGACCATTGCCGACATGGAGGGCTTCGCGACCGCCCACGACGTCTTCGCCTCGACCTTGACCGTCGGCGGCGTCGACATCAAGGTCACCATCCTGTGGTGGCTGGCCCTGGTCGGCGTCGCCTCCTGGATCCTGCTGCGGACCCGCACGGGCAACTGGATCTTCGCTGTCGGCGGCAACCAGGACGCGGCCCGCGCGGTCGGCGTCCCCGTCGCGAAGACCAAGATCGGCCTGTACATGGGCGTGGCCCTGGGTGCCTGGATCTCCGGTCAGCACTTGCTGTTCAGTTATGACGTCGTCCAGTCCGGCGAGGGCGTCGGCAACGAGTTGATCTACATCATCGCGGCGGTCATCGGCGGCTGCCTGATCACCGGCGGCTACGGCAGCGCGGTCGGGTCCGCCGTCGGCGCCCTCATCTTCGGCATGACGAGCAAGGGCATCGTCTTCGCCGAGTGGAACCCCGACTGGTTCAAGTTCTTCCTCGGAGCGATGCTGCTCCTCGCGACCCTGCTCAACGCCTGGGTCCGCAAGCGCGCGGAGGCCACGACATGACGCAGACCGAGGCCCGCACGGCACTCGTCGAGCTGTCGGACGTCAGCAAGCACTACGGGAACATCCGCGCCCTGGAGGGCGTGTCCCTCGAGGTCCACGCGGGGGAGATCACCTGCGTCCTGGGCGACAACGGCGCCGGCAAGTCAACCTTGATCAAGATGATTGCCGGACTGCACCAGCATGACGAGGGTGTACTGCGCATCGACGGCGAGGAGACCCGCCTGTCCTCGCCCCGCGCGGCCCTGGACCGCGGCATCGCCACGGTCTACCAGGACCTCGCGGTCGTCCCGCTCATGCCGGTGTGGCGCAACTTCTTCCTCGGCTCCGAGCCGCGCAAGGGCGTCGGCCCGTTCAAGCGCATGGACGTCGACCACATGCGCCGCACCACGCGCGCGGAACTGCTGCGCATGGGCATCGACCTGCGCGACGTCGACCAGCCCATCGGCACCCTGTCCGGCGGCGAACGCCAGTGCGTCGCCATCGCGCGGGCGGTCCACTTCGGCGCGAAGGTCCTGGTCCTGGACGAGCCGACGGCCGCTCTCGGGGTGAAGCAGTCCGGCGTGGTCCTCAAGTACGTGGCCGCGGCACGTGACGAGGGTCTCGGTGTCGTACTGATCACCCACAACCCCCACCACGCCTACCTGGTGGGCGACCGCTTCGTCCTCCTGAAGCGCGGCACGATGGTGGGCAACCACACACGCGACGAGATCACCCTGGACGAGCTGACCCGGCAGATGGCGGGCGGAAGCGACCTGGACGCCCTACGCCACGAACTGCAGCGCCCCTGAGGGGCGCCGGGCTGTGTCCCTGTGCGGCTCCGCCGCGTGGACGCGGGCGCGAACAACCGGCACGCACCCGCACCCGGCGTAAATGATCAACCACTCCTCGGTTCCCCGTTGGTCGCCGAAGGCACCCGTGGGGCAGAATCGGCGGCGATGAGCACCTACGGCACCTTCACGGCCCCCATCGGCTCCCGCCGGGCCACCGCGCTGCGGACCGTCGGCACCAGGGAGCGCCGGTCCCACCTGACCGCCCCCCGCGTGCCCACCGTCGGCATCGACATCGGTGGCACCAAGGTGATGGCCGGTGTCGTGGACGCCGACGGCAACATCCTGGAGAAGCTCCGCACGGAGACCCCGGACAAGTCCAAGAGCCCCAAGGTCGTCGAGGACACCATCGTCGAACTGGTGCTGGACCTGTCCGACCGGCACGACGTGCACGCCGTCGGCATCGGCGCGGCCGGCTGGGTCGACGCCGACCGCAACCGTGTCCTGTTCGCCCCGCACCTGTCCTGGCGCAACGAGCCGCTGCGCGACCGCCTCGCCGACCGCCTGTCGGTGCCGGTGCTGGTCGACAACGACGCCAACACCGCCGCCTGGGCCGAGTGGCGCTTCGGCGCCGGCCGCGGCGAGGACCACCTCGTCATGATCACGCTCGGTACCGGCATCGGCGGCGCGATCCTCGAGGACGGCCAGGTCAAGCGGGGCAAGTACGGCGTCGCGGGCGAGTTCGGCCATATGCAGGTCGTGCCCGGCGGCCACCGCTGCCCGTGCGGCAACCGCGGCTGCTGGGAGCAGTACAGCTCCGGCAACGCCCTGGTCAGGGAGGCCAGGGAGCTGGCCGCCGCGGACTCTCCGGTGGCGTACGGGGTCATCGAGCACGTCAAGGGCAACATCGCCGACATCAACGGCCCGATGATCACCGAGCTGGCCCGCGAGGGCGACGCGATGTGCGTGGAACTGCTCCAGGACATCGGCCAGTGGCTCGGTGTCGGCATCGCCAACCTCGCCGCCGCCCTCGACCCCTCCTGCTTCGTCGTCGGCGGCGGCGTCTCCGCGGCCGACGACCTGCTGATCGGCCCCGCCCGGGACGCCTTCAAACGGCACCTGACCGGGCGTGGCTACCGCCCCGAGGCGCGCATAGTGCGGGCCCAGCTCGGCCCCGAGGCCGGCATGGTGGGCGCCGCCGACCTGGCGCGGCTGGTCGCCCGGCGGTTCCGCCGCGCCAACCGGCGCCGGGTGGAGCGCCACGAACGCTACGAGCGGTACGCCGAGGCGCGCCGCGCGGCCCGGGACTCCGCATGACCGCCTCGCTTCCCCACCAGGCGCCCCCCGCCGACGAGCCGGAGGAGCAGGGCGAGGACCGCAGGCACCGGATCCGCCGCCGGGCCCTCACCCTGCTCATCATCGTGCTGCTCATCGGCGTCCCGGCCGGCTACCTGGTGATCTCGGCGAACCAGAGCCGTGACAGCGGGAAGGACAAGGAGGCGAAGTACTCGGCGACCGGCCTGACCGCGGGCTGGCCGTCCGGGGTGCAGCGCCGCCTGTACCAGGTGCCGATCCCGAGGCAGTCGTACGAGGTCGCCTACTACGAGACCAACAACTGGAAGACCAGCCGTCTCTACGTCCAGTTCCAGACCTCCGCGGCGAACCTGGACAACTTCCTGCGGTGGATCGGCGCCCGCCGCAGCGACCTGCGGCCGGACGACATCGCCATCAGCGACCGCGACCAGAAGATCACCGGCTGGAAGTTCACCGGCCCCGGCCCGTACAGCGGCCTGGTGCACGAGCAGAAGAACCCCGCGCCCACCCAGGACATCGTCGTGAACACGGCCGACCCGGACAACCCGATGGTGTACGTCGTCTCCCGCACCGTGCCCTGAGCCCGGCCGTCGCCCGCCGGTCGTCGCCGGCCATGCGTCCCGGCGCGTCCCGGCCGGCGGAGCCGATTGTCAGACCCCGCCCGTAGAGTCGAAGACGTCCGATCCGACGCGTGGACGGGAGGTGGCAGAGCGTATGAGTGAGGTGCCCGCGATGGCGGAGCGTGCCGGGCACACGGCCGGCCCGCCCGCGACGGCCGAACGCGTTCCCGTGCGGCTCGCGGCCGTCTTCCTGCCGGCCCCTCTGCCGCGCGAGAGCCGCATCGCCTTCTGGGACCCCGACGAGGGCCCCCTGCCCGAGCAGACCGGCGCAGAGCCGGTCGACCTGACCGTCGTACGGCCGCACGGCGCGTCCGTCCGCCGCCACCGGACCCCGGCGCTGTCCCTCCCGCTCGACACCGCCCTGCCGCTGCTGGCAGGCGCCCGCCGCGACCCGGCCGCGCACCCCGCCACCGCCTGCTGGGGCGCGGCCGCGCTGCACGCGCTGCGGCTCACCGCGCGCGGACGCCTGCTGCCCGGCCTCACCCCGACCGGCCACGACGCCTGGCGCGCCGGGCCGCTCGACCCCGACGACATCGCCCACCTGCGCGCGGTCGCCGCCGCGCTGCCCGCCGAGGGGCACGCCGTCCCGCTGCCCGGCCCGGGCCCGCTGCGGCTGCCCGACCCCGAGGCGCTCCTGCGCGCCTTCCTCGACGCGGTCGCCGACACCCTGCCCCGCACCCCGGCCGCGCCGTACGCCTCCGGCAGGCCGTTCGCCGCCCGCGAACCGGTCCGGCTGCCCGGCGCGCAGGACTGGGCCGCCGAGGTCGCCGCCGGCATGGACGCGGGAGTCCGGATCTCGCTGCGCCTGGACCTGTCGGCGACCGACCTGTTCGACCAGGGTTCCGGCGGTGCGGGCGCGCGCGGCGCCGGCGCGGCCATCGTGCAGGTGCACAGCCTCGCCGACCCCACCCTGGTCACCGACGCGGCAGCGCTGTGGGCGGGCGAGGCCGACGCCGCCTTCGGCCCCCGCGCGCGGGTCGACGCCGCGCTCGCCGTACGGCGCGCCGCCCGCGTGTGGCCCCCGCTCGCCCGGCTCACCGAACAGGACGCGCCCGACGTGCTGGCCCTGTCCGAGGACGAGCTGGGCGACCTCCTCGGCGTCGCCGCCACCCGGCTCGCGGCCGCCGGGGTCGCCGTGCACTGGCCGCGGGACCTGGCGCACGACCTCACCGCCGCCGCGGTGGTCCGGCCCGCCCCGGGCTCCGCGACCGACGGCACCGGCTTCTTCGAGAGCGAGGACCTGCTGCAGTTCCGCTGGCAGCTCGCTCTCGGCGGCGACCCGCTCTCCGAGACCGAGATGGACACGCTCGCCGAGGCCCACCGCCCGGTGGTGCGCCTGCGCGACCAGTGGGTGCTCGTCGACCCGGCGCTCGTCCGCAAGGCACGCAAGCGCGACCTGGGCCTGCTCGACCCCGTCGACGCGCTGTCCGTCGCCCTCACCGGCACCGCCGAGGTCGACGGCGAGACGGTCGAGGCCGTCCCGGCCGGCGCGCTGGCGGCCCTGCGCGACCGGCTGACCGCCGGTGTCGCCCCGGCGGAGCCGCCCGCCGGACTGCACGCCACCCTGCGCGACTACCAACTGCGCGGGCTGGCCTGGCTGGAGCTGATGACCTCCCTCGGCCTCGGCGGCTGCCTCGCCGACGACATGGGCCTCGGCAAGACCATCACCGTGATCGCCCTGCACCTCAAGCGGGCCCGCAGCGAGCCGACCCTGGTGGTGTGCCCGGCGTCCCTGCTCGGCAACTGGCAGCGGGAGATCACCCGGTTCGCGCCCGGCGTCCCCGTCCGCCGCTACCACGGCCCGGACCGCAGCCTGGACGACCTCGACGGCGGTTTCGTCCTCACCACGTACGGCACCATGCGCTCGGCCGCGCAGACCCTGGCCGAACAGGCGTGGGGCATGGTGGTCGCCGACGAGGCCCAGCACGTGAAGAACCCGTACTCGGCGACGGCCAAGGCGCTGCGCACGCTCCCGACCCCCGCGCGCGTGGCGCTGACCGGCACCCCGGTCGAGAACAACCTGTCCGAGCTGTGGGCCCTGCTCGACTGGACGACCCCCGGCCTGCTCGGCCCCCTGAAGTCCTTCCGCGCCCGGCACGCGCGTGCCGTGGAGACGGGCGAGGACGAGGAGGCCGTGCAGCGTCTGGCCCGTCTGGTCCGCCCGTTCCTGCTGCGGCGCAAGAAGTCCGACCCCGGCATCGTGCCCGAGCTGCCCCCCAAGACGGAGACGGACCACCCGGTGCCGCTCACCCGCGAACAGGCCGCGCTGTACGAGGCGGTGGTGCGCGAGTCGATGCTCGCCATCGAGGTCTCCGAGGGCATGGCCCGCCGCGGCCTGGTGCTGAAACTGCTCACCTCGCTGAAGCAGATCTGCGACCATCCCGCGCTGTATCTGAAGGAGGACCACGGCCCGGCCGCCGGCGACCGGCTCGCCCACCGTTCCGGCAAGCTCGCCCTGCTCGACGAGCTGCTGGACACCCTGCTCGCCGAGGACGGCTCCGCCCTGGTCTTCACGCAGTACGTCGGCATGGCCCGTCTGATCACCGCGCACCTCGCCGCCCGGGCGGTCCCCGTCGACCTGCTGCACGGCGGCACCCCCGTCCCCGAGCGCGAGCGCATGGTCGACCGCTTCCAGGCCGGTACGACACCGATCCTGGTCCTGTCCCTCAAGGCCGCGGGCACCGGCCTGAACCTCACCCGCGCCGGCCATGTCGTCCACTTCGACCGCTGGTGGAACCCGGCCGTGGAGGAACAGGCCACCGACCGCGCCTACCGCATCGGCCAGACCCAGCCGGTCCAGGTGCACCGGCTGATCACGGAGGGCACCGTCGAGGACCGCATCGCGGAGATGCTCGCCGCGAAACGCGCCCTGGCCGACGCCATCCTCGGCTCCGGCGAGTCCGCCCTCACGGAACTGACGGACCGTGAACTGTCCGACCTGGTCTCGCTGCGGAGGGAGGCGCGATGACACCGACGGACGACGACGGCACGGCCCACGGCAGGGCCGACGGCAGGGCCGACGCGCCCGGCCCCGGCCCCGCGGAGGCGGCCCGCCGGGCCCTGCGCGAGGCGCGCGAGCGGGGTGCGGCGACGGCGGAGTCGACCGGCGCGGGGGAACGGCGAAGCACCCAGGGCGAGGACGAGTCCGCGCGGGCGGAGCAGGCGCCGGCCCCCGATGCCGTACCGCCGGACCACGACGCGGCTTTTGGCGCTGTACCGGCAGAGCACGCGGAGGCCTTCGGTGACGTACCGCCGGAGCCGAGTCGCGCGGCGGCCACCGATGCCGTAGAGGCGGAGCACGGGGCAGCCGCCGACTCCGGACAGCCAGGTCCCGGGACAGCCGCCGACGGGGTCCAGGAGGGACGTGGGGCCGCCACCGACGCCGTACAGCCGGAGCACGCGGCGGCCGCCGACGGTGTACAGCCGGAGCACGCGGCGGCCGCCGACGGTGTACAGCCGGAGCATGGGACAGCCGCCGACGGCGTACAGCCGGAGCGTGGGGCGGCCACCGACGGCGGACAGGCGCCTGGCGGGCGGCCGCAGTCACGGCCGGGGGACGTCGCGCGTGAGGCGCTGCGCCGCGCCGTGGCCCAGCGGCGCACGGCGCTGCCGGCCGACGACGAAGCCGTAGGGCATCCGGCTCCGCCCGATGAGCAGGCCACTGCCGCTCCCGCTGCCGCGCCGACGGAGCCGGGAGCTGCGGCGGACGCATCCGCGTCCGGCAGACCTCCGGCCGACGACGCCGCGCCCGCTGACCGCGCCCGTGAGGCGCTGCGCGCGGCCCGCGCCGAGGCGCAGCGCAAGGCGGCCGACGCGGAACAGGCGGACCGCGCGTCCTCCCTGCGGCGCCGCCCGTCCCGCTCCTCCGACCCCGCGGCCGCCCCGCACCCCACCCATGTCCCCGGCAATCCCCGGGCCGGGCAACGAGCGCGGGAGCTGCGGCAGTTGCTGGCGGGTGCCTTCCGCATGCCCACCGAGGCGACGTCGGACGAGGTCGCCGGGGAGACCGGCGGCCCGGGAGAGCGGGTGAGCCGGACCACCCCGCCGCCGGTGACACCGCGGCCCGCGCACGAGGACGAGGCCCCCGCCCGCCTCACGCCGCCCGGGACTCCCGCCCCGGCGCCTCTGCTGCCCCGCTCCATGGCCGCCCCCGCGCGCGACGGTGACCTGCGCCGTACCTTCCCGCCCTTCGCGCCCCTGCCCGCGGGCGAGGACTCCCGGTTCGCCGAGACCTGGTGGGGCAACGCCTGGGTGACGGCGCTGGAGGAGGGCGCGCTCGACCCCAAGAGGCTGGCCCGCGGGCGGGGTTACGCCGAGCAGGGCAACGTGGACGCGATCACCGTCACCCCGGGTTCGGTGCTCGCGTACGTGCAGGGCAGCCGGCCGCGCCCGTACCGCGTGCAGGTGCGGCTGCGGACCCTGGACGACGCCGACTGGGCGCGTTTCCTGGACGCGGCCGCCGAGCGGCCCGGCCATATCGCCGCCCTGCTCGACAAGGAGATGCCGCACTCCCTCGCCGACTGCGGTGTCCGGCTGCTGCCCGGCCCCGGCGACCTGGAGCCGCGCTGCAGCTGCCCCGACCGCGGCCACCCCTGCAAACACGCCGCCGCCCTGTGCTACCAGACCGCCCGCCTGCTCGACGCCGACCCCTTCGTGCTGCTCCTGCTGCGCGGCCGTGGAGAGCGGGAGCTGCTCGACGCGCTCGCCCGGCTCAGCGCCACACGCGCCGCCAGAGCCGCCCAGGACCGGGAACCCGCCCCGCTGCCCGGCGTCCGGGCCGCCGAAGCCCTCGCGCCCCGCCAACTGCCGCCGCTGCCCAACCCGTTGCCGCTCCCGCCGCACCCGGAGCAGCCGCCCGTCTATCCGGCGGCCCCCGGCGGACCCGACCCGATCGCGCTGGACCAGCTCGCCACCGACGCGGCCGCACGTGCCCACGCTCTGCTCGCCACCGGTCACGACGAGGTGGGCGAACTGACCCTGTGGCAGGACGCGATCCGGCTGGCTGCGGCCAGGCCCGGCTCCGGGCTCACCGCCGGCTCGCGCGCCCTGTACTCCTCCCTCGCCTCCGCAGCCGGCCGCACCCCCGCCGAGCTGGCCCGCGCGGTCGCCGCCTGGCGCCAGGGCGGCCCGGACGGGCTCGCCGTCCTGGAGGAGGCGTGGGATCCCCCGGCGGGACGCTTCGACCGGGCGCGTCCGGCGCTCCTGGCCGCCGATCTCCCGGCGTTCCGCCCCTGGCGCAACCGTCTCACCCACCCGCGCGGACACGTCCAGCTCCGGCTGGGCCGAGACGGCCTGTGGTACGCCTACGAGTCCGAGCCCGGCGCCGACGACTGGTGGCCGCGCGGCACGCCCGACTCCGACCCGGTCGGCGCTCTCACGGGCCTCGGCACCACGGACGACCTCTGACCGACCGCTCCCGGCCCCGGCCTTGCGCCGCGAGTCGAGCACGGCCTCCGATCGTCCGCACCACCACCCCGCGACCGACCGCACCACCCTCCGACCGATCGCACCGGGCTCCGGCCGTTTCCCCGGCGAGCCCAGCACGGCCTCCGGCCGACCGCACCACCCTCCGAGCGACCGCACCGGGCTCCGGCCGTGCGCCGGTGGTCCTGCCCTGCCCGCGGGCCCCATCAGCCGTCCGTCGCAGGGGCGTTGTCAGTGGTCCCCGCTAAGTTCGTTGGTGTCCCGCCGGTCCGGCGATGGGCTTCCCTCGTGCTGCAAAGGAGATGGTGCGTTGTCCGACGTCGAGAGGTCGAGCACGACGCGGGTGGTCCCACCCGCCAGGCCGCGCAAGCTGGCCAAGGTCCCGTTCGTCGAACTGGCCGACGGACGCCTGCAGGGCGTCGTCTCCAGCGGCTCGGACATCGAGCGCGTCTACGTCTCCTCGGTCGCCGCCGCGTCGTACGCCTACGCGTGCAGCACCAACAACAACCGCCCCTGCGGTGGCGCCCGCGGCGGCTTCTGCAACCACATCGGCGCGCTGATCAACGAATCGGTGCTCCAGTACGGCGCCGAGCGCGTCGCCCGCTATCTGCGGGTCGACCTCGGCGCGAGCGAGCCCGGCGCGCAGTCGATCCGCCTCGCCATGAGCGGCACCCGCCCCGCGCCGGCGGACAGCAAGGGCGCCGCCTCCGTCTTCAGCCGCTTCCTGCGCCATCTGGCGTATCTGGAACTGGCCGCCACCACCGCGCCGTTGCCGGAGATGCAGTGGTTCCCGCCGACGAGGGCGGTGGCCTGATGCGGATGGATCTGCTCACCGAACCGGTGGACGGCCTCGACGAGACCCTGGCCGTCGTGGACGCCTTCGACCGGACCCTGCTCGGGGGCCTCCTGCGTCCCCGGCCCGCCCAGACCGAGGGCCTGACGGCGCTCGCCGACGCGGTGGCCGCGAGCCCGCTCGCCACCCGTGTCGCCGAAGCCGCCGAGAAGGCCGCGGCCGGCGCCGCGAGCGAGGACCACTTCCTCGCCCTCGCCGCGGCCCGCACCGCCCTGCTCGGTGCCGCGCACGACGCGCTCGCCGCGCGCGCCGACGAGGCCACCGGCCGGTCCGGCGCCGAGGCTCCCGCCCCGGCCGCCACCGGCGAGCAGGCGCCCAACCTGCTCGCCGCCGCCCGCGCCTGGCTCTGCGACCTGGCCCGCACCGGCTGGCAGGGCCTCGACCACGACGTGGTCTCCGGCTCCGCCCCGGTGGTCTCCGCGATGCTCCCGAACCCCGCGCTACGGCGCCTCGCGACCCTCCTCGACGGCTTCGCCGGCGAACTCGCCGCATCCTGCCCGGGCGCCTCCCTGGACTCCGTGCCCGTGCGCCGCTGGGCCGATCTGTGGGCGCGCGCCATGCTCCTGACCGTGCCCGGCGCCGCCACCGCGCCCGTCACGCAGACCGTGACCGGCCGGCTGCTGCCCCTCGGCGTCGACGTCCAGGAGCACGCCACCGCGGCCCAGGCACAGGTGCACGCCGTGCTCGAACCCGCCGACGGGACCGCGCCCCGGCTGGTGCGGGCAAGCGTGTCCGTGCCGAAGCCCGACACGGTCCTCGGCGCGGGTGTCTGGCAGCTGCTGCGTCCGCACCTGTCGCTCCTGGCCGCCGCCGGCGAGGGCCGCAGCATGGACCTCACCGACATGCCGGTCACCGCCGAGGGCGATCTGATCTGGCAGGACGAGCACGCCCGCCCCGGCGAGAGCGCCGACCCCTTCGCCACCGCCCGCGTCGCCCTGCCGACCGCCGTCGCCTCCCGGACCGCCCCCCTGGACCGGCACCCGGTGCGCCTGGCCCACCCGGTGTTCCTGGAGGGCTACGGCATCGAACAGGACGGCGACACGGTGACGTTCACCCTCACCGGGCATCGCCTGGCGGTCGACACCGACCGCGCCCCGGTCGCCGGACCTCTGAGCCCACAGGCCGTCGCCACCTCCAGCGCCTGTATCGGGCTGCTGCGCTGGGACGCCGGGCGGTGGCTGCTGCAGCCGCTCGCGGTGGAGACCACCGTGCGCAAGAAGACGGTCGCGGTGCACGCGGGCGCCTGGGCCGGGGGCACGACGGACAAGGCCGGGGTCAAGGCGGAGAAGGCCGCCACCGACGCGGTGGCCGTACTGCGCGAGCGCGCGGGAAGGCTGCTGCGCACATGACCGACCACACCACCACCGGCGTCAACCCCCACCCCACCACCGGCCAGAACCCCCACATCACCACCGACCTCAGCCCCCACCCCGCCGCCGAGACGCCCCCGCTGCCCGCACCGGACGAGAACCGCCGGCAGGTCCTGTACTGGCGCCTGCTCGCCCGTCTCTTCGACCCCGAGGAGCAGGCCTCACTGGAGTCCGCCTCCCTGGCCGTCGTCGAGGACATCGGGCTGCCGCCGGCGCTGCTGGACCCGCAGGCGTCCGTCGACGCCGTCCTGCAGCGCCACCCCGAGCTGGCCGGCGAGTTCGACGGCCTGATGGTGCCCGAGCCGGAGGAGGAGGGCCGCGACCGGGCCGCCGAGGTCCGCCGGGCCGCCCTGGCGTCCAAGGTGCTGCTCAATGTCTTCGCCTCCGGCACCGGCACGGTCACGGCCGGACAGCTCGCCCGCTGGCAGGCCGACGCCGGGTGGCTCGAGCGCGCCCTCGGCTGCACCCCGGGCGACCTGCGCGGCGGCCGCGGCGCGGGCAACGGCGGCGCCCGGTCCGGCACCGGCGGGGGAGTGAGCCCGACCGGCACCGGAACCGGCTTCCCGGCCCCCGACCTCAGCAACCTGATCCCGGCGATCGGACCCGAACTCGGCGCCATCGAGGCCGACATGGTCAAGCGGATGCGCCTGCGGGAAGTTCTCGCGGACCCTCGGCTGGCCGCGCAGCTCACCCCGAGCATGTCGCTCATCGAACAGCTGCTGCGCGACAAGAACAACCTCTCCGGCGTGGCCCTCGCCAACGCCAAGGCACTGATCCGCCGCTTCGTCGACGAGGTCGCCGCGGTGCTGCGCACCCAGGTCGAGAAGGCGTCCGTGGGCGCCCTGGACCGGTCGGTCCCGCCCAAGCGTGTCTTCCGCAACCTCGACCTCGACCGCACCATCTGGAAGAACCTCACCAACTGGGATCCGGAGCAGGAGCGGCTCTACGTCGACCGCCTCTACTACCGGCACACCGCTCGCAGGACGACACCGCAGCGGCTGATCGTGGTCGTCGACCAGTCGGGCTCCATGGTCGACTCGATGGTCAACTGCACCATCCTGGCGTCGATCTTCGCCGGACTGCCCAAGGTGGACGTCCACCTGATCGCGTACGACACCCAGGCGCTCGACCTCACCCCGTGGGTGAACGACCCCTTCGAGACCCTGCTGCGCACCCAGCTCGGCGGCGGCACGGACGGCACGGTCGCCATGGCCCTGGCCCAGCCGAAGATCGCCGAGCCGCGCAACACCGTCGTGGTGTGGATCTCCGACTTCTACGAATGGCGCTGCGAACCGCTGTTCGAGAGCATGGCGGCCGTCCACCGCTCCGGCGCGAAGTTCATCCCGGTCGGCTCGGTGACCAGCGCCGGACGCGGCAGCGTCAACCCGTGGTTCAAGGAGCGCTTCAAGGACCTCGGTACGCCGGTCATATCCGGCCACATCCGCAAGCTCGTGCACGAGCTGAAGACGTTCCTCGCCTAGGTCCGTCCGCTCGCTGCCCCCACCTCGTTCCTCTTCGCCGTTTTTCCTTCCCGGCTTCCATCGAAAGGCCCTGACGTGTCCGACCTGTTGCGTGCCCCCGCCGAGATCAAGTACGCCGAGGAGCTGGACTGGCTGGAGTCCGTCGACGACAACCCCAAGCCCTTCTCCTGGCGGCTGTCGCCGAAGATGATCCGGCTGTTCATCCTGGGCTCCGAGCGCGCCGACGGCCTCGACCGGGAGATCTCCCAGAAGTGGTTCGGTGACCGCAGCATCGTCGAGCGTGCCATCGTCACTCTCGCCTCCGACCGCGGTCTGCTGCTGATCGGCGACCCCGGCACCGGCAAGAGCTGGCTGGCCGAGCTGCTGGCCGCCGCCGTCTGCCGCAACTCCACGCTCGTGGTCCAGGGCACGGCCGGCACCACCGAGGACCACATCAAGTACTCGTGGAACGTGTCCATGGTCATCGCCAAGGGGCAGTCGCGGGAGTCGATGATCCCCTCGCCGATCATGACGGCGATGGAGGCCGGCGTCATCGGCCGTTTCGAGGAGCTGACCCGTTCCACCAGCGACGTCCAGGACGCGCTGATCTCCATCCTGTCCGAGAAGTACATCTCGGTCCCCGAACTCGACAGTGACGGCATCGTGTTCGCCAAGCCGGGCTTCTCCGTCATCGCCACCGCCAACAGCCGCGACCGCGGAGTCAACGACCTGTCCTCCGCCCTCAAGCGCCGCTTCAACTTCGTCCGCATCCCGGTGGTGACGAACAAGAAGAGCGAGGCGGAGATCGTCCGCTTCCGCACCGAGGAACTGCTGCGCCGCCATCGGATAGAGCTGGACGTGCCGCCGACGCTGCTGGACGTGCTGCTGCAGAGCTTCGCCGACCTGCGCGCCTCCGCGGCCGCGGCCGCGAGCGACGACGAGAAGCTGGAGTCGGCGCTGTCCACCGCCGAGCAGATCGGCGTGCTGGAGGACGCCATCCTGCACAGCAACTTCTTCGGCGAACGCGCCCTGACCGCCCGCACCCTCGCCTCCTCGCTCGTCGGTTCCCTCGCCCGGCGCGAACCCGAGGACCTGGCCATCCTCAACAAGTACCTGCACGGCGTCGTCGAGCCGCGCGGCAAGGAGGAGGGCGGCTCCTGGCCGGAGTTCTACGAGGGCGGCCGCGACGCGATCGCCACCCTGGCGTGAGCGCCATGACCGAGACCACCTTCGCCGCCCTGCGCGGCCAACTGCAGGAAGCCGCCTCCGCCTTCGCCGGCGGTCCCGACGCGCTGGAGGGCGTCCTCCTCGGCATCGTCGACGACGTCGACCGCGCGGTGCGCGAACCGCTGGAGATCTTCCCGGTCTGCCACCACTCGCCCGCCTCGGCGCTCGCCATGGCGCGCCGGCTGCGCGAGAAGCAGCCGAAGGTGGTGTACCTGGAGCTGTGCGAGGACATGGCGCCGCTGCTGACGGAGCTGCGCAACTGCCGGCTCCCCGTCGCGGTACAGGCGTTCGCGACGGAGACCGACGGGTTCCCCGCCGAGTGGGCGCCGCTGTCGGTGGTCGCCCCGATCACCGAGGCGTCCGCCGAGTACCAGGCGATTGCCTACGCCCTGGACACCCCCGGCGTCGAGCTGGTCCTCGTCGACCGCTCCTCCGACCACGTCTTCCAGTGGCAGGAGCACACCGGCGACACGGCCGATGCCGGCGGCCCGGACGCACCGCCCGCCGAGGAGGAGGCGGCACTGCACGGCGACGCGGTCGGCGTGGAGATCGGCGACCTGCGCCCGCGCTTCGCCGAGCTGGAGCAGCACCTGCTGCGGCACGGGCGGGTGCGGCACTGGTCGGAGTGGTGGCACCAGTACGTCGAACTGCCCCTCGGGGACGCCGACCACGACACCTACCGCCAGGTGATGCTGCTGATCGGCAGCCTCTTCCGCCGCCTCGCGCCGGGCGATCAGGGCCGGGTGCGGGTGGACGAGGACCGCGAGCGGTACATGTGGACGCGGATGCGCGCCCACCTCGCGGCGACCGGCACCGACCCCGCGGACGCGCTCTATGTGTGCGGCGCCTTCCACGCGGCCAGCCGCGTCGAGGAGTTCGGCGTCCACGGCGCCGACACCTTCGAGATCGGTCCGCGCAGTGCCACCAAGTGGCAGCACGGCCTGATCCCGTCCAGTCACGCGGCGATCGAGGCGCAGTTCGGCCTCGCCGCCGGTTCGGTGTCCATCGCCGCGACCGAGTGGGCGAAGAACGTCAAGCGCACCCGGACCAAGCCGTACCGGCTCGCCGGACAGGCCGGCACGAAGGCACCGAGGAAGGCGGCCGAGGCCGTTCCCGCCGTCACCCCCGCGCCACCGCTCGACGCCTCCGACAAGCTCACCGGTTTCCTGCGCAGGCCACCCGTCCTGGACCGTCTCGACGAGGCGGAGCTGCTCGGCTGGTCCGTGGAGATCGTGCGCGCCGCCCGCCGCAACGGCTACCTCGCGTCCACCGCCGACGCCATCGCCGTGTTCGAGACGTCGATCCTGCTGGCCGGGATGCGGGAACGCGCCAAGCCGACGCCGTACGACTTCCAGGACGCGGCGGTCACCTGCATCGAGAAGGACACCGTGCCGGGCCGGCGGGACGTGCGCCGGCTGGTGGAGATCATGCTCGGCGGTGACCGCGTCGGCCAGGTCGGCTACGACGCCCTGCCGCCGCTCGCCCGTGACGTCCACGACCGGCTGGCCCCGCTGAACCTCAAGCTGCAACAGCGCGGCGTGCAGCGGGCACTGCTCGACATGGCGTCCCGGCCGGAGCTGGCGCGGTGCTCCGACGTGCTGTGGATGCTGCGGTACCTGATGCCGCACGGCGCCGCCCGCCCCATCATGGGTGAGCGGCGGCTCGGCGAACAGCCGATCCAGGAGTCCTGGGACCTGGCCCTCGGCACCCATCAGCGGGCCCTGATCGAGCTGGGCTACGAGGGCGTCAGCATCGAGCAGGTCCTCGAACAGCGGCTGCGGCGCGTGGCGTACGGCCCGCAGGCGACCGCGGCGCGGGTCCTCGAGGCCGTCGAGGACGCCACCCTCTACCTCGACAGCCGCCGACTGGCCGACGAACTCGGTCAGCGCGCCCTGGAGGTGCTGGCGACCGAGCGCAGCGTCGACGGTGCGCCCGAGGTACTGCGCCGGGTACGCGGTCTGCTGGCGTACTACCGCACCAGCGAGCCGGCGCTCCCGCCGTGGATCGAGTCGTTCGTCAAGACCGGCTACGCGCACTACTGCACGCTGCTGCCGACGGCGTTCACCGACGACGACGCGGGCGTGGGCCAGGTCGCGGCCATGCTCGGCTTCCTGTTCAGCATGGAGAGCCTCGCGCTGTCCCTCGGCTGCGATCGCAACCAGCTGGAGCTGGCCGTCGCCCAGTCCCACCCCGAGGACCCGGCCAAGACGGCGCTGCTGTGGGCGGCCGAGACGCAGCTGGGCCGGCTCTCCCGCGCCGAGCTGCGGGCGCGGTGCGCCGAACTCCTGGGCAACCCGCTGGTGGTGCCCGCCTATCCGCGCTACCTCAGCGGTTTCCTGCACGCGCTGGAACCGGTGCCCCACCTGGCCGACTTCGTCGTCGAAGCCGTCTCCCAGGCCTTCGCTCAGCTGCCGGACCCGGTGCTGTTGCCCTGGCTGCCGACCCTGATCACCACCCTGCGCGGTGGTGGTACCGACCTCGCGCCCCTGCTGATCCGGGAGGCCGGCCGTATCTTCCCCGGCCGGCTGGCGGAGCTGGACTCGTGGACACCCCCGTGGCGGGCGGCCCCGGCCCCCGCGGCACCCCGCCCGTCGGGCGAGCGTGTGCCCGGCCCGCGCGGCCTGCCCCTGCCGGCCGCGCACCCCGCGACCTGCGACGCGGTCGCGGACCTGCTCGGCTGCACGGACCCCTGGCTGACGGCGGCACCGGCCCCGGCCGGTGTCGCGCTGCTCGCCCGCCATCCGCAGACCGCCGAGGCCCTGGAGGCGCTGCTGGCCGCCGGCTGACGACGACGGCCGGACGGCGACCGGCCACGCCGACGGGCCCCGGCCACCGGCCATGTCGACCGGCCCCCGCTCACCGGCGACGGCGACCGGCCACGGCGACCGGCCTCCTGGCACCGGCCACGGCGACCGGCCACGCCGACCGGTCCCCCCGGCACCGGCCACGGCGACGGGCCCCCGGTCGCCGGCCACGCGGACCGGCCTCCTGGCACCGGCCACGCGGACCGGCCCCCGGGTCACCGGCCATGCCGACCGGCCCCCGCTCAGCGCCGGGTCCGCCGCCGGGGCCACCCGCCTCGCGGTGCGGTGGCCCCGGCAACGCCTTCTCTCACTTGCGCCAGAACAGATGGTGCGTGACGCCGCTCGGGCTGGGCACGACGTCCAGGTGGTAGCGGTCGAGCAGCTCCTCAGGTGACTCCCACAGCCGTGCGCCGGACCCGAGCTTCAGCGGAGAGACCGCCACGTGCAGGGTGTCGACGAGGCCGGCGTCCAGGAACTCCCGGATGACGGTCGCCCCGCCGCCGAGCCGGACGTCCTTGCCCTGCGCCGCTTCCCGGGCCTGCGCCAGGACGTCGGCCGGGTCACCGCCGACGAAGTGGAAGGTGGTGTCGGAGAGGGTGAACGAGGGACGCGGGTGGTGGGTCATGACGAACACGGGGGTGTGGAACGGAGGCTCGTCGCCCCACCAGCCGCGCCACTCGTGGTTCTCCCAGGGCCCGCGCTGGGGTCCGAACTTGTTGCGGCCCATGATCTCGGCGCCGATGTTGCGGGCGTAGTCCCGGGTCAGGTAGTCGTCGAGGCCGCGGCTGCCCCCGGGGTCGGTGCGCATGGGCCAGCTCGCCGTGGCCCCCGCCCACGCGAACATCTGCCCCGGATCGGCGTGGCCGAACGGCCGCTCGAGGCTCTGGCCCTCCCCGGCACCGAATCCGTCACTGGAGATGTTGAAGTTCTGCACGCGCAGCAGCTGAGTCATGAGGTGGGGTCCTTCCCGTGTCGGCTCCGACGGTGGTGAGACCGTCCGCAGCGCGAGAACTCATCGGTGCCACGGCAGACCGGTGCCGTCGGTTCCAGCGTCGGCGGCTCCGGCGCCGGAGTCCAGCGCGGAGCCGGCCGGGGCCACGTCAGAGCCGGGCGAGCGCACGCCGTGCGGCGTTGTAGCCGCACATGCCGTGGGCGCCCGCTCCGGGCGGCGTCGCGGCGGAGCACAGGTGGACGCCGGGGATGCCCGTGGCGTACGGGTCGAGAGCCGCGCGCGGGCGGAAGACCAGCTGCCAGGGGTCGTTGGCTCCGGTCACGATGTCGCCGGCGACGTAGTTCTCGTTGTACCGGCTCATCTGCGCGGTGCTCCGCACGTGCATCGCCCGGATCCGCTCGCGGAACCCCGGTGCGTACCGCTCGATCTGCGCGGTGACGGCCTCGGTCGCGTCACCGGTGAAGCCGGCCGGGACGTGGGCGTAGGCGTAGAGGGGATGGACGTCGCCGGACGAGCGGGTCTTGTCGGCGAGGTACTGCTGGCCCACGAGGACGAACGGCCGCTCGGGCATCCGGCCTGCCGCCACGTCCCGCTCGGCGGCGGCGATGTCCTCCAGGGTGCCGCCGAGGTGCACCGTGCAGGCGGAGCGGGAGGCCTCGTGCGTCCAGGGCACGCCGCCCTCGACGGCGTAGTCGACCTTGAAGGCACCGGGCCCGTGCCGGTAGCGGGTGTAGGCGCGGCGCACCCGGGCCGGCATCCGCTCGCCGGCGATCCGGGCGGCGGCGGCCGGTGAGGTGTCCAGCATGACGAGGTCGGGGCCGCCCAGCTCGTCGAGCGAGGTCACCCGGCGGCCCGTCTCGAACCGTACGCCGTACTCCGTCGCGCGGCGGACGATCGCGTCCCGGATCGCGGCCGAGCCGCCCTCCGCGACCGGCCAGCCGAAGGCGTGCGCGGACGCGGTCAGTGCCACGCCGATCGCCGAGGAGGCGAGCGTGTGCAGCGGCCGGAAGGTGTGGGCCGCCGCGCCGGCCCACAGCGCCCGTGCCTCGGCCGAACCGAACCGGCGGGCGAGCAGCGTGGCCGGCAGCCCCGCGTAGGCGCCGAGCCGGGCCAGGTGGAGCGGGTGGCGCGGAACGTGCAGCACGGGCTGCAGGAACTCCTGGCTGATCGTGTCGAACCGTTCGGTGAGCGGCCCGAACGTGCGCTCCCAGCCGCGGCCGCCCGCACCGAGGCCGGCGGCGGTCTCGGCGACGGAGCGGACCACGGCCGCCCCGCGCCCGCCGTCGAGCGGGTGCGCGAACTCCACCGGGGCCCAGCGCCAGGTCAGGCCCGCCCCGGCCAGGTCGAAGCGGCGGGCGAACTCCGAGCCCGGCCCCAACGGGTGCATGCCGGAGCACTCGTCGTGGACGAGGCCGGGCAGGGTCAGCTCGCCGGAGCGGGTGCCGCCGCCCAGGACGTCCGCGGCCTCGATGACCCGGACGCGTACGCCCTCGGCGGCGAGGGTGAGGGCGGCGGCGAGCCCGTTGGGCCCGCTGCCGACCACGGCTGCGGTGGTCATGCGACCGCCTCTTTCCTGTCGGTGGCCGGGTGGGCGGGGTCCTCTCGGGTGCCATACTCTCCCGATGAGTGCACGTACGTCCCCGATCAGCCGGCTGATCACGATACGCAGGGCCGTCCCGCGGGACGCCAAACGGCTCACGCGGCTGGTGCGTGGCTCAGGCGCCTACGCGGGCAAGTACGCGGCCGCCGTCGCGGGCTACCGGGTCGGTCCCGACTACATCGAGGCCCACCGCGCCTTCGTGGCCGTCGGCGCCGACGAGCAGGGAGGCGAGGAGGCAGGCCGGGTCCTCGGGTTCTACTCGCTCGTCCTCGATCCGCCGGAGCTCGACCTGCTGTTCGTCGGGGACGAGGCGCAGGGGCGGGGCATCGGACGACTGCTCGTCGCGCACATGCGCTCCGAGGCCCGCGCCGCCGGGCTCGACCGCGTCAAGGTCGTGTCGCATCCTCCCGCCGAGGACTTCTACCACCGCACCGGCGCGGTGCGGACCGGGACCGTGCTCGCGAACCCGCCCGCCGTACCGTGGGACCGCCCCGAACTCGAGTTCCGCCTCCCCCCGGAATGACGCGGGCCGGCGCGCAACCGCGCGTTCCCGTGCCCGCCGCGGGCTGACCCGCAACCACGCGTTCCCGTGCCCGCCGCGGGCTGACCCGCAACCACGCGTTCCCGTCCCCGCCGCGGGCTGACCCGCAACCACGCGTTCCCGTGCCCGCCGCGGGACGACACGCTCCCGTGCCCGGCGCCGGGATGACGCGGCGCCCGGCCGGAAGCGGGCACCGCGCTGCCGGGTCCTCGCTCAGGCGTCGATGATGACGGGGATGATGAGGGGCTTGCGGCGGTAGGTGCGGAACGCCCAGTTCGCCACGGCGCGGGCGATGAGTTGTTCGAGCTGGCGCGCGTCCCCGACGCCTTCCTCCGCCGCGGTGGCGAGGGTCTTCTCGATGACGGGGACCACCGGCTCGAAGGTGGCGTCGTCGTGGACGAAACCACGGGCCAGGAAGTCGGGCGCCTCGGCGAGCGCGCCGGTGTCCGCGTCGACGATCGCCACCACCGTGACCACGCCTTCGGCGGCCAGGGTCAGGCGGTCCTTGAGGGACGCCTCGGTGGCGCCGCCGACCTCCATGCCGTCCACGTAGACGTTGCCGGCGGGGACCTTGCCGGTGATGGACGCACGCCCGTCGACGAGGTCGACGACGACGCCGTCCTCGGCGATGACGACCCGGTCGGGGTCGACGCCGGTACGGATGGCGAGGTCGCCGTTGGCCCGCAAGTGGCGCCATTCGCCGTGCACGGGCATGACGTTGCGCGGCTTGACGATGTTGTAGCAGTAGACGAGTTCGCCGGCGCTGGCGTGCCCGGAGACGTGCACCTTGGCGTTGCCCTTGTGGACCACGTGGGCACCCCACCGGGTGAGCCCGTTGATCACCCGGTAGATGGCGTTCTCGTTGCCGGGGATGAGGGAGCTGGCGAGCAGGACGGTGTCGCCCTTGCCGATGCGGATCATGTGGTCGCGGTTGGCCATCCGGGACAGCGCGGCCATCGGTTCGCCCTGGGAGCCGGTGCACACCAGAGTGATCTTGTGGTCCGGGAGCTTCTCCAGCTCCCGCGTGCTGACGACGAGACCGGAGGGGACCTTCAGATAGCCCAGGTCACGGGCGATGCCCATGTTGCGGACCATCGACCGGCCGACGAAGGCGACCTTGCGGCCGTACTGGTGGGCGGCGTCCAGGACCTGCTGGATGCGGTGCACATGGCTGGCGAAGCTGGAGACGATCACCCGGCGCGGTGCGGTGCGCATCACCTGCTCGATCGCCGGGTTCAGCTCACGCTCGGAGGTGGTGAAGCCGGGCACCTCGGCGTTGGTGGAGTCGGTGAGGAACAGGTCCACACCTTCCTCGCCCAGGCGGGCGAAGGCGCGCAGGTCGGTGATGCGGTCGTCGAGAGGGAACTGGTCCATCTTGAAGTCACCGGTGTGCAGCACCATCCCGGCGCCGGTGCGGATCGCGACCGCGAGGCTGTCGGGAATGGAGTGGTTGACCGCCACGAACTCGCAGTCGAAGGGACCGAAGCCGCGCCGGTCGCCCTCGCGCACCCGCACCGTGCGCGGCCGGATGCCGTGTTCCTTGAGCTTGGCCTCCAGGAACGCCAGCGTCAGCTTGGAGCCGACGAGCGGGATGTCCCTCCGCTCGCGCAGCAGGTACGGCACGCCGCCGATGTGGTCCTCGTGACCGTGGGTGAGCACCACGGCCACGATGTCGTCCAGCCGGTCGCGGATCGAGGTGAAGTCCGGCAGGATCACGTCCACGCCGGGCTGGGTCTCCTCGGGGAACAGCACGCCGCAGTCGACGACGAGGAGCTTGCCGGCGTACTCGAAGACGGTCATGTTGCGGCCGATCTCACCCAGGCCGCCCAGGGCGATGACCCGCAGCCCTCCTTCGGGAAGGGGTGGGGCGGCTTTCAGTTCGGGGTGCGGATGACTCATACCCTGACGGTACCCGGAGACCGGGGCCGGTTGATCCATTGCCCGGGTGATCCCCTGAGCGCTCACCATGCCCCGGCACGGCCCGGGAGGTCCTCCACCCGGTCGGACCCACACGGCCACAACCCCCGTCAGCGGGGCGGTCCCGATACGTGAGAGGGTCTGACGCGTGAGTGAGACACCGTCGAACACCCTGCAATACCGCTTTGACGGGCCGGAAGACGCCCCGGTCCTGATCCTGGGTCCCTCACTGGGCACCACATGGCACATGTGGGACCGGCAGGTCCCCGAGCTGGCCAAGCAGTGGCGCGTCCTGCGGTTCGACCTGCCGGGGCACGGCGGCGCGCCCGCCCACCCGGCCGGGTCCGTCGCCGAACTCACCGCCCGGCTGCTCGCCACCCTCGACGCGCTCGGCGTGCAGCGCTTCGGCTACGCGGGCTGCGCGCTCGGCGGTGCGGTGGGTGTGGAGCTGGCGCTGCGCCACCCCGAGCGGGTCGCCTCGCTCGTGCTGATCGCCGCCTCTCCCCGGTTCGGCACCGCCGACGAGTTCCGCCAGCGCGGCGTGATCGTCCGGACCAACGGCCTCGACCCGATCGCCCGTACGTCCCCCGACCGCTGGTTCACCCACGGCTTCGCGGCCGCCCAGCCCGCGATCACCGAGTGGGCCGTGCAGATGGTCCGCACCACCGACCCGGGCTGCTACATCGCCGCCTGCGAGGCGCTCGCCGCGTTCGACGTACGGCCCGAGCTGGGCCGGATCGGCGTGCCGACCCTGGTGCTGGTCGGCTCCGAGGACCAGGTCACCGGCCCCGCCGAGGCGCGCACACTGGTCGCCGGCATCCCGGACGCCCGTCTCGCGGTCGTACCCGGCGCCTCCCACCTGGTCCCGGTGGAACAGCCGGCCGCCGTGACCGATCTGCTGGTCACGCACTTCTCGACCGCCTGGCAGCCCCTCATCGACCCCGGTACGGGCCAGATCGCGATCCCCGCCGCGCCCGTCAAGCCGGTGCTGGCCGCGCCGCCGCCGCAGCCCACCGCGCCGGTCGCCGAGATCGCGCCGCCCGTGGCGCAGCCCCAGCCCGCCGGGCGGCCCGACCCGTACGACGCGGGGCTGAAGGTGCGCCGGGAGGTGCTGGGCGACGCCCACGTCGACCGGGAGCTGGCGCAGGCCGGTGACTTCTCCGGCGACTTCCAGGAGCTCCTCACCCGCTACGCCTGGGGCGAGGTGTGGAACCGGCCCGGACTCGACCGGCGCTCGCGCAGCTGCGTCACCCTGACCGCGCTCGTCGCCGGCGGCCACCTGGAGGAGCTGGCCTTCCACACCCGCGCGGCCCTGCGCAACGGCCTCACCCCGGACGAGATCAAGGAGGTCCTGCTCCAGGCGGCCGTCTACTGCGGCATCCCCGCGGCGAACAGCGCCTTCCGCGTGGTCCAGCAGGTCATCCTCGAGGAGACCACCCTCGCGGAGTGACGCCGACGGGGACCGGTTCCGTGGCGGGGTGCGCGCCACCGCACCCCGCTCCGCTTCCCCGTGTGCAGGATGGGACGCATGAAGCTCACGAAGATGTCGCACGCCTGTGTCCGGCTGGAGAAGGAGGGCCGCACGCTCGTCCTGGACCCGGGCGGGTTCAGCGAGCAGGACGCCGCGCTCGGCGCGGACGCCGTCCTGGTCACGCACGAGCACCCGGACCACTTCGACGAGGGGCGGCTGCGCGCCGCGCTGGAGCACAACCCGGCCGCCGAGATCTGGACGCTGCGCTCGGTCGCCGAGAAGATCTCCGCGGCCTTCCCGGGCCGGGTGCACACCGTCGGCCACGGCGACACGTTCACCGCCGCCGGCTTCGACGTGCGGGTCCACGGCGAGTGGCACGCCGTGATCCACCCGGACATCCCGCGCGTCACCAACGTCGGCTTCCTGCTCGACGACGGCGCGGTCTTCCACCCCGGCGACGCGCTCACCGTCCCCGACCACCCCGTCGAGACGCTGATGCTGCCCGTCATGGCCCCCTGGAACAAGATCTCCGAGGTCATCGACTACGTCCGAGAGGTCCGGCCGCGACGCGCCTACGACGTCCACGACGCCTACCTCACCGACCTCGCCCGCCCCATCTACGACCGCCAGATCGGCGCCCTCGGCGGCACCGATCACCAGCGGCTGGCCCCGGGCAGCAGCACGCAGGTCTAGCGGGGACCGCGTTGTCGGTGCCGCCGGGTAGGTTGTGAGGCATGCGCATCGCGACCTGGAACGTGAACTCGATCACCGCCCGCCTTCCGAGGCTGCTGGCCTGGCTGGAGAGCAGCGGCACCGACGTGCTGTGCCTGCAGGAGGCCAAGGTCGCCGAGGACCAGTTCCCCTTCGAGCAGCTGCGCGAGCTGGGCTACGAGGCCGCGGTGCACGCCACCGGCCGGTGGAACGGCGTGGCGGTGCTCTCCCGCGTCGGCATCGAGGACGTGGTCAAGGGCCTGCCCGGCGACCCCGGCTTCGACGGCGGGACCGAGCCGCGCGCGATCTCGGCGACCTGCGGCCCGGTCCGCGTCTGGTCGGTCTACGTGCCGAACGGCCGTGAGGTGGAGCACGCGCACTACGCGTACAAGCTCCAGTGGTTCGAGGCCCTCCGCGCGGCCGTCGCCGGTGACGCCCAGGGCAGCCGGCCGTTCGCGGTGATGGGCGACTACAACGTCGCGCCGACCGACGACGACGTCTTCGACGTGGCCGCCTTCGAGGGCTCCACCCACGTCACCCCGGCGGAGCGCGCCGCGCTCGCCTCGCTGCGCGAGGCCGGGCTGAACGACGTGGTGCCGCGCCCGCTGAAGTACGAGCACCCCTTCACGTACTGGGACTACCGCCAGCTGTGCTTCCCGAAGAACCGCGGCATGCGCATCGACCTGGTGTACGGCAACGAGCCCTTCGCCCAGGCCGTCAAGGACGCCTACGTCGACCGTGAGGAGCGCAAGGGCAAGGGCGCCTCGGACCACGCGCCGGTCGTGGTCGACCTGGACGTGTAGGCCCCGCCGCCCGGATCGTCCCGGCCTCGCGGGGTGTCCGGCTCACCGCAGCCGTCGCGGGGTGTCCGGCTCACAGCAGCCTCAGGTCGACGGAGTCGCCCAGCGCGGCCAGTCCCGCGTCCCCGGGGTGCAGGTGGTCGCCGCTGTCGTAGGCCGCCCGCATCCGCGCGGGGTGCGCGGGGTCGCGGACCACGGCGTCGAAGTCCAGCACGCCGTCGAAGACACCGGCCGAGCGGATCCAGCGGTTGACCGCCGTCCGCTCGGCGTCCACGGCGGCCGGGCAGCGGGCGTGGCCCCCGCAGGGCAGGATCGTCGCGGCGAGCACGCGCACCCCGCGCGTGTGCGCCCGCTCGGCGATCGTGCGCAGCCCCTCGATCAGCGGGGCGGCCCTCACTCCGGCCAGCAGGTCGTTAACGCCCTCGAAGACGACGAGGGTGCGCACGCCGGTCTGCGCGAACACGTCCCGGTCCAGCCGGTGCAGGGCGCTCACCCCGGACTGCTCGGCCGAGACGCCGTCGCCGGGGTAGCGGTCGGCCAGCACACGGTTGCCCGAAATGCCGTGATTGAGGATGCCGTAGCGTGGCACGGCACTCTGCCTGAGCAGCCTTCCGGCCAGGACGTCGGGCCAGCGCCGGTTCGTGTCGGGCGTCGAACGGTCCCCGTCGGTGATCGAGTCGCCGAGGGTGACCACCGCCCCGCTCCCGCCGCCGACGTCCACCCCGGTCAGCAGCGGCCGACTGGTCAGGACCGTCGTGTACGCGTCCCCGCTCACGTCCCCGGTGTGGTCGCCCGGCTCGCTCAGATACGACCGCTGCTGCCCGAGCCGGTGCACCGGCGCCGCCGTCACCGGACCCGGCAGATGGAAGCCGACCAGCAGGTCGGCCCCGGCCGGCACCGCGAAGTCCAGCGGATCGCTGACGGCCTGCGCCCCCGCCGGGATCACCACCCCGGCCGCCCCGCCGAAGGACAGCGCCACCGGCGTGGCCTGCGGAACGGCCCCCGCCGCCCCGGGCGTCCGTACCGCCACCGTCGCCGCGCCGATGCGCACCGGCGTGGCCGCGAAGGTGTTGTCGAAGCGCAGCCGCACCCCCCGGCCGCCCGCCGAGGTGTGCACGACCAGCCGCAGCGTGCGGTCCGTCCACGGGCCGACGGCGGGGTGACCGCCGGTCGACGCGGCCCAGCTGCCGGTCCAGCCCGGCGCGGGCGAGCGCACCGAGACCGCGAACACATGCAGCGCCGGCGCGACGGGCAGCCGTACCGCCGCCACCGTGCGTCCGGCGGCGAGCGGCACCGTCACCACGTACAGCCGCACCCGGCGGGCGAGCCGGCCGGCGGGCGTGTTGACGTGCGAGAGCGCCACCGCCTTCGTGGCGAGCGGGCCGGTGCGCCAATCCGGGGCGGTGAGCGCGTACGAGGTGGTCGTGCCGTCCGTGTAGCGGACCGTGCCCGCCCCGCCCGTGACGTCCCCGGCCGTCCCCGCCACCAGGAAGGCCAGCGCGTCACCACGCCCCGGCAGACGCACCCACTGCCCGGCGGCCCGCACGTTGTCCGCTTCGCCCGGCGCCCGCCGCGGCCAGGTCAGCCGCGCGCCCTGCACGGTCAGCGCCCGGCCCGGTGTCCAGCCGGCGGCCGCGAGGTCCCGCGCCGACAGCGACGCACCCGTGCCGTCGAAGTCCGCGGCGCCGGGCCGGGCGTCGTCGCTGACCGCGACGTTGTCGTAGAACCGCTCCAGCGGCAGCGCGGCCGGGGTCGCGGACGCGGCCGGTGGCGCCGTGTCCGCCGCCGGGGCCGCGCCGGCCGGCAGCGGACCGGCCGCGGCCAGGACGAGGGCCGCCGTCAGCCCCCCGACGCCTCGGCGCATCACCGGCACCTGTTCCTCCCGAGCTCGTCGGTCCACCCGGGCCCCGACCGCGCCCGCGCACCGCGAAGCTAGGAAGGCGTCAGGAACCCGTCAACGCGCCATGCGTGGGAGGGGCGCGAAATGGGCCGGACGGCGGCGCAGGTGCGGGTGAAAAGGAAGCCCGCGCGCCTGTGGTGCGCACGTGGGTGCGAATGTCACGCTGTCCGTATGAATCTCCCATTTCTGGGCATCGGGCGCAGGAAGATCGGCGAGGCACGGTTCACGGCGGCCCCGGAGGCGGTCGCGGCGCTCCTGTCGGAGTGCGAGCTGCTGCGCTCGCAGGCCGCCGAGGCGGGCGTACGGCTCGACGACACGGCGGCCTCGCTGGAGGCACTGGACCAGCTGGTGCCGCGCTGGAGAGACGACGCGGAGACGCTGCCCTGGCTCGGCAACGACGCGGGGCTGTACCTCGGCACGGTGGTCGTGCGCACGGTGCCCGGCGCCCAGTGGGAGATCCGCCCCGCCGAGCCGCCCGTGGTCCGGCTCGCCTCGGGGCGCGAGATCGACGTGGTGGCCGCGGGCCGGGACTGGGCCGAGAGCGGGGTCCCCGAGCTGTCACAGCTGTACGCCGAGGTCGCCGAGGACTGACCCCGGGGAATCCGAGGGTGAGGTCATGGCCCAACCTCCGGCTTAAATACGGCTTATGCCCGGAAGGTGCGTGTCGTGTCTCCGGGGCCAGGGCCGCTGGATAGGTTGCGGCAACCACGACACAGCTGAGAGTGAGTAGGGCTGCGCATGGCCGTCGATCCGTTGATCGAGCTGCGGAACGTCAACAAGTACTTCGGGGAGCTGCACGTCCTGCAGGACATCGACCTCTCGGTCGGCAGGGGAGAGGTGGTCGTGGTCATCGGCCCGTCCGGGTCGGGCAAGTCGACGCTGTGCCGGGCCGTCAACCGGCTGGAGCCCATCCACTCGGGCACCATCCTGCTGGACGGGCAGCCGCTGCCGGAGGAGGGCAAGGCGCTCGCCCGGCTGCGCGCCGAGGTCGGCATGGTCTTCCAGTCGTTCAACCTCTTCGCCCACAAGACCGTGCTGCAGAACGTCTCGCTCGGTCAGGTCAAGGTGCGCGGCCGCAAGAAGGACGAGGCCGACCGGCGCTCGCGCGAACTGCTCGACCGGGTCGGGGTGACCGAACAGGCCGACAAGTACCCCGCGCAGCTCTCCGGCGGCCAGCAGCAGCGCGTCGCCATCGCCCGGGCCCTCGCCATGGACCCCAAGGTGATGCTGTTCGACGAACCGACCTCCGCCCTCGACCCGGAGATGATCAACGAGGTGCTGGAGGTGATGCGGCAACTCGCCCGCGACGGCATGACCATGGTCGTCGTCACCCACGAGATGGGCTTCGCCCGCTCCGCCGCCAACCGCGTGGTGTTCATGGCGGACGGCCGGATCGTCGAGGACCGCAACCCCGACGAGTTCTTCACCAGCCCGCGCAGCGACCGCGCCAAGGACTTTCTCTCCAAGATCCTCAAGCACTGAGGGAGTTCAGGCCCTCAGGGCGCCGGCCCCTGCGCGGAATCGAACGAGGAGCGCTCCGCATGGTCCGTACCGCTTGTGCCCGCACGGCGGTTCTCAACTACGATGTGCCGTTCATCCCTGTGGTGACGACAGAGGCCGTACCCGCCGGTGCGGCCGCACCACGAACGCTGCTGCCGGGGGTGGGTCCCCCCACGGCCCCTCGTCCGTAGGGGGCAGCAGTACACAGGGCCATACCCGCCCGGCCGCGGCCGCAGATCACTGCGCGCGGCGGCAGCGACCCACGCCAGGGGCCGCCCGCCGCGAGGAGAAGGTCAGCCGCGCGCCGGTCGGGTTGTGCTCGTTCCAGGGGGCGTGCATCCCCCTCGGGCGACGCGCCGTCAGCTCTGCGACCGGTGCGAGGTCCTCGGCGTCGTCGCCGGCAGCGGGGCCAGCGCGGCCCGCGTGACGTCCGCGACCAGCTCCACCACGTCGGGACCGTAGGCCTGCGAGTTGACGACCTTCAGCAGCAGCACGAAGGAGTTCCGGCCGTGCTTGCGGGCGAGCCGCTCGTGGTTGCGGGCGAGGTAGCGGGTGGCGGCCTGATTGGTGATCGCGGTCTGGCCGCAGAAGAGGAACACCGGCCGGTCGCCGTGACTGCCGTCCACCGTGAGCCGCGCGAGCAGCACGTACTCGGCCCGGCCGGGCTCCAGCCGGTGGCGCTCGGAGCCGATCTGGAAGACGCCGCGGTCCGGACCGGGTTCGGCGTCCACGTTGATCCGCACCCCGGGCAGCAGTGACGACAGGTGCGCGGCCATACGGCGGTTCGAAGCCGGGCCTCCGACGCAGAACTCGGTGCGCTCCCCGAACCCCTGACGGGCCGTGTCGTGCGCCAGCACCTGGGCGTGGGCACGGCAGTCCTTGATGAGCGCGGAGAGTTCTAGCAGGGCGAACACGTCGTGGCGCATCACCGCCAGTTCGGGCCCGCCCGCGTTGCGGTTGACCACCAGCAGCGACTCGGATTCGTCCGGCAGCCCGAAGAAGGCCTGCTTGCGCCGCAGTTTCCGCTGCCACAGCCAGGTGCGGGCCAGCCAGCCCAGCGCGGCGCTGATACCGGCCGCTATCACCCCGAGGACGATGTTGCGCACGTCGTCGTTCATGGGCGCGCATGGTACGTGACTGACGTGACCATGATGGTGGAATAGGCTGCGCGAACGGTCCCTCAACCGGAGGTGCGGATGCGTCGTCCTGTTGCCCGGAAACTGTCCGTTCTGGCGGTCTCGGCCGCCGTGGTGTCGGTGGGGGCGGCGGCACCGCCCACCGCGCACCGGGATCCCGTCCAGAAGGTGCCCCTCGCCGTCGGCTACGGCGGCGCCGTCGCCAGCGTCGACGCGGACGCCTCGGCCGCCGGCATCGAGGTGCTGAAGAAGGGCGGCAACGCGGTCGACGCCGCCGTCGCCACCGCCGCCGCGCTCGGCGTCACCGAGCCCTACTCCGCCGGTATCGGCGGGGGCGGCTACTTCGTCTACTACGACGCCAGGACGCGCACCGTGCACACCATCGACGGCCGCGAGACGGCGCCGCTGAGTGCCGATCAGAACCTGTTCACGGAGAACGGCAAGCCGCTGGCCTTCGCCGACGCCGTCAGCAGCGGACTGAGCGTCGGCACCCCGGGCACCCCCGCCACCTGGCAGGCGGCACTGGACGCCTGGGGCAGCAAGCGGCTGGGAAACGTGCTGAAGCCCGCCGAGCGGCTCGCCCGGGACGGGTTCACCGTCGACGACACCTTCCGCTCGCAGACGGCCGCCAACGAGACCCGCTTCCGCTACTTCCCGGACACCGCGAAGCTGTTCCTGCCCGGCGGCCGGCTGCCGGTCGTCGGCTCGACGTTCAAGAACCCCGACCTGGCCGCCACCTACGCCGAACTGTCCCGCAAGGGCGTCGGCGCGATCTACCACGGCGACCTGGGCCGGGACATCCTCGACACCGTCAACCACCCGCCCGTCGACCCGGCCTCCGGCTGGAACGCCCGGCCGGGCAAGCTGTCCCCCCGCGATCTGGCCGCCTACCGCGCCACGTACCAGGCGCCCACGAAGACCTCGTACCGCGGACTCGGTGTGTACTCCATCGCGCCCTCCTCCTCCGGCGGCACCACCGTCGGCGAGGCGCTCAACATCCTGGAGGACACCGACCTGTCGAAGGCCACCGAGGCGCAGTACCTGCACCGCTACATCGAGGCGAGCCGGATCGCGTTCGCCGACCGCGGCCGCTGGGTCGGCGACCCCGCCTTCGAGGACGTACCGACCAAGGAGCTGCTCTCGCAGCGGTTCGCCGACTCGCGGGCCTGCCTGATCAAGGACGACGCGGTGCTCACCAGCCCCGTGCCGCCCGGCGACCCGCGCCACCCCGCCGGGTGCGGCGCCCACGGCACCGCGGCGCCCACGACGTACGAGGGTGAGAACACCACGCACCTCACCGTCGCCGACAAGTGGGGCAACGTCGTCGCCTACACGCTCACCATCGAGCAGACCGGCGGCAGCGGCATCACCGTGCCCGGCCGCGGCTTCCTGCTCAACAACGAGCTGACCGACTTCTCCTTCGTCCCGGCCAACCCGGCCGTGCACGACCCGAACCTGCCCGGCCCCGGCAAGCGGCCGCGCTCGTCGATCTCCCCGACCATCGTGCTGGACGCGCACAACAAGCCGGTCGTGGCGCTCGGTTCGCCCGGCGGGGCGACCATCATCACCACCGTGCTGCAGACCCTCACCGAGTTCCTCGACCGCGGGCTGCCGCTGGTCGACGCGATCGCCGCGCCGCGCGCCAGCCAGCGCAACGCCGCGCAGACCGAGCTGGAACCCGGCCTGTGGAACAGCGATCTGCGGGCACAGCTGGAGAAGCTGGGACACTCCTTCAAGCTCAACCCGGAGATCGGTGCCGGGACCGGCGTGCAGCGGCTCCCGGACGGCCGCTGGCTCGCCGCCGCCGAGAAGGTACGGCGCGGCGGCGGCTCGGCGATGGTCGTCCGCCCGGCGTCCTGACACGACGGC
>NZ_JBEZWX010000031.1:0-83608 GCF_040637635.1 Streptomyces sp. NPDC028635 | reverse complement strand
TCGGCTGGTCGCTCCTTTGACTCGCACGTGCCGATGGGATGGCAGCTTGGTGCGTCATTTTCGGATGGTGCTTAGTTCTGGGATAATGACTGGGTATCCCTCCCCCGGCTCCAGCCTTGCCGGGGAAGATCCCGGCATTCGTAGCCGGTGCGGTTTTTCCGGTGGTGTGCCTGGAAAGTGAGCAGTGGGAATGAGTGTCATGGAATTGCGTCCGCATCAGGTTGAGGCAGTGGACGGCGTGTTGAGGGTTCTCGGCACGCCGCCCGGCGGGCACATGCCGCCTGAGGGGCTGCGGGCGCAGGTGATCGCGGCCACGGGCTCGGGGAAGACGCTGATCGGTGCGGCGTCGGCGCGCCGGCTGTCTGCCCGCCGGGTGCTGGTCCTGGTGCCGACGCTGGACCTGCTGACGCAGATGGCCGGCGCGTGGCGGCGGGCGGGCCGTCGGGGAGCGATGGTCGGTGTGTGCTCATTGCGTGCTGAGGAGAGTCACGGGGTGGCGTGCACCACCGATCCCGACGAACTGGTCGAGTGGACACGGGATCTGGACGTCGTGACGGTGTTCGCGACGTATGCCTCGGTGGGGCTGGGCCTTCTCCAGCGGGCGCATACCGGCGGTCTGCCGGTGTGGGACCTCATGGTCGTTGATGAGGCGCACCGTACGAGTGGGGATGCGGGGAAGCCCTGGGCGGCTGTGCATGACCAGGCGCAGATTCCTGCGGTGCGGCGGTTGTACATGACGGCGACGGCGCGGGTGTGGGAAGCCGACGGCGGGGGTGCGTCGCGGCTGGTGGCCAGCATGGACGAGGACTCCCCCGTGTTCGGGCCGGTCGCCTACAAGCTGAAGCTGTCCGATGCCATCCGGCTGGGGATCGTCGCGCCCTATCAGGTGCTGTGCCTGGACATCCGCGACCCGGACGTGTGGGCGCTGATGAGTGAGGGTGACGCGGTGTCGGATGCGGTGCGTGGGGCGCGGCTGGCGGCGATTCAGGCGGGGTTGATGCGTGCGGCGGTGGAGGAGCGGGTGCGGCGGGTGTTGTCGTTTCACTCGCGGGTGGGTGAGGCGGAGGCGATGGCGGCCGGCGTGCGTGAGACGGCGGCACGGCTGGCAGCGGAGGAGCCTGAGGTGTTTCCGCCTGCGGAGCGGGTGTGGGCGGACTGGCTGTACGGCGAGCATGCGCCCGGGCACCGGCGCAGGGTGCTCGATGAATTCGCCTCCGATTTCCTGGGATCGTATGCGGCTGAAGGACAGGATGTTCCGGCCGCGTTGCGGGTGCTGAGTTCCGTGCGGGTGCTCGGGGAAGGCGTTGATACGGCCGAGTGTGACGCGGTGCTGTTCGCGGACGCACGCGGGTCCATGGTCGACATCGTGCAGATGGTCGGGCGCGCCCTGCGCATACACCCCGGGCACGGGAAACTGGCGACGTTGATCGTGCCGGTATTCCTCGGACCGGATGAAGACGCGGATGAAATGCTGACCTCCGGGGCGTACGGGACCCTGGCGAAGGTGCTGACCGCGCTGCGGGCCCACGACACCGAGACGATCGAGGCCCTCGCCGACCCACGCGTGCGCAGCGGCCAGGCGCAGCCCGAGGACAACCGTCAGGACCAGGGGCAGCCCGACGATGAGGGCCGGGACGAGGACCGGGAGCAGGCCGGGGGCCGCGGGCGGGGTGAGGAGCAGGGTGAGGGCTGGCAGGAGGGCCAGCACGATCGGGGGTTGGGGCGGGAACGGGTCAAGGGGGCGGCATGGGTCAGTGGGCGTGCGGCGGGGCTGGTGCGGTTCGCCGAGGAGCGTGACCCTGCCGCTGTGGCGGCGTTCGTGCGGCTGCGGGTCATCGACCCCGAGGGCGCCTACTGGCGGCGCGGCATCGAGGCCGCTACCCGGTGGCTGCGGGAGACCGGTACGGACGAGCTGCGCGTCCCGTACACGTACGTCACCCCCGAGTCGTGGGGCGCGGCCGGCAGGCATCCGCTGGGGCGGTGGCTGGCGGATCAGCGGCGGTACTACACGGCCGGGACGCTGGAGTTCGAGCGCGTCGTCGAGCTCGAGGCGCTGGGGATGGTGTGGTCGGCGTGGGAGACCGCGTTCGCGGAAGGCCTCGCCGTCGCCCGCGACTACGCGGCCGTCCACGGGCATTTCCTGCCGCCCACCACGGCCGTGTGGGGCGACGGCTACCCGATCGGCAAGTGGGCCAAGAACCAGCGCGACGCAGCCCGCAGGACGCGCCAGAACGCCGAACGGCGCACGGCCGGAGAGAAGGACGTGAGCGCTGCTGGCGAGCTGTCACAGACGCGTATCGAGGCACTGGACGAGATCGACCCCGGGTGGTGCCCGGCATGGGACATCGGCTGGCAGAGATGCTTCCGGCTCACCCTCACGCACGTGCAAGCCAGCGGGACACTCCCGCAGGCCGCGGGTGAGGTGATCGTGCAGGGCGAGGACCTGGGCGCGTGGGTGCGCGCCCAGCGGGCGGGCTGGGACAAACTGCGGCCCGCGCAGCAGTGGCTACTGGAGAGCGTCCTCGGGATCGAGCCGCTGTCCGAAGGCGAGGCGGCGCAACCGGCGCGGCGCAGCCAGGACCAACGCTGGACCGCCAACCTCGCGGCGGCCCGTCAGTTCCACACCCGCGAAGGCCACCTCAACGTCCCCCGCAAACACACCGAGAGCGTGGGCGGCGTCGAATACAAGCTCGGAGCCTTCATCGACAACACCCGACGCAGGGCAGACCGACTGAGCGCGGAACGCCGCACCGAACTCGACGCCCTCAACATGCGCTGGAAGTAAATGGTGTGCCGGCCGCCACGGTTTCGTCCTATGATCATCAGCAAGGCGGGGTCGTAGCACAGAGGTAGTGCGCCGCGACAGCATCTCGGAGGACGTCGGTTCGAATCCGACCGCCCCGCCCCCTCTCTCCGTCCGCCACCGCGGTCCGATTCGGATGGAGTGTGGCTGCCTGGCATGGCACCTTCCACCTCCCCCACGCCCTGTAAGGGCCGGCGGCACACTCCTCCAGCCCCACGGGCGAGTAATTGCACAGGGCGAAGACCTCGGCGCGTAGGTGACTACCCAGCATTGCGGCCCGGCCAAGCTGGTGCGGACGCAGGAGTGGCTACTGGTCGGCACCCGCCACCGGATCCCATCGATTAGCCTCCGCCGGCCCAACGACGGCCGCCCCAGCACCGCGATCGGTAACAGCGGCTCCAGCACTGCTCACTGCCTGTCAGAAAGATCCCCTCGCCCCGCACCGCGATCATCACAGGCGAGGCGAGGAGCAGAACCGACGTTCAGGACTCGACCTGAGTGACTCTGAACGATCCCTTAAGAGCCGTGCGGGGTCACCCGGCCTCGGACCGCGGAGAAGTCGGCGGAGAGGGAGGCTACCTGGGGCGATACCTGAGAGCAGCCCCGAACCCCAGGATGAGAAGGATGCCGATGCCGCCGAGCCAGAGAGCTACTGCGAGCCGGTTGTTCGCCAATGCGTAGATGGCGATGATGTTGGCCACGATGCGGCGCTCCGGCTTCTTCTGTGCAGGGTCGTGCCGAAGCGGGCCGCGATCGACTACGGCGAGCGAGGGAATTCCTGACTGTCTCGACCGCTGTTGGAATGATGCCGGGCTGGCGCAAGGACCCTTCCGGGACGGTATGCCCTAGGGTCCCCGCTACGCGTGCTGGCAGGGGCCAGCACTCCTCTGACATCAAAGGAGGCAGCGACCATGACGAAAGATCAGACTGGCCGGGAAGAGCCGAGAGAGCAGCAGGGTCCCCAGCAGGGACCCGAAGTCGAAAACGAGGATCACATCGAGCCACCGTCTTCCGCGAGGGGAGAAGACGGGCCGTCAGTTGAGGAAGTCGACTAGGAGTACTCCATTCTGACTTCGCGGTCTTATCGCGGACCCGGTTGGAAACGGGTACGGCCACCGCGTGATCACGGCGGTTGCGTGGACTCCTCAAGATCGTGCGGTGGCACAGGCCCATAGCGCGGGCCCTGTCCGCTGGATCATCCTGCTGCCGGCGTCGGCCTCCGGGCCCGCGCAGGGCCATGGTGCTCTGGTTCCCGCAGCCGCGGAGTTCGATTGGCAGGGCCGCGCACGCGCCTCCCCAGGTGGTGAACGTCTGCTGTCCGTTCCCGTGGGCAAAGCCAGGGTGGTCGGCGTAGCGGTCCGGTGGCCGGGTCGGTTCAGTGATCATTGATCGGTCCGTGATCTCCGCGGAAACGTTGCGGTCGCCCTGATGGGTGCCCCCGCGTCCCCCCAGAGCGCACGTCGGCTTCGGCGAAGCCCTGCGGTACCGGAGGACCCGAATTCACCTCTAGGGGGGACATGGCTCCTCATAGTCGTTCCGACGCAGGCGTGGAGATCCACAATCTTGGCATGACGTCCCTCCCCAGCCGCCGCAATCTGCTCGGCAAGGCCGTGGCCGCCGCCGGCGGCGCACTGCTCCTGAGCCAGACCGGCCGTGCCATCGCCGCTCCTCAGGCCGCCGCCCGGGCCGCCCTTCTTCCCGAAATCGGGCAGACCATCAACCTCAGCCTGAACGCCTTCGGCACCACGCTCGCCGTGCACCTCCCGCCGCCGCTGCCCACACTCAACTTCATCGGTTCCGTCGTCCAGAAGGTTCTGATCGGCGGCCAGAACTTCGTACGCCTACAGACGCTCGACTTCACGATGGAGGCCCACCACCCGCTCTACGGGAAGATCACCCTTCATCTGCCGGACGACGATGTCACTCCCGCAAGCATCCTCTCCAGCAGCGCTGACGGGCTCACCGAGACGTGGCTCGAATCGTTCAAAGCCACTTTCGAACGGAACGGGGACGCCCCGGGCCCGTTCACGTACGAGACCCTCGAACCGGCGAAGTGGGTGGCGTCGAACCTCCCCCAGTACCCGCCACCGGCCCAGGGGATGAACCCCGACGGGTCGCCTACGGGAGGAGCCTTGTTCCAGTTGCAGGCCCCCATCCGCTTGGGCACCGTGTCGTCCAGCGGCATCAAAACCACTCACGCTCAGCTTCAAGGAATGAACGTCAACCAAGGGCAGAGGCTGGCGTAACAGCCCAAACACCGCCTGATCCACTGTGTGCTCACCACCCACGGCGGTGAGCACGTAGGCAACGGGCTGCTGTGCGGCAGGTGTCCGGGCTCGGACCTCAGGACTGCCGGCTCGGGACAACGCCGCCAGCACCGCGCACGCCATCAAGGTGACCCGCGCGGCCGACGTGATGCCGCGCTGCTCCATCACGTCGGCCATCCGCTCCGCGCGTTCGCGGAGTTCCCGGGGTTCATCCCCGCGGACGCGGGGAGCACGGCTGCTCGACGCCCCGCTCGACTACCTTGCCGGGGCCATCCACGCGGGCACGCTGACCCCGCCCCAACAGACGCCGTTCCCAGGGACCCTGGATAGGGCTCAATCGCTCTGGGGCGTAGTCTTCGATTCTTCGCGAGTGCGGGGGCGTTCCGACTCCTCCTCTTCAGCGGCCAGGTCGGCTTGGTCCGAAGCGCCACTGCTCCACGCGACGGGCGGTGTCGGCGCCGTGATCGTCTGCGCTTCGTCGGAACCCGGGCGGACGCTCGGCTGGGATCCCGGTGCGTGGGATGTCTGCGCTTCATCATCGGAGTTCGTCATGGAGTCTGTGTTCCCGTCGTTCTCAATTCAATCCCCTCATCGCTGTCCGGCACCCGGATCACCGACAGCAGCACCTCGAGCAGCAGACACAGCAGTGCCCCGGACCCAAGCCGATCCGGGGCACTGCTCGGTCTGCGGCCACAGCCCCAGTCCTGGCAGGTCATACCGCCGCCGACCGCAGAAGTTATCGGGTACCGGTCAGGCCGTCAGATGACTAGCCGCTGTCCGGCCGATCATGATCACGTGGAGGTGGAGGAAAACGGCGGGCCCGGGGCTGTTGGCCCTGATAGAACATGGGTCGATGGGTATTCAGGAACGTGGCCGCAAGGTATGCCGGCCTCTGCGACGGGCTGGCCTCGAGGTGATCCCCAACGCTGTGCCACCGGGCACGATGCCGTTCGTCCGCGGATACGGTGCGGAGGACGTGGCCGGAGGCTTCTCGCACCGATACGACACCTCGCGGCTGGTTGAGCGCCTCAATGCGGACTGGTACGACCTTGCGGTCTCCTCGGGCCTTTTTGACCACCGGCGCGAGCTCCTCGTGCAGCTTCCGCAGGGCACCCGTTCGCACCGGGCCGCCCTGCAGCAAATGCACAGCGGCAGCCATGCACCGGCACTCTGGACCCGCGTCCGGCTGCTGGATCGCTGGGACATCATGGGCCGAGGCGCGGCATCGGCGTTCCTGGGCGTGCACTCGGGCCACCCGGGCTTCGGCATGATGGCTCTGGACGGCAGCGTGTACGTCTGCGCCTCGACGGGCGAGATCGGCATCAACGTCCTCGTGGTGCGTCACCCGGACCGCTCGGAGAACGTCCTGCGACACCTGGAATGGATCACGCGTTACGACAGCCCCTATGCAAACCGCGAGGAAAAGCAGCGTGCCGCCGTCTGGCTCGCCAGCCGTGCGAGGGGCCTTCCGGGTCGCTGACGACGAGATCCCGGACGGGCTGACTGATCATGCGCGGAGGCAGATAACAAGGGTGGCCGCGGTGACCGTGCCGAGGAAGACGTACCCGCGCTTGTCCTAACGGGTTGCGACGGCGCGGGAGTTCTTCAGCTTGTTGATGGCCCTCTCCACGGTGTTGCGCTACTTGTACCGCTCCTCATCGAACCCCGGTGGTCGTCCGCCTCGAGACGGCCAGGAGCGCAGCTTCGGCTCGCACATCACCGAGTCGGCGCTCGCCTCCGCCATGCAGGGCAGGGGCTGCCGCTGGGAGGTCAGGGGGTTGGACTTCGGTCAGTGTGATTTTGAGCTGACACCTCTTGAGAATGTTCGCGTGAGCTTCGCTTTCGCGGACCGGGAGACCGGTGACGGCCCGCAGCTCCAGAAGTGGATCTTGGTCAAGGCCGGCTTCTGGACATCGGGCCACGGGCCGTGCCCTGAAGCCTGGGCCGGCGACGGGCACAGCCCGACATGACTGCGCGGCGCTTCGGCAGCGAGTAGGTCGGCGCTCGTGCGGGCCGTGAAGGCCAGGTCGTGTCCCACGCCGGATCGCCGTACGCCTGAACAGGATCCCCACCGGCTCCCCGAAGGTCAGCCGCAAAAGAACACTCAACCTTCGGGACAGGGCAGTTGGTCCCCTACTCCGCAAACGCGTCCGCGCTAAGCCGCACGATCCGTCAACCGGCCGCAGTCGTCTTCGGCACGGTGCCGGCCGCGCCGGGACCGGGCGGGGTCGCGGCCGGGACCCTGGCGCTGCCCAGCACGGCCGGGCCGATGAAGGACGGAGCCGTGGGGAAGACCTCCCGCTCGACGTGGTCGACGACGAATCCAGCCGCCCGGATCGAGTCGAGCGTCGGACGGTTGCACTCGCAGCAGACCAGCAGCCGGTTCAGCCAGTTCATCCGGTCCTGGTGACGCGCCGTCTTCGGGTCGTCCGCGCGCATGTGCTCCAGGAAGAGCAGCCGCCCGCCGGGGCGCAGCACCCGGCGAAGCTGTCGCAGGGCCCGCTGCTGGTCGCTCACCCCGCACAGCACCAGCGTCGACACGACGACGTCGAAGCTGTCGTCCTCGAAGGGCAGGTCCTCGGCGGGCGCCCGCAGCACCGTGGTGCGGGGAGCCCGCTCCTCGACGTGCCGTTCCAGCCGGCGCACCATGGCCGGCTCGGGCTCGGTGACCGTCAGCGACTCGACGCGCTTGCCGTAGAGCGCGAGGTTGGCCCCGGTGCCGCCGCCGATCTCCAGCACCCGGCCGTCGGCCTCGGCGATCAACCGCCGACGCAGGTCGTGAAGGCCCTGCCGCTCGGTCTTGGCCATCATCCGGTCGTAGGTCACCGCGAACAGTGTGCTTCTGATGCCCATGACTGCCTCGATTCACGGTCCGACGTTCTGACTCGACGCTAGGTCCATGCAGTGCCCGGCACATGGGGCGGATGCCTCATCTTCGGCGCCGTTGCTCCCGGTGCGAGCCGTCATTCTCAGAGCAGGCCGTTCTGCACCGCGAAGAGGCAGGCCGAGGCGCGGGTCGAGGTCCCGATCTTGGCGTAGATGTGCTCGATGTGGTTGCGTGCGGTCTTGGGCGAGATCACCAGCCGTGCCGCGATCTCCTTGCTGGAGCAGCCGCGGGCCAGCAGCCGCAGTACGTCGATCTCGCGGGCGGTCAGGCCCGCGGGCCCCGCGCCGCGCCGCGCCTTGCGGTGCCCCGCGGCCGCGAGGACCGCGGCGACCGCTTCGCCGTCCAGGCGCCCGGCGGCGACATCGGCGTGCAGCTGGGCGGCGGCCGCCGCCGCCGAGAGCGCCGCCCGGTGCGGGCGCGGCTCGATCATCGACTGGTACGCGTCCGCGACGCCCAGGATCCGGCTCGGCCAGGAGATCGCGCCGCCCGCGAGGCCGCGAGGATAGCCGGAGCCGTCCAGCCGTTCGCGGTACTGCACGGCGACCGCGCCCAGGGGCGCGAGCGCCGGGGACTGCCGGAGCATCCGTTCCGTCAGATAGGGCTGCAGCCGCACCCGTTCCCACTCCCCCGCGCCCAGCGGTCCCGGCTTGTCCCAGATCGCGTTGGAGACGCCGAGGCGGCCGAGACCGTGCACCAGGCCGGCCCGGCGCAGCGTGGTCACCTCGGCCGGATCCATCCGCAGCCCGAGCGCCGCCGCCTCGGCCAGCACCGCCACGGCGCGGCCGTGGCCCAGCGTGTAGGGGGACTTCAGATCCACGAAGTCGGCGACCGCCAGGAGCGCCGCGTCGAACTCCTCCTCGCCGAGCCGGACGCCGAGCGCGGGCTCGGCCCCGATCACCGCCTCCCAGGTGCGGGCCGTGTCCAGTCCGCCCACGATCCCCTCGGGCTCGCGGCAGAACTCGACCACGAGGTGGGGATCGAACTGCGTCCCCGCCCGACGCCTGGCCAGCGCCGTGGCCGCGCCGGTCCCGCCGACCCGGTGCGCCACCTCGACGTACTCGGACAGCTGCGCGAGTCGAGAGGGCAGCGGCACGGCCTCGCCCTTGAGCTCTCCCGGCCAGCCACGCCCGTCCCACTGCTCGTACGAGCCGGCCACCGCCTCCTGCACGGCATCCGGGAGACCGAGCCGCCGGGCGAGCTCGCGCGCCAGGGCCGAGTGCGTGTTGATCATCCCGTTCAGCTCGCGGAACCCGCCCAGGGTGAATTCCAGGCCGACCCTGAACCGGTGCAGCGGCGGATTGCCCGACCCGATCAACCGCAGCGCCGCCGCCGCGCCCGCCAGGCTGCGCTGCTCGTAGGCGTACTTGCCGGACTTCAGCGCGATGTCGTCGCCGAACCACTTCGCCTGCTCGTGCGCGTCCGAGTGACAGCCGACGTTGACCAGCAGCGCGGTGTAGTAGACGACCATCCGGGCGTCGTCGTCCAGGCCCAGCCGCTCGGTCAGCCGCAACGCGATCAGGCACTGCCGCAGCACGTGCTCCATGGGCTGGCCGAAGCCCAGGTCCACGCCCAGGGAGAGCGCGGCCACCAGCTCCGCCAGACGCACCCCCGCATCGCTCTGCGCGCGGCTCGCCATGGTCACCACGCTACGCCTCCGCGCGCCGCTGATCTCGAGCTGTGAGGTCTTCCCCATCACCCCGCAGCGGCTTGATCGTGCAACTCGGACGGCCTTGAACTCGGCAGTCTTCCGCTCCCCAGGGGAGGGATCGACGACCATCGGGACCTACGTCGGGATGGGCTCCCGGTTCGCTGATCCGATCCTGCTCATCCCTTGCCCAGATGGCAGTACGCAATGGAGCCAAGCGTTAGCCAGTGAGCTGCGGGCAATGCACGAGCGTTACGTGGGACGACGTGCGCGAGTACCTGGTCGAGCACCTCGGTGACCCGGAGGTAGTACTGGTCGTGGGTGACACCGGCTGCCTGAAGAAGGGGACTCGCTCGGCCGGGGGCCAGCGGCAGCACTCCGGAGCCTCCGGCCGGACGGAGGAGTGCCAGGTCGGAGCCTTCCACGCCCGAGCTGCCGCCAGCCGGCTGCGCCCTCGTCGACCGGCGTATCTACACCACTCTTACGCCACTCCGCAGGTCAGGCGAGATTGTCGGTCCGGCAGCCGGCGGAGCGGGCGCCGCTCGGGCGCGTCGCGGAGGCGGATGACGTCGCGAGGGCCATCAGGGTGCTCGTGGGGGACGACGCCCGGTTCGGGACCGGGGCGGTGGTGCCGAGCGACGGCGCGACGAGCGTGTCCTGCATGTGACCGTGCTCGCTCCGGGTGGCTGCGGCGGTGGCTTCTCCCGGGGAGGCCCGGAGCACCTTCACGCCCAATCCAGTCTGGAACGCAGTTCCGGCGCGAGCCGAACGCGACATCTGATCTGCCCGATGATCCGAACGGCCGGTGATCCAGACGAAACGCCTCAGCCGCCCGGCCCCCGGATCCGGACTGGCTGATCCAGTACGGCCTGAACCGGAAGAACGTCGACTGGGTGCATCCCGGCGACTGCTGGGCGGCCGCGAAGAGCGACCGGTGCCACCCGGTCACACGCGCCCAGGCCCTGGAAGCGCTGCGCCGGCAGGTCCCGGCGTGCGCGCGCTGCCGTCCCGACACCGCCCTCGGTGTCCTCGACTGACTGCTGAGGACACCGACACCCCTCACGCCGAGGGCGCCGCGCCCTCGCCGAAGGCCGGCACATCCCCGGGCACCTTGTCCTGGCGCAGTCGTACAAGCCGGACCGGGTGACGCCACGCCCGCGCTCCCTAGTCGTCCCACGACTGCGGGGTGTGGATCAGCATCAGATCGACGCGGTCCAGGCCCAGCTTCTCCAGGGAGCCGTCGATTGCGGCCACCGCCTGGTCGTAGTCCTTGATCTCCGCAGCGAGCTTCGTCGAGACGAACAGCTCCTCAAGGGGCACTCCCGAGGTGCGCACGCCCTCGCCGACGCCGCGCGCGTTGCCGTATGCCTGGGCAGTGTCGACGATCTGAACGGCTGCGCGGACCGCGTCGGCCGCCTTGTCGTCGTCGATGAACCAGGTACCGAGCCCTAGCTTGGGGATTTCGATGCCGTTGGCCAGGGTGTAGGTCTCGTTCAGGGAGCTCATGCGTTCGCTCCGTTCTTCGGCAGCGCGCCGTACACCTCGTCGGTGACCGGCTCGAGCCATTCGTTGCTGACGTTCTCGCCCGGCGTGATGAAGGCGAGGTGGGAGAACCACGAGTGGGCCTTCGCCCCGTGCCAGTGCTTGGTGCCCGCCGGGACGCGGACCACCGTTCCCGGCTCCATGCTGATGGGGGCCTCGCCCTCGGCCTGGTACCAGCCGCTGCCCGCCGTGCACAGCAGGATCTGGTCGCCGCCCCCGCCCGCACCGTGGTGGATGTGCAAGTTGTTGCGGCAGCCTGGCTCGAAGGTGACGTTGCTGACGGGAACGCTCCCCGAGGCGAGCGGAGCCAGGTAGCTCTGGCCGATGAAGTACTGCGCGAAGGCGTCGTTCTTCTCCCCGAGGGGGAAGATCTGATCGAATCCGTTGGCGGACATCGTGTTCTCTCCTTTTCGGCCCAACACGCCAGCCGTGCGGGGTGTCGTTGCCTCGCTCGCGCCCCCAGGGTCAGGCGGAGCGCTCGTCGGCGATCTTCTTCAGCTGCGTGATCGCGGTCATCGCGTTGGGCCAGCCGGCGTAGAACGCCAGATGCGTGATCGCCTCGGACAGCTCCTCCGCGCTCAGCCCGTTGTCCAGAGCGACGCCCAGGTGGTAGCCGAGCTGCTCGCTCCGGTACAGGGCAGCCAGCACGCTGACCGTGACCAGGCTCCGATCCCGTGGGGAGAGCCCGGGGCGCTCCCAGACGTCACCGAAGAGCACCTCGTTGGTGACCTCGACCAGCTTGGGCGCGATGGGGGCCAAGTCCTGGGGTGCGGACTGCTTCGGCATGACGGGGTGACTCCTTGATCGGGCGGCGTGGGCCGGGTAGGTCCACGGTGTGACGGTGCGGGGTCCGCGGCACCCGCCGCGGCCCATGCCGGCCGGGTCCGGGCGGCGCCTGCGGCCTCTGCCATCGAGGAAACCGCAGGTCACCATGGCGGAGAAGGGTCTGCTGTTACAGGTACTGGCAGGGCCCCCCACGTCTGCGCCGTCCGGCTTAGCGTGGAAGGCATGAGCACCGAGAGCGACATCCGCGAGTTCCTGGCCTCCCGTCGCGCCAAGATCACCCCGCAGCAGGCAGGACTGCCTGCCTATGGCGGCAACCGGCGCGTGCCCGGCCTGCGCCGTGAGGAGGTCGCCCTGCTCGCCGGCGTCAGCGTCGACTACTACGTCCGCCTGGAGCGCGGTCACCTGGCCGGCGCGTCCGAAGAGGTCCTCGACGCCGTCGCGAACGCCCTCCAGCTCGACGACGCCGAACGCGCCCACCTGTTCGACCTCGCCCGTGCCGCAGCCAAACGCCCCACCCGCCGCACCCGCCGCCCCGTCGGCGCCCTCCCGGACAGCGTCCTGCGCGTCCTGGCATCCATGACCGACTCCCCGGCCTTCATCCGCAACGGCCGACTCGACATCCTCGCGACCAACACCCTCGGCCGCGCCCTCTACGCCCCGCTGTTCCCCGACCCCGCCGCGAAAACCACCAACATCGCCCGCGCCCAGTTCCTCACCGCCGCCGGCCGCGACTTCTTCCCCGACTGGGAAATCAGTGTCAACACCACCGTCGCCCTCCTGCGGACCGAAGCCGGACGCGCCCCGCACGACACCGAACTCACCGGCCTGATCGGCGAGCTCGTCACCCGCAACGAGGAGTTCCGCACCGCCTGGGCCAAGCACAACGTGCGCCTGCACCACACCGGCCGCAAGGCCTTCCACCACCCGGCCGTCGGCACCCTCACCCTCGACTTCGACGCCATGGAACTACCGGCCCAGCCCGGCCTGACCCTCACCGCCTACACCGCCGCCCCCGGAACCCCCGACCACGACGCCCTGCAACTCCTGGCCACCTGGGCAGCAACCGAGCACCTGTCAGGCGCAGACGGACTCCCCGCCATGCCCTCAACTGACGCCACTTCCCACCGGCAGTGATCACACCAAACCGGCAGGGCCCATGCTGCCCGCAACCATGAGCGGTCGGAATTCGCGCAGCAGGTCGAGCGCAGTCCAAACTCGTGAAGAGAGGTACAGCCGGCTGGGCCCTTGTCTAAGGAGCGCTTATAGGGGTGCTGAGGCCGTCCTGGAGGCGGGCAGGATTGGGGGGGGTCGATGTGGTGGTGCGCGACGTCCACCCCGCGTTCCGCCCCACGCCGTCCAGACGCGCACCCGGTCTCGTGAGGCAGATGGTTGCCGTCCGACGACCGGGACAGGCCTGTGGAAGTTTCCCTTCTCCCTGCCACCACAGTGATCGCCATCCCGAACTCTCCCCTACGCCAGCAGGTGAGCTCGAGGCGGTGCTGGAGCGGGTGCGTGAGGAGAACAGACAGCTCAGGCGGGCACTCGCCTCCCACGCGCTGGCGGCTGGATTCAGCCCCCCAGCGACTACTGGAGGATCGGTACCTAGAAGTCGGAGAAGTTCACCTTCGTCGACAGGGACGACTGCGACGAGATCTGGTCCGACAACCTGGAGAAGGCGCTGACGATCACCGACGTCAACCGTCGGCGCCTCGTCGGGGACGCCGAGCCCGCCCGCTTCAACATCTACGACGCCTAAAGGCTGTCCCGTAAATGATCTTTGAGTCGCCGGGAGTGGGGTCGGTCGAGATGCGGTCTGCTCGCCTGTCCGGCGAGGGCGAGGTTGTGCATGCGGGCGATGCCGAGCATGGCGTGGTGGACCCCGTCGCCTTTGAGGCGGCAGTCTCGGAGGATCTTCCAGGCCTTCATCCGGGCGAAGACGTGCTCGACACGGGCGCGGACCTGTTTGTGGGACTTGTTGTGCGCCTTCTTCCAGTCGGGCAGGTCTTCGCTCTCGCGCCGACGATGGGGCATGACGAGTCCCGTGCCCGGATAGCCGCCGTCGGCGATCGTGAGTGTCCTGCCGACGGCGGCTATGGCGCCGGATTCCTCCCACGCCTTGCAGTCGTTGCGGTTCCCGCGCAGCGGTTGGCCGACCACGACGACGAGTCGGGGGTCGGCGTCCATGACGACCTGGTGGTTGGTGGAGTACCAGTAGTTCTTCGACTGCTCGGCGATGCTGTGATCGCGAGTAGGCACCAGGGTGCCACCCACGATGAGCACGGCGTCCTTGGCGAACCGCTTGCGGGGCTGGAGAGCGAGCACGGACCGAGGCGGTCGATGATGCTGGCGCATCGTCAGGTTTGTGCGCCGGTACGCCTCGACCAGCAGTGCCCGGTCCATCAGGGGCAGGCCCCATGGCAGACCGTTGCCGACCGCGTCCGCAGCTCCGCGCCGCAGCTTGGTCACCAGCTTCACGAAGGCACGCGGACTCAGCCCGGTGAACGGGGCTGTCCAGGACGGCTCCGACACCGTGATATCACCAGCCACGCCGGGATGATCGCACCGCAGCGTGCCCGCAAGCAGGCCTCCTCACCTCAGCGGAACTCGTGGACCACCTGGATTTCGCCGACGATGTGGGCGTTGAAGTCGTCCAGTTCCTCGGCCGGAACCCAGAGCTCGAGGACCGTCTGCCCACCGGCCTGCTGGATGGGATACCGGCTCAAGAACTCCGACTCGACCTCAAAGCGAGTGACGAAGCCGGCGCCATCGTGCTTCACGTTCCAGTCCCGCGCGATCCTGACCGCGTAGTCCTCGTTGAGGACCGGGTAGAAGATCGGCTGCTCGGGCAGCCGGGGCGGCCAGGCACGCCAGTTCAGCTCCCGCACCAGATCCAGCTCCTTGGGGCCGGTGGGGCGCCACAGGGTCGTCGTTCTTTGCCGGCTGGTCATCTGCATCGCTCTCTGAACGTAGGCCGCTGGTGCGGCGGGGCGGGAGAGCGGACGATACCGGCAGCGCGACCCATCAGCCACGCAGTTTCCGCACCCTGACCAGCAGTTACGGGACAACATTTGTCCAGTCGATCATGTACGGATCAGCCGTGACGGACGCTTGAAGGAGCCGTTGGTCATGGCATGAACCAGACCAAGCGGCTCATCGCCACTCTCGTACTGACCGGTGCAAGTTCACTGGTGTCCTTGCGCAGGACTAACACTCGTCCCGCCGATCGTGCGACCACTACGCAGTCATGTTGATCTGGACATGGGGCGGGGTGATCTGACCGATGCCGAGTGGGAACGGCTGCGGCCGTTTCTGCCCGTGAGCAACGGGCGTTGCGGTAGGTGGCGGGATCACCGGCAGGTGATCGACGGGATTCTGCACCGGGTGCGGACCGGGGTTCAGTGGCGTGACCTGCCTGAACACAGGCGGCTTGCGTCTGTGTCCTGTCGCACTGAACCTTGAGCGGTCTCATCGAGCCTTGAGCACGTACTGCACACCAGGTCACAGCGGTACGCGGCCGTCGGCAGGTGGATTGTGCTGCCGTCGCAGGAAGGCCGGTGCGGCACCCGGCACGGCCCTGGGCCGCACGGGCGTGGAGTTTCAGGGCGCTTTCATCGCGCCAGCCGGGGTGGCTTTTGCAGCTCGAACCGGATGAGGTCTGCAGTGTGTGTGTTCGGTTGGGACACCGTCTTCATGCCGATGAGGGCATTCCGCGTATTCCTGAGCTGTTCAAGATTTCGCGGCAGGGACCTCTCGATGGCCCTCAGGAAGCTCTTTCGGACGAAGTCCGACTGGGCCCTTCCGGCCTTCTCGATGTTGTCGGCGGCAGAGTTCAGCGATTCCTTGAGAATCGTCCAGCTGTTGGTGGTGTTCTGCAGCGCAGTGGCCACTCCCCCGGCTTGGGTGCCAAGGTCTGCCAGTCCGGCGCTGCATGCCGTCAGCAGCTTCACCCCGCTTTCGAGCCTTTCCTGCTTGGCGAGGAGGTCCTTCTTCTCGTCGTAGAGATTCGCTAGCGCGATCCCGCTGCCAATGCCTCCCGCGATGCCACCGAGGAGCAGGACACCGCCGCCGATGGCCACACCGAGGCTCAGTCCGCCGGTGAAGATCGAAGTGCAGCATCCGATGACAATGCATGCGGCACCCGTCAGAATGGCACCCCCGCTCGCTGCTGCCCCGATGGTCGCGGCGGTGATCTTTGAGTTCACATTCTCCAGATCCCTCCGCAAGTCTTCCAGAATCCCGTTTTCACCGCTCACCAGAGTGTTGATCTCCACGGCGCATTCAGTGAACCCCCGCTTGTCGTCACTGAAGGCACTAACCATTCTGTCCGTGCTGGACGCGACCCTTCTTGTCTCATCCGTGAACTCGCCCGCCTGTTCACGCAGGAACCTCAGCATCTGTACCATTGCATCCGGATCGTTCTCGTCCTTGAGGGTTTCCGAGAAAGCGCCCAGCGTGACAAAGTAGTTCTCGACCTTCGCCAGGAGCGCGATGGACTCAGGTTGTACCGTCCAGAGGTACTTTCCTGCGTTTTCTGCGGATTTGTTCAGTGCTCCCTGAACCGTGCCCTGGAAGCTCTGGATCTTTTCGTTGTCGATGCGACTGAAGTCCGGCTTCGGCTGCTGCATGATACTGAGAGCATGCGTCTGCACGAGTGCGGTCAAGGACCCTTGCGCGGCCACCTCCCCTCCAATTTCCTCCTGCTTTTCCAGGGCGGCGGCAAGTGCGTCACTCATAGCTTTCTCCCAGTCGTCCAGTAGCGGGTTTCAGTTTCCGGTGACCGTGGCGCGCAGTCTCTCCGCCTGGTCCTGGATGGTCTTCCACTTGATGACGCTCCAGCTGATCTCAGTGGCCAGCCAGGCGCCTCCGTCGTTCTTCTTCGCCTGCTCCTCCAGCGTCGCCGCGAACGAGGTGACCACCTGGGCCCAGGCATCTGCGATCTCCTGGGCCGGACGCATCACGTCACGCACGCTGCGGCCGTAGGCGCCGCATTCCGAATCGATCTTCTTCGCCGTCGCCAGGCCCGATTTCAAATCGGCGATCTCCCGGTAGAGAGCCTCGACCTTCGCGCGGTCCCTGCGGAGCTTCTGGAGGGCGGCACCAATGGCACCGGACGTGATGTCTTCGATCCCCTTGTGGACATCCTCCGAGGATTCCGGGGCGGGTTCGCCGGAGGACGGCTTGTCCTCCTTCTTGCTCTTGCCGTCATCCTCTCCCTTCTTCTTCGCGGCGTCCTTGAAGATGTCGAGGATGGTGTCGAGGATCTTCCGTGCACCGCTGCCCACCTTGTGCGAGGCGGAGATGACGGCATCCAGGTCCTTCCTCACCTCTTCCTGCATCTCCTCCAGTTCCTTGGTCTTGGCGGCGATCCTGCCGTCGTCCCCGGAGATCTTCTTGATCTCGGCATGCGTCCGCCCGGCCAGGGCTTCCAGCCGATCCTCCGTCTCCTTGGAGAACTTCCCGTACTTGTCCGCGAGATCGCGGGCATGCTGCTCATGCTCTTCGAAAATCGGCATCAGCTCGCCCAGAAAGGAGGCAACGCTCTCCGGGGACTCCACAGATCCCTCATACAGGCTCTGGAGCAGGTCGGCCGCCCCTGCCATCAGGACAAGCTGATGGATCACCGAGGGAAGCTGGACACTCCGGTACGTCCGCGCGTTCCCTCTGACCTCCTCCTGCGCCGTATGCATGGCGTGCTCATCGCTCGGGTCCGCCGTGTCGACGGACACCTGCGCTTCGAGGACCAAGGCCCATACCTGCGCGACCTGAGCAGCGGTCACCAACTGTTCCAGGGGCTCTTCGAGTCCGACCGGGTCTAGCGTGATCTTGGACCGAACGTTGGGGGCGACTTGCGATGACGTCATCGTGGCTCCGTTGGATGCTCAAGGACGGGACGGGACGGGCAGTGCAGGACAGCCGGGTCGAGGAATTCCTCGACCCGGCGCTCGGGTGCGCCGCCCACAGCGGGACACACTGGGCCTGTGAGAGCCGGTGGCGGTCGGCGCCGGCAGCGTCGGCCCAGGCTGCTCACATGCTCAGGTCGATGCGCAGGGCACACCGAACGGACGGACCAGGAACGGTCAGGGGGCTGGGATGTAGGGCGGATGATCGTGTCCTCGCACGGAGGCCACGTACAAGGTTCTGATCACTATGGCGTTCTACCGGCCGCGCACCGTCCCACAAAGCCCCCTGCCTCGTGCTCACCCGCCCGGCGGAAGGGTTTCACCGCAGAAACGCTCCGCCGCGTTCAGCCACTCGCGGGGCGCAGCGGCTCCCTGAATTCCGAGAGCTGAACGCCACCCCCATCAGGGGGCGGGACTGTTCTCCAGGGCTTCCAGAAGCTGCCCCAAAGGACCTCAGCGGACGTGCCGAGGCCGGTACCGGCCTCGGGACGTCCACCACTCAAACCTCAATGAGACGAACTGATCGGTCACCAAGGTTGAGTGAGAACACTCAACCTTCCCTACGTGCTTCACGAGACCGAGCCAGCCCTTCGTATGGGTGACCCGCCCAGGGGCGTCGGGTGTGGCTTTCGACCTTATGCCGACTGTGGCCGGCATCGATTGGCCGCCCGACGCCCTACGACGACTCGGCTGCCAATTAGGAATCGCGAATGATCGCTCCGTGGGGAATCGACAGCGAGGTCGTCCGCCGGGAGGCATCAACACCACACCGTACGGAGGAACAACGTGGCCGCGACCTCACCCACACGGGCCGCTCGTCTTGCCGAACGGCTACCGCACGCCGGCTGCCCTCCGCGGGATCGGCCGCACGAGGCTGGAAACGTGGCTGCGCCACCGCAAGCTTTACCGAGCGGCTCGCTGTCAGAGGGTTCGGGCCGCAGCGGCGTCGCGGAGGAGTCCGGCGAAGGTCAGGGCGGCGGGGGTGAGCGAGTGGTCGGCCATGCGAACCAGGAGGATGCGACGGACGGGGGCCGGCGGCTGGAGCGGCAGGACGTTGACGCCGGGGCGGATGCCCTCCAGGGCCAGGGTGGGGGCGAGTGCGACGCCGATGCCGGCGGCGACCATGGCCTGGGCTTCCTGGTAGTCATGGGCCTCGTAGGCGATGTGGGGTTCGAAGCCGACGGCGCGGCAGCCGCGGACGAGGGCTTCGGCCACCGGGTGATGCTCGGCGCGGGTGATCCAGGGGTCGTGTGCGAAGTCGGCGAGTGAGGCGGCGTCGCGGCCGGCGAGTGGATGGTGGTCGCTGACGAGAAGGGCCGGCGGGTCATCGAGGAGGGGGGTGACGACGATGTCCTCCCGGTCGATTCGGCTCCAGTCGTAGTCCCACATCAGCGACATCTCGATCTCCCGGTTCTCCAGCATCGTCCAGAGTCCGGCGATGCGGGCGCTGCGGACGGTCAGCCGTACGTCGGGGTGGGCGTCCCGGAAGGCGATCACGGCCTGCGGGAGGAGCGAGGCGCCGACCGTGGGGAAGGTGCCGATGCGCAGCGTGCCCGCGCGCAGGCCGGCGTAGTCGGCGAGTTCGTTCTCCGCGGCCCGCAGTTCGCGTTCGATCCGTTGCCCTCGTTCGGCCAGCGCCCGTCCGGCGTCGGTGAGGGTGACACCCCGGGCATGGCGTTCCAGCAGGGGCTGGCCTGCCTCCGTTTCCAGGCGGCTGATCTGCTGCGAAACCGCTGACGGGGTGTAGTTGAGGGCGCGGGCCGTCGCGGTCACTGAACCGCGCCGGGCGACCTCCGTGAACAGCAGGATGCGCCGGACGTCGAGCATGTCACCACCTTCAGCGTTCACTTCACCTTAATAGCCATGCAGATTTTCGAGATTGTACTTCACGCTGCCGACAGCCACCGTGGAGGACACCACGCACGGCGAGACCGTCGGTGGACTTCCCCCTTTCCCATGTCTGTGAGGAGTCAGTTGTGCTGCGTCTGCAGGGCGAGATGATCCGCGGAGGAACCAGCAAGTGCTGGATCTTCGACCACCGCGACGTGGCCGCCACGGGCGTGGACGTCGACGCCCTCCTGCTCGCCGCCTTCAACGCCGCCGACCCCCGTCAGATCGACGGCGTGGGCGGCGCCTCCTCCACCACCTCCAAGGCCGCCGTCGTGCAGGCGTCGTCCGAACACGGCGTGGATGTCGAGTACGCCTTCGCACAGGTCGGTATCGGCGACGAGCGCGTGGAATGGGCCAGCAACTGCGGCAACTGCGCCACCGCCGTGGCCCTTTACGCCGTCCACCACGATCTCGTGCCGATCGCATCGGACACCACCACCGTCCGCATGCTCAACATCAACACCGGGGCCCGCCTCACCGGCACGATCCCCACCCCCACGGGCGTGGCCCCGGAGGAGGGCACGGCCCAGGTCCCGGGTACCTCGGCGCGGGGAGTGCCGGTCCTGCTCGGGTTTCAGGACCCTGCCGGCTCGACGACCGGCCGCGCTCTGCCGACCGGCCGGGCACTGGACGAGCTGACCGGCCCGGACGGTCCCGTCGAGGCATCCCTGGTGGACGCCGGCGCGCCGGCCGCCCTGTTCGAGGCCAAGGCGTTCGGCCTCGACGGGACGGAATCCCTCACCGCGTTCGCCGCCGCAGTGCCCGCGCTGACCCTGCTGCGCCGCCAGGGAGCGCTGGCCATGGGCCTGGCCCGCGAGGGTGATCCCGTCAGCCACGCGGTGCCGAAGGTGGGCGTCGTCGCCCGGCCGGCCCCCTATCGCACCACTCAGGGCACACTCGTCAACCAGGACGAGTACGACCTGGCCGTGCGCATGGTCTCCATGCACGCCCCGCACCCGGCGATCGGCCTGACCTCCGCCGTGGCCCTGGCCACGGCCGCCGCCACCCCTGGCACCCTCGCCCACCGCGTCGCCCGGCAGACCGCCGACGGCACGCTGCGCCTGGGCACCCCCGCCGGCGTGATCACCACCCAAGCCGTCCCCGCACCGGACGGCGCGTCCCCCACGGTGCTGCTGCACCGCGCCGCCCGGCGTATCGCCCGAGCCGAACTCCTCGTTCCCGTCCTGGAAGGACGCCCCGCATGAGCCGCAACGACGCTGCCCCGGGTACCGTCACCGCACCACCGGGCCGCATCCGCCGGATGCTCTCCCACCTGTACGTCCAGTGCCTGATCGCCGTCCTCCTCGGCGCCGCCGTGGGCGGGCTGTGGCCGTCCTTCGGCGCTGATCTGAAGCCGCTCGGCGACGGCTTCATCGCGCTGGTGAAGATGTTCATCGCGCCGGTCATCTTCTGCACGGTCGTCCACGGCATCGCCTCCATGGGCAACGCCCGTGCGGTCGGCCGCGTGAGCCTGAAGGCTCTGGTCTACTTCGAGGTGCTGACCACCGTGGCCATGGTGATCGGCCTGGTCGTCGTCAACGTCGTCAAGCCGGGCAGCGGTCTGCACGTCGATGTCTCGACCCTGACCACCAACGGCTTGCCGCCCGAGGCGACCACGGCCCACGAGGGCTTCGCCGAATTCGTCCTCGCGATCATCCCGGCCACCCTGGTCAGCGCGCTGACCGGCAACGAGATCCTGCCGGTGCTGCTGGTGTCCGTGCTGTTCGGCTTCGGCCTGCACGCCAGCGGAGAGGCCGGCCTGAGCATCGCCCGGGGCATCGAGAAGTTCTCCACGGTCCTGTTCACGCTCATCCGCTGGATCATGCGGCTCGCGCCCATCGGCGCGTTCGGCTCGATGGCCTTCACCATCGGCCACTACGGACTGGGCACCCTGCGCCACCTGGCCCTGCTGGTCGGCTCGTTCTGGCTGACCGCACTCCTCTTCGTCCTGGTCGTCCTCGGGACGGTGATGCGCCTGAACGGACTGCGGCTGCTGCCCTTCCTGCGGTACATCAAGGAAGAGCTGCTGATCGTCCTGGGCACCTCCTCCACCGAGCCCGTCCTGCCGCGCATGATGGCCAAGCTCCAGCACGCGGGCGCCTCGAAACCGGTCGTCGGCATCACGCTGCCCGCCGGGTACTCCTTCAACCTCGACGGCACCGCCATCTACCTGACCATGGGCTCGGTCTTCCTCGCCCAGGCCCTCGGTATCGACCTCAGCCTCACCCAGCAACTCGCCATGCTCGCTGTCATGCTGCTCACGTCCAAGGGCGCCGCAGGCGTCACCGGCTCCGGCTTCATCGCCCTGGCCGCCACGCTCAGCGCCGTACCGCACGTCCCGGTCGCCGCCCTCGCGCTGGTCTTCGGCGTCGACCGGTTCATGTCCGAGGCCCGCGCCCTGACCAGCCTGGTCGGCAACGGCGTCGCCACCCTGGCCGTCGCCCGCTGGGAGGGCGAGCTCGACGAGGACCGCGCCAGGGCCGTCCTGCGCGGCGAGATCCCCTATGCCTCCGTCCCCGCTCCTTCTGCGGTGCCGTCCGGGCCCGATCCGATGGAGACGCCCGCACCGACCCGTGATCCCGTGCCCGCCGCAAGCTGACGTCGCGTGGGCGGGGCGGCCCGGAGCAGACGCTCCGGGCCGGCCCGCCCACGTCGCTTGCTGCAGATCCGTCTCCCGGGCCAGTAGGAAGGGCAGCAGCATCAGCACGGAGTACGCGTACGACCGCATCGTCTTGGCGTCGCACCATCTCACGGGCCTGCGTCAGCATCGGCTCCACCGGAGGCCGCAGCACCACACCTCCGGTCTACGCTCCGGCCACCGCTACCGCGACCGGGTGCTCCGGGCCGGCCGCGAGACCAAGGCGTACGGACGCATAGTGCGTCGCACAGGGCGGGACTTCTGAGTCAGAGGGGGGCGACGCCCGAGGTCGACCATCCACGTGTCGTTCAGTGAGTATGGCTGGTGACTAAGGCCGGTCGCGTTGCCATCGGCATTGAGGTGCCGGCGAGGAGGATGTCGCCGATGTGCGGCAACCGAGTGGCGCTCCTGCAGGAGTGGAGCGAGGAAGCACACAGGCAACGGGCCCTGGTGTCGATAGTTGCTGATGTGCCTCTCCAAGACCCCTGCCGCTCTTCGCAGGCGCAAGAGCGACACGGTGGCGGTGATGCGCGCTATAGGATCTTGAGCCCACAACTGGATGCTGGAGGGCTGGGATGGTAGCGCCTCAGATGCGCCTCGGTACCGATGATGCGTGGCTGGACCTGACTCGAGCCGGTGACGACACCTGGCGGGTCAGTGCCGACTGGTCCTCCGTGCTGGCAGCCGACTTCACCGCGTGCCTCAGCGATGCCGAAGTCGCGGACTTCGCGAGGCAGGTACTCTCGCGTCTGGGCGCGGCGTCGCGTGCGGGCTTTTCGGCCATGGTGACACCTGGCCGCAATAATCCCCTGGCTTTGAAGGCTCAGCCCGTCGGGGACGGTTTCGCCTTCTACGTGCGGTTGACCCCCAACGGGGACGACACCGTGTGCCACCTTCAGATGGAACTTGATCCGATCCCCACACCGGACTTGCGCGAGATGTTCGACGCGCTGCACGCGGCGCTGCTCCCCTGACAGTCCCGAGCACTGACTGGGCCGGCGGCTGTTTGGAGTCGATAGTCACAGACCAAGCGTCGTCCAGGGCGCGGTCGTCGCCGGCCGCCCAGGAGGTGACGACCGGTCTGGATAGCGGACATTGAGCGTGCGGTAGCTCAAAGCGCGCTGGCGCGGCCCGACGTACCCGCGCCCACCGCACGGTCGGGCCCCGCGTGTAGCCTCCCGCTTACGTGGTCGCTCAGGGTGAGCGACCACAGGGGAGGGAAGCATGAGCAGAGGCACCCGACGAAGAGCGACCTGGGCCACGGCGGGCGGCGCCGCGGCCCTCGTCCTCCTCACCGCGACCGGCGTCCACGCGGAGGGCCGGGGAGACATCCGCGTGGTGGGGGCCGTGGTCAACGGCGGTCATCCGGTGGGCATCGGGATCGCGAAGGAAATCTCGTTCCCCGTCGTCCTCACCGTCCGGGACGACTCCGGGGTGAAGGGCGTCAGCCGGGTCAGCACCCTCAACGTGTCAAACGGCTACGGCTTCATCGAGTGGACCGGCACGTCCTGCGCGAAGAGGTCGGCGACCACCTCGGTGTGCACGGCCACCCTGAAGGCCACCCCCGCCTGGATGCCGACGAGCGACGACATCGACACCAACCGCGTGGCCGGCCTCTGGCAGGTCAACGCCACCGTCAACGCGAACGACCGCGACTACTGGATCTCCGACAACGTCGCCCGCTATTCGGTGAAGCGGGCCACGACACTGACCGCGGACGCCACACCCGAACCCGTGCACAGGGGCGGGAAGCTGACCGTGACCGGGACGCTCAGCCGGGCGAACTGGGAGACCCTGAAGTACCAGGGCTACGCCGGCCAGCCGGTCCAGCTCCAGTTCCGCAAGGCCGGCACCACCCGCTACACCACGGTCACCACGGTGAAGACGAGCAGCACCGGCCGGCTCAGCACCACCGCCACCGCCACCGCGGCAGGTGACTGGCGCTGGTACTACCCCGGCACCTCGACGACCATGCTCGCCGTGTCGGCCGGCGACACCGTCATTCCGAAGTAGCCCGGCTCAGAAGTCCTCGTCCAGGTCGACGGTGCCCTCCACCCCGACCTGGTACGCGGACGGCGCCGCTCGAAGAGTCGGCCGACTCTCACTCCCCCGGACGCGGGAGGTCGTGATCTTGTCGCCTCGGTTGGCCTCTCCCAGGCCTGTACCTGCTGCTGAACCAGCGGCCCGCTGAGAGGCTCTTGCTCCGCGGTCGGGGCTTCATCGAACTCACGGAAGCAGACGGTCGGATCGGGTTCTGGATCAGAGCAGTTCCGGCATGCCCGATGGGCCCGGGACATGGCTCGTGTCCGGGTACCAACCCGTGATGAACTGCTCAAGCGCTACAGCCCGGTTGTCGTTGACGTGCCGGAGCCACCGCAGGTCCGGTAGGCCCGGAGCAGGACGGAGCGGGTGGGCGGTAGCCAGAACTGACCTGCTCAGACGCGTTCGGGGGCGCAGCAGGCAGCGTGACCGCGCTGCACGCCCGGGGCCTCGGCGCCGTGCAGCTCGTAGGAGATCATCAGGCTGCCCGGATACGGTGCGGGCATGGTGAATTTCGTGTTGGTCGCAGGTGCACGGCTCGGGGCGTGGGCGTGGGACGACGTGGTGCCGTATCTGCGTGCGGCTGGCCACGGCGTCCATCCGTTGACGCTGTCCGGTCTTGCTGACAAGCGGGGTGTACCGGCGGGGCAAGCGACTCACGTCCAAGACATCGTTGCCGAGGTAGAACGCCAGGATCTGCGTGACGTAGTCCTGGTGGGTCACAGCTACTCGGGCATCCCGGTCGGTCAGGCCGCGGAGCGGATCGGTGACCGACTGGTCCGCGTGGTATTCGTCGACGCGAGTGTGCCAACTGACGGCAAGTCATTTTCCTCCGCCTGGCCGGACGGCGGGGCGGCATTGGAGGCATCGATCGCCGAGAACGCAGGGTTTTGGCCGCTCGCGCCAACTGCTCATTACGACGGCGAAGGTCTCACCGATGAGCAGATAGCACGCCTCGTGCGTGGCTCGACACCTCACCCAGGTGCCACGCTGACCGAGCCCGCTGTGCTGGCGGAGTCGCTCAGTGCACTTCCGGCGACATACATCCTGTGTGTGATGCCGGGGGCCGAACCTGACGACGCCGAGCCCGACGCAAATGTCGCCGAGCTGTTGAACAGCACGCGCTGGCGGCTGGTCAAGATGGACACCGGACATTGGCCGATGTTCTCCCAGCCGCGCGAGCTGGCACAGATCCTCCTCAATGCTGCCGTGGAGTGAGAGCACATCCATGCCTGCGGGCTTGTTTTGGACGCGCTTGCTGTGCGCTAGTCACAGCCATTCGCCGATGACCGGTATGCCGCGTTGGCCGTTTCCCCGGTGAAAGTATCCTCCGGCCGGGTGAGCGCGGGGGGTGCCTGGGCGTGTCGAAGCAGGCGGTGCGGACGCGGTCGACGAGGCCGTCGGCTCCACGCGCAGGACCGACTCAAGGTTCGCGTGGATGCGCAGGGTGGCCCGGCCGAGACTGGCCCGGCAGGCTTAGCTGCCGAGCCAGTCCGCGAACTGTGGATCGTTCCGCGCTGTGTCTCGGCTCAGCTGATGAGCCACTTGTCGATCACGTAGAGGATCGCTCCGACCGAAATCCCCGTCACTGCCACCCCGTAAGTCCGCCGTTTGTTGACCGATTGCCATCCTGGCATCGCGTCGACGGGGTGATCACTCCATACGAGATGGCTGCGCACACCGTGACAGTCGTATTCGGGGCCTGAAGGAGCCGGTCCGCTGGTCATGGCTGCGGGATGAAGGCTGGGTCGATGCCCAGCGCGGTCACGCCCTCGCGTACGCAGCGGTCGAATTGCTTGATCTCTGACACAAGGACATTCCATGTAACGGGCGTGGTCCAGAAGTCCGGCGTGAAGAGGGATCCGATCTGCCAGCCCTGACCGGAGTTCACGATGCGGATCATCCCTTCCTCTGCCTGCATCGAGTCGAGCTCGAAGTCCTCATGTCCAGCCTGCGGACCATGGATCCAGAGCGCCAGGTGATACGCCAGCTCGGCAACGGGGAACTGCTCCTCGGACCACACCACCCGCCCCTTATCCCAGATGGACAGCTCCGCCTCGATGTCGAGGAGCAGCACCTCCAGAGGCGCGTCCTGCGGAGTGAGGCCTCGCCGTGGCAGATCCGACAGGCCAAAGTGTCGACAGGTGAACCGCACTTCCCCCCGCCTCCACAAGCTCCGGGGCTCCTTACACGTCCAGGCCGCCCAAATGTGGACCACCGTATCAAGGCGCTTCGGGCATCCCGCCCGGGCGCTCCATCAATGCCACATCCCTCATCCTCGTGAAAGACATGCCGAAGCCGGGCTGGGGCCCGGTGACACCGAGAATTCGGGGATAGGAACAGCGGAGAATGCCGGATTTTATACGCGAGGGAAAGTCTGTTCCGGGTGGTCAGCTTTGCCGCGTCGCAACGGGTGCTGCTGTTGCGCAGCGAACCCAATACGTACAGGTGTTGGGCGGCCAACCTCGCCGCGATGCGGCCAGTTCCGCGGCCGGGAGAGGCGCCTGCCTGTTCGGCATGCACGTCGAGACCATCGACGGCACCGCGCACCACCTCGGGGCGTGGTCGGACAACCCGGTGCCGAGCCGACCGGCTCGGCTCGGAATGCCGCGCCGAGCTGAACGCCCTCGGCATGCGCTGGAGCTGAGGTCTAGAGCAGGCTCGCCGGTGGCAGCCCTCCGATGACGCCGCTGGTGCGGCGTGCCGTTGCGGGACTCGCTTGCCGAGCTTGCGACACAGCAGCGTCAGCGGTCCTGGGAGAGGGCCAAGAGCTCGGCGAATGTGCCGCCGGCGTGGACGAGGTCATCGTAATGGCCCTGTTCGGTGATCCGGCCGTGTTCCATGACGACGACGTGATCGGCGACCCTGGTGTTCTCCAGTCGGTGGGTGATCACGATGGTGATGCGATCGGCGGCGATGGACCTGATCCGTTCGAAGATCCGGTGTTCGCCGCGCGGGTCCATCTGGGAGGTGGGCTCGTCGAGGATGAGCAGCTCGGGCCGCCGGTACAGAGCCCTGGAGCAGGCGATGCGCTGCCATTGGCCGCCGGAGAGCTCGGACCCGCCGAAGACCTCGCGGGACAGCAGCGTGTCCAGACCGCGGGGCAGGTCCTCGACCGCTTCGCGAAGACCGACGGCGTCCACGGCTTCCCACACGGCGAGGTCGTCCCGGGTGCGGGGCTGGCCGAGGGTGATGTTCTCGCGGACCCGCAGGGGCCACTGGGCGAAGATCTGCGGTACGAGACCGGTACGGCGCCAGACGGATGCCGGGTCGAGCTCAGCCAGGTCGGTGCCGTTCCAGGTGACGGTGCCCTTGTCAGGGAGGTAGATGCCGGTGAGCAGCCGGGTGAGGGTGGACTTCCCCGAGCCGTTCGCACCGACGACGGCGAGGATCTGGCCGCGCCTCAGGGTCAGGGACACGTGGTCGACGGCGGGCTTGTCCTTGCCCGGGTAGCGGTAGACGACGTTCTCGAGCCGGATCTCCTCCACGGGTGCGGTGAGCCGGCCCGGCCCGCGCCGGGGTGCGCGGGCGGCGGCGTCGTCGAGGAAGGCCTGCATGTCACCCAGGTACAAGCTGGTGTGGAAGACGGCGGCGCCGTTGACGACGACCTGGGAGAGCGCCGCGAGCGTGGTCTGGACGGCGATCACGGCCGTCGCGGCGACGGCCAGGTCGATCCGGCCGGTCACCGCCAGCCAGGCGAGGGCGCCCCAGGCCGCGACGAGGAACGCGCCGCCCGCCAGAGCGCAGAGCAGGGCGATCCGCAGGGTGCGCGGTGCGGCGGCCAAGGTGCGCCGGTCGCACCGCTCGGACAGGGCTCGGTACCAGTAGACGAGGTAGTCGGTCATCGAGTTGGCGCGGACCTCGTCGCCGTACTTCGACGTGGTCGCCCACCAGCGCATCATTCCCCTGACGTTGCGGTCGGCGATGTTGGCGTAGTGGATCTCGTAGTCGACCCGGGCGGTCAGGACCGCGCCGACACCGGCGGGCAGCACGGCGAGCAGCAACAGCGGCAGCATCAGCAGGTTCAGCACCGAGAGCACACCGCCTGCCGTGACCATGCGGATGAGCGCGGACAGGAACCGCTGGGCGTCGCTGACCATGACCTGGGTGCGGATCACTCCCATCTCGGCGGCCTCGTACCGGTCGGAGAACCCGTCCTCCGTGTACGAGGCCGCTTCCACCCGGCAGACCGCCTCCACCAGAGCGGTGTCCGTCCGGGTGGTCAGCTGCGGTGTGATCCTCCGTTCGGCGTAGGCGGCCACCGATCCCGCCGTGCGGCTCGTGGCGGCGGCGAGCCCGACGACCAGGAGCGCGGGCAGGGCGTCCCGCAGTCTCTGCTCGGGTGAGCCGCCGCCGAGGACCGGCTGCATCGCGCGAGCGGTGGCGGCCAGCACCACGGCGGCCGAGATGCCGGTGACGAGCTGGCAACCGAACAGGAGCTGGACCGCCCGCCGGTCGGTCCGCCACGAAAGCCGGACGATCCGGGCCAGCACGGCCGGGATCTGCGCCCCCATCCGTCGGAAGCCGACCTGGGCGAGGGGGTTCACGGAGTACTGACCGCTGTAGGTGATCTCCGCCGGAGGCGGTGGTGGTGGGGCCGTGTTCTGCTGCGCGCTGGTGTCTGCCGAGGTCAAGGTGGTCTCCCTCGTCGTCGTCCGCCGTGGTCACGCAGCTCAACGACCGGCCTCGGATTTCGAACACATGTGTTTCGGTCGGTCCCGGACTCCCGAAGCACGGGGCGTGTCGGAACGTGGGCAATGCATCGACCGGCGATGCACAACGGGCGCCCACCGGCCGGGGGTTGGCCGAAAGCCACCGCTGCTGATTCGCCGGCGCGTCGTCCGCGTGCGCGGCAACGCTCCGCGGCGGCCCGGTCGGCCCGGTCATCCCGCTGCGGCACTCAGCCCGCCACCGGCGCCGTGTTCCTCAGCCCGCCATCGGCTGTGCCGCGAGGAACTCTTCCACCGCCTTCCTTGCTCGGCGGTCGAACTCGGCGTACTGGGCCTCGCGTCGGGCTCCCGCGACCGCGTCGCCGACCAGCAGGTTTCCTTCGGTGTCGAGTCGCTGGGGGCGCTCCTCGGCGTCGGGGAGGAGGGCGACGGAGGAGTGGGAGAACCCGCAGTAGTAGGCGATGCCTTCGCTCAGGTGGGCCTCCAGCACGGCACGCATCCCGTCCGTGACGGGATCGTCGGAGGTGACACCGGCCAGGCCCAGCCACAGCATGCGCTTGCCGGCCAGGCGCGGCTTGCTGCGTCCGTAGGCGAATCCGTAGTTCCACACGCGGTCGATCCAGCCCTTGAGGAGGGCGGGCACGCTCTGCCAGTACACGGGGAACACGGCGACGACGAGGTCGGCGTCGAGGATGCGCCGCATGTGGGCCCGGGCTTCGTCCGAGTACGGCTTGTCCCGGTCGCCCCAGTCGGGCTGGTCCGCCACGTTCATCCGCGGGTCGAACCCTTCGGCGTGCAGGTCGAGCAGGTCGACGCCGTATCCGGCGCCCTCCAGTTGTGCGACGGTACGGCGGGCGGTGTGCGCCGAGAGGGAGTCGGCGCGGTGGTGAGCCATGACCACCAGGGCGGTCCCGGCTGCGCTGTCGAGGTGCGGCATCGTTTCTCCTGACTGGTGTCCGTCGGTGCTGCCCGTCCAGTACACGAGTGATCGACTGGATGATCCATAGGGGAAACGCTTCATGACATAGGAGTTCGTCTACGCTGGCACCCGTGGATCCCTTGAGTTCTCTGCTCCGCGGCATCCGGGCCGAGGGCTCGGTGGTCAGCAACGCTGTGCTGGAAGCGCCTTGGACCATCCGTTTCGCCGACGGTGCTCCGCTCACCATGGTCAGCGTGCTGCGCGGCGGCGGCACGCTGCGCCTGCCCGACGGAACCGAACGAACAATCCGCGCCGGTGACACGGCCGTCGTACGCGGTCCGGACACGTTTCACCTCAGCGACGGGCCGGCCTCCTTCGACCGTCCCCACACCGCGTACGAGATCGCCTGCTTCACGGAATCCGCCGAGTGCAGCGGTGAGGACCTCGGCGGCATCCACTGGGGCAACGATCCGGACGGAGCGACCGCGCTGGTCGTGGGCGCCTACCGTGCCTCGGGCCGTCGCCACGAGCGACTGGTGCGCGGACTGCCGCCCGTGCTGGTGGTCAGCGCGGACGCCGATGTCTGCGACTGGCTGGAGCAGGCCGCCGCCGATGCCGCCCAGCGCTCAGCCGGCTCACAGGCGCTGATGGACCGTCTGCTGGACTGGGCCCTGGTGTGCACGCTGCGCGCCTGGTTCGAGGGAGCACGTTCGGACGCGCCGGACTGGTACCGCGGTCTGGCCGACCCGATGCTCGCCCCCGCTCTCCATGCCTTCCACGCCGAGCCCGCCCGGAGGTGGACGGTGGCCGCGCTCGCGGCCGAGTCCGGCGTCTCCCGGGCGCTGTTCGCCAAGCGCTTCACCGAGATCATGGGCCGTCCTCCGCTCGCTTATGTGACCGAATGCCGTATGGACGAGGCCGAGGCGCTGCTGTGCTAAACGGAACTCCCCATCGCCCGGATCGCCACATCCGTCGGCTACGCCGATGCCTTCGGTTTCAGCGCCGCGTTCAAGCGCCACCGCGGTCTGAGCCCCAGCGTCTTCCGCGCCGCCGCGGCCTGACGGTGTGATCCGCCGAGGGCGATGCGACGCGGTGGGTCATACGGTGACCCGGTGACCGGCCCGGCGCAGTGCTGCGACGGCTTCGTCGAGCCGGTCGGCCGGGACGAGCACGAGGTCTCCGTCGTAGCTCGCGGCGGTCCAGACCGGGAGGTCGCCGGCGGCGAGCGGCGCGACGACGGCGCTGAGCATCCCCGTGGCCTCCGGGTCGTGCGCATCATCGCCGTTCCACAGCGCCGCCCATGCGTCCTCGGCCGTGTCGTCGCGCAGCATCGCCGCACCTCCGTCCGGACCCCGTACCAGCGCGAGCAGGTCGGAGTCGGCGGCAACCGCGCTGACGTCGGACACCCGCCGGAGAACGAAGCGGCCCTCAAGCACGCGCAGATTCTGCGGCCGGGCCGCCGGCATCGGGGTCAGGTGCCGCAGGTGCGGCTCCCCCGGTGACGCGGGACCATGATCCGGACGTTCACCTTTTCCCTCGCCGTCATGAGCCATTCGACGGTCCTCCTGTCGCGTGACAGCGATCCCGAGTGCCGGTATCACCGGGCGACGCAGGCGGGAACCGTCACATCGAACCAACCCTGCCCCATGATCACCAGTGCGCGGTGCACACACCGCAGTGCGTCAGGGCCGGCAGGTCGGCCGGACGCGCAGCAGTTCGGTCGTCAGCTTCGGTGTGCCGTCGACCGGCGCCGGGTCCTGCGCGGTCGGCTCGATTCCACCGGCAGCGATCTTGTCGAGCGTCTTCAGGCCGGCGGGGCCGACCGTGCCGAACACCGTGTAGTTCGGGCGCAGCGCGGAGTCGCCGTAGACGACGAAGAACTGCGAACCGTTCGTGTCCGGCCCGGCGTTGGCCATCGCCAGCAGACCGCGGCCGTAGAGGCGACGGACACCGGTCGGATCGCTCGGCGCCGGCGGCAGGTCCACCGGCAGCTCGTCCTTGTACCGGTACCCCGGACCGCCCTCGCCGGTGCCGGTCGGGTCGCCGCACTGCAGGACCTTCAGCGTCGGGTACGACGTCAGCCGGTGGCACACCGTACGGTCGTAGAACCGGTGCCGCGCCAGGTGTACGAAGCTCTGGACCGTGCACGGCGCCTTCGTCCGGTCCAGACGCAGCGGGAGCGGGCCCTGGCTGGTCGGGACAGCCACGTCGACCGTGCCGTGACCGGGGGCGTGCCGCGGGTCGGGCGGCAGCGGAACCGGCCGCGCCGCCGGCTCGTCCGGGGTCTGGGTGTACTGGCAAGGACCGTGCGTGGTCCGCGGCGGGGCATCGGAAGCGGCGGCGGTGGTGCCCCCGGACACGACCAACCCTGCTGCCGCCAACGCGGCCATGAGCGCTCGGTTCATCCTGCACACCCTCCAGAAGATCGTCAGATTTCGGAGCGGTCGCAGTCTAGGGCGCGGCCCGGCGGGCGAGTACCCGTCGGCAAGCCACATCGGCAAGCGACATCCGACCCCGCTCCGGCCCGGCCCCAGGCCACTGCCGTGGCCCACCCGGCCACCCGTCCCGACCACGGCTGGGGCGCCATGGAGGCCGCGCCACGCCAAGCGGGGCAGCCAAGCGGGGCAGCCAAGCGGGGCGCCCGGCCCCGGGCTCGGCGCACAGCGAGGGTGGGCCACGCCACGCACGCCTGCGCCTCCACTGAGACGTCGCAGAACTGCCAGCCCCTGGGCAGCGGAGCCTGTTGCACTGAGCACCCGATGCTCGGCGCTCCGCTGGGAGGGAACACATGGCTTCGACGACCACCACCACTCGTTCCGGCGATACGGGGCCCCCGGCGCGATCGCCGCTCTTCGGCTGGTTGGCCGTCGCCTCGGTGACGCTGGGGCTCTTCTCGATCGTCACGACGGAGATCCTGCCGATCGGTCTGCTGACATCGATCGGAGCCAGTTTCACCGTCTCCGACGGCATGGCCGGGCTGATGATGACCATGCCCGGACTTCTCGCGGCCGTCTCCGCGCCCCTGGTCACCGTGGCGACGGCGCGGATCGACCGCCGCCTCATGCTCTGCGTGTTCATGGCCGTGCTGGCCATGGCGGACTTCCTGGCCGCTGCCGCCTCCTCCTTCTGGCTGGTTCTGGTCTCCCGCATCATGGTCGGCGTCACCATCGGCGGCTTCTGGTCGATCGGGGCGGGGCTGGCCGAACGCCTGGTACCAGCGGCATCCGTCGGCCGGGCGACCGCGGTCGTCTTCTCCGCCGTACCCCTGGGCTCCGTTCTCGGTGTCCCGGCCGGGACCTTCATCGGCGATCTGGCAGGCTGGCGAGTGACGTTCGCCGTGATGGGTGCGCTGAGCATCGGGGTGCTCGTCATGCTGCCGGCGTTCGTGCCGGCGCTGCCGCCCGCGGGGGCCACGCGGCTGGGTGTCCTCCGTACCCTGGTCCACGACGTGAACATCCGCTTCGCGCTCCTGCTGACCTTCCTCATCGTGTCGGCTCACTTCGGCACGTACACCTATGTGACCCCGTTCCTGGAGCACGTCACGCACGCACGCGCGCAGCAGATCACCCTGTTCCTGCTGCTCTACGGCATCGCGGGGATCGCCGGGAACTTTCTGGGGGGTGCCCTGGTCACTCGTCGGCCCCGTGGCACCTTCGGCTCGGCAGCGGGGCTGATCGCGGCGGTCACCTTGCTGTTGCCGGTGCTGGGCGGCTCGGCGACCGGCGCCGTGGGGCTGCTGATCGTCTGGGGTGTCGCCTACGGGGCCGTTCCCGTCGCGTCCCAGGCCTGGTTCGCCAGAGCGGCGCCTCACGCCCCTGAGGCTGCCTCAGTGCTGTTCACCGCCTCTTTCCAGGCCACCTTCTCGTTGGGGGCCCTGACAGGCGGAGTCGTCGTGGACCACAGTTCCCCGTCCGTGGTCATGACCCTCGGCGGGACCATCGCCGCCTGCATGGTCCTGGCGACATGGGCTCACTTCGCACGACGCCTCACCTGGACCGTCGACCGGTGACAGGTGTTTCCAGGGGTGGTCTTCGGTGGGCAGGTTGCTCGGCGTCACCGGCCGCCGGGATCAGCGGAGTTGTGCCTGATGGTCCGCCGGATCCAGTGCACGTACGCGGGCGCGTTGGTGTAGAGGCCCGGGCCGGCCGAGCACGGGACACCTGGGGTCCCGGGACCCGAGGTCACTCCGATGAGCTCCCATCGCCCGTGTCGGTCCTTCTGGAGCTGCGGGCCGCCGGAGTCCCCGAAGCACGCCATGGCCGCGGGTACGCGGCTGATCGTGCACAGCCGGGTCCGGTCGGCGTATCCGGGGGCGCATTCGCTCTCGGCGCCGCGCCGCGTCCGGAGCTCGCGAAGCCGCTCGGGGAAGAGCAGTTCGGTGTCGGAGGTGGTGCCGAACCCCAGGATCCGGGTCGGGGTGCCGGGCCGTCCGGCCTGCTCCGCGATCCGGACGGGCTTCTCGGAGACGGGGCGGTCCAGCCGGACCAGGGCGATGTCGTCCTTGTTGGGGGCCCTGCCGTCGCCGTTCGCGTAGCCGGGGTGGACGAAGGTCTTCTCGATGGCTCGGACGGTTCCCCCCGACTTCCGGTCCGGGCTGCCGATCCGGACGATGCCGTCCAGTTGAAGCCCGTCGCCCTGCAGGCAGTGCGCCGCCGTCAGCACCCACCGCGGATCGATCAGCGAGGCTCCGCAGTTGCCGTCCTGCACCCCCTGTTCGGGCGCCGACTCCGGGATCACGGCCATGAACGGGTAGTGCTCCGTCGGCTCGGTTCCGTTGACGATGGCTCCGGCGCTGCCCGCCATCAGCGTGGCGCATGCGGCGGCCGCGAGTGTGCCGACCACGGCCGTGCGGGCCGCCCGGCGGCGGACCCACTTCATGCTGAACATCCAGGGTTCCCTTCGGTCGTACTTCTGGCAGCTACGACCCTGTCTGCTCCGGCGCCTGCCGGACCATCCGGCCGGCACCCGGAGATGGACGGGGACATTCCCCCACCGGTTGCGGGGGGAGGACCCCCGGACCAGGACGGTGGGAGGCCTCAGTGCGTCCGCGCCGCAGCGCCACGAAGATCACTTCATCGGCTCGACGAGCCACCGCATACGAGGAGTGATCACCATGCACGGAGACAGGAAGTCGATCGACCGGCGAGGGCTGCTCGCGCTCACGGCGGCGCTCGCCGCCACGGCGGTGGCGGCGCCGGTGGCTTCCGCGGCCCCGTCAGTTCCCCTCGCACCCGAAGCGGCCCCTGCGGCACCCGCAGACGTCGTACGCGCCCTGGAGCGGGCCGCGCACCCGCTGCGCTCCACGGATCCCGGCGGTCCGACGGCGGACCTGCGGGCGCTGGACGCCATGGTCGGAGGCGCGCAAGTGGTGGGCCTCGGCGAGGCCACGCACGGGTCGCACGAGTTCTTCGCCATGAAGCACCGCGTCTTCCAGTACCTCGTCGAAGAACGCGGCTTCACCACCTTCGCCCTGGAGATGAGCTGGTCGGCAGGGCTCAGGATCGACGAGTACCTGCAGGGCGGCCCCGGCGATCCGCGGCGGATCGCGCGGGAGACGCTGGCCGGATCCCCCTGGGAGCGTGCTGAGTTCGCCCGTCTGATCGGCTGGATGCGCGACCACAACAGCCGCCGGCCCGACCGCCGGGTCCACTTCATGGGCGACGACCTCGGGGCACCGAAACTCGGCGACCACATCTTCGAACGGGTCCTGTCGTCCGTCGCTACGGCCAAGCCCGAGGCGTTGCCCCGGCTCAAGGAGTTGTACGCGGGGCTGCGTCCGTTCGACGACATCTTCGCCTACCTGCGCAGGCCGCTTCCGGAACGCAAGGAAAGCGCCGCGCGGGCCCAGGAGGCTCTCGACCTGGTCGCCGGGCACGAGGCGGCCGGCGGCGCGGACTACGCGTGGACCGTGCAGCACGCCCGGAACATCGCGCAGACCTTCGCCTTCGCCACCATCGACCTCGCGGACCCGGCGTCGGTCACGGAGGCGGAGCGCCTGCGCGACCAGGCCATGGCCGACAATGTGCTGTGGTGGCAGCGCCAGACCGGGCACAGGATGCTGCTGTCGGCCCACAACGGCCACGTCGGCTACCTGTCGGCCCATCCCGACATGTACCCGCGCACCCAGGGCACCGTGCTGCGGGACTGCCTGGGCCGCGACTACGCGGCGATCGGCTTCACCTTCGCCGGTGGCTCCTTCCTCACCAAAGACGACTCCCTCGACGCCGACTGGAAACCGGTCACCGTTCCGGCGGCGCGCCCCGGCATGCACGAGTACACGCTGGACCGGGTCGGCTACCGGGACTTCTTCGTGGACCTGCGAACGGTTCCCGCGGAAGCCCGGGCCTGGCTCGGCCGGCTCCGGCCCGTCTACGACGCCGGTTCGACGTTCACCTCCCATCCCCTGCCCACTCTCGCGATCGGTCAGGCCTACGACGTCCTCATCCACCTCCACCGGGTCCGGGCGGCGGACAAGCTCTGAACTCAGAAAGGTGCTCTGCAACTCGTCGGGCCGGCGTGGTCCGTCGGCAGCCGTGTCCGTCGCCGGGCAGGCAGCCCAGGGCTGGGGCCCCAGGCGGATCCACCTCCCCCGGCCCGGCCGGCCTGTCGGGCGGCGACGTTCGTTCCCCCCGAGGAAGCGTCCGTACAGGTGGGTGCAGCGGTTGGCGTCGACGCACAGCGACGGCTTGAGTTCCGGGACGGCACTCCCCCGGCCTCAGTCGTGGTCCTGCCCGTCGAGGTTTGCCAGGCCCGCTTCCCAGCGTCGTCGGCGCTCGTCGTGCGTCTGGTCCCACCACGGGGTGCCCCGTTCACCCAGCGCGATCTTGGCCTCGTTCACGCGTGCTCGCGCTGCCCGCTCGGCGGACACGTCGCCCGCCGTCGTCGCGGAGCGCACCGCGCGGCGGGCCGCCATGAGGTGACGGCGAAGACGGGCGGCGGCGTCCTCGGGGATCAGGGGATCGGTCGCCCGCCACTTCCTTCCCCCGATGACGACGAAGTGCCCGTCGTCAGTCCTCTCCGGTGACCGGTGCGCTCCCACCCGACGATTGTGCCCCGCCGTGGACGTCCACGCTCGGAGGCGACGGGCGGTCACCCGGAGCGGCAGGTCGGCGGGGGCGTGCACCGGCCAAGAGAGCGGCTTCCACTGGCGTACGATCCCCTCGGGCCGGTGGGGGCCGGCAGGCCGGGGGGCGTGGTGACGCGAACAGCAAGGGCGAGCACGGTGGTGGTGCTGGCCGCTTTCGCCGCAGTCCATGTGATCGGTGGATCCCTTCCGGCGGCCTTGGTGTTCGCCCTCCAGCTCTGCCACGTGCTGCCGCCGCTGCGCCGTTTCCGCGGGCCGTGGCTGCTCGCCGCGCAGGCCGCCGCCGGGTATGTCGCGGTCCTCGCCTCCGGCGCGTCCGTGGGGGTTCTTGGCTTTCTCGGCGGTTCCCTGCTGCTGTGCCGCCGGCCCTGGCCGCTCCTCGCCACGCCGGTGGCGGTGAGCGCGTTCGTCCTCGGGTCCGTGGACGCGGCGATCACCATGGTGCTGACCGCTCTGGTGGTGTACGGGCTGACGAGGCTGACCGAGCGCGCCGAGGCCGCGGACGCCGCCCGCGTGGCTGGTGTCGTGGCCGCTGTCGCCGAGGAGCGGCTGCGGATCGCCGCCGAACTCGGCGACGGACTGGGGCGGGGCCTCGCCGAGATCGGCAACGGTGCGCGGGCCGCGCTGGCCCGTCCGGATCGTGCGTCCGCCGTGCTCGCCGAGGTGACCGGCAAGGCGCGCAGCTGTCTCGCCGCCGCCCGCCGGTCGGCCGCCTCGTACCGGGCGATGTCCCTGGCGCCGGAGCTGACCACGGCGCGCGCCCTGCTGGCCGCCGCCGGGATCCGGGCGGAGACGCACACAGGGCACACCGAGCCGCTGGGGCCGTCCGGGGCACTGCTCGCCCATGTGCTGCGCGAGGCGGTGACCGCAGTGGTCCAGCGGGGTGCCACCAGCTGCCGCATCGAGACGTTCGCCGCTCACGGCCGGGTCGGTCTGCGCGTCGTCAGCGATTCGGCCCGGACCGCCGACGACGAGATCCTCGGGGACGTACCGGCCCGCGTCGCCGAGGCCGGCGGCCGGGTGACCACCGGACTCACCCGCGAGGGACGGTACTGCACCGAAGCGGTACTGCCGTCCGGGGCATCTTCCGTGGCGGAACCGGCGGACGACCGGCAGGCGTACCGTCTGTCGCTCGCGCTGCTCACCGTCGTCCTGGCAGGGTTCTGCAGCAAGGCCCTGCTGATGCTCGACGGGCCCCGACTGGCGTGGGCGGCGGCCGGGTTCGCCGTGATCGTGTACCTGCAGCTGTCCTCCGTGCACGGCCGCCACCCCTGCAAGCTCGCGGTGATGACGCTGCTCGCGTTCCTCCCTGTGCCGCTGTTCGGCCAGGCATGGCTGGGCGCCCCCGGGTTCGTCGCCGGGCCACTGCTCCTCGCCCTGCCGTGGCGGGTGGCGTGGCCGCTGGTGGCGGTGGTCGCGGGTGCGGTGGGGGCGCTGGGAGCCCGTCTGGGGCTGCCGGCCGCACTCACCGTCAACTACGTCATGTCGACGGTGGTGACGGGCCTTGTGGTGCACGGGCTGCTGCGGCAGGCGCAGATCATCCGGGAACTGCACCGGGACCGGGACCGCCAGGCCCGCGCGGCCGTGGTCGAGGAGCGCCTGCGGGCCGCCCGGGACCTGCACGACCTCCTGGGACACAGCCTGGCGGCCATCCTGCTCAAGTGCGAGCTGGCCCGTCGGCTGCCGCCGGAGCGGGCGCGTACGGAACTGGCCGACGTCCTCGCCATGACGGAACGCGGTGAAGCGGATCTGCGGGCGGCGTCGGGCGGTGAGGTGCCGATGATGCTCTCCGCGGAGGCCGAGTCGGCGCGATCGGTGCTGGCCGCGGCCGGTATCGAGGCGAAGGTGCGCCTGGCGCACGGGGCGCTGGCGCCTGCGGCGGAGGTGGTGCTGAGCGCCGGGCTGCGCGAAGCCGTCACCAATGTGCTGCGGCACAGCTCCGCCACGCTGTGCGAGATGAGCACCGAGGCCGTGTCCGGCGGCACGGTGCTGCGGGTCCGCAACGACGGGGTGGCCGGCCCCTCCGGCCGACCGGGCTCGTCGGGCATCGGCAATCTGACGACGCGTCTGGCGGCCCTGGACGGCACGCTGAGGACGGCGACGGCGGACGGCTGGTACACGCTGGAGGCGTGGCTGCCCGGCGCGGAACGGCAGCCTCGGTGATGTCCCGGGCGGGCGGACCAGTGGCCGGCGTACGCCACGGCACGGGGCCCGGGGACGGCATGTGGCGCGGGAGCGGGCGAGGGGCTTGGCGTCTGGCGCGGGAGCGGGAGCGGGTCGGCCTCTGCCGCGGGAGCGGCGGGCGAGGGCTCGGCGTGTGCCGCGGGAGCTGGCCCGAGGCGTTGGGCCACGGGAGCGGGCGCGCGGCGTTGGCATGTGGCGCCGGGAGTGTGAGGGGCCCGAGGGGTCGGCATGTGGCGCCAGGAGTGTGAGGGGCCCGAGGGGTCGGCGTGTGGCGCCAGGAGCGGGGGCGGGGCCTAGATCCAGCCCGCCTCGGAGGCGATGCGGACCGCATCCGTACGGTTGCGGGCGTTGAGCTTGGCGACGATCCCGGTCAGATAGTTGCGTACGGTGCCCGCCGACAGGTACAGCTCCGCGGCGATCTCCGTGGCCTCCGCGCCCGCCGCCACCAGGCGCAGCACATCGGTCTCCCGGGACGTGAGCGGGTTGTCGGCGAGGTCCCAGGCGGTGACCGCGAGGGAAGGGTCGAGGACCCTGCGGCCCGCGGCGACCTCGCGGACGGCGGCCAGCAGGTCGTCGGGCGGCGCGGTCTTCAGAACGAAGCCGTGCACCTGAGCGGCGAGCGCCCGGCGCAGATGCCCGGGTTTGCCGTACGCGGTGAGCATCAGCAGACGGCAGCCGGGCACCTTCGCGCCGATCCGGGCCGCCGCGTCGAGGCCGTCCAGTTCGCCGGGCATGTCGATGTCGAGGACGGCCACGTCGGGCTGGTGCACCAGGGCCATGGAGAGCGCGGCCGCGCCCGAGTCGGCCTCGGCGACGATGTCCAGGTCGTCCTCCAGACCGAGCAGGGTCGCCAGTGCGGTGCGGATGATGTGCTGGTCCTCGGCGAGCAGTACGCGTATCACCGTCGAAGATCCCCCCTTTTTTGTCGTCGCGCAATGTACAGCAGTGTCCGGATCATGACGAGGTCATGGTCGATCCGGGACGAGATCCGTGGGAGACGTCCTTCCTGGTCGGCACCGTTGAACTCATGACGGACACAGTGCGGTTGGAAGCCGTGAGCAAGGTCTACGGCAAGGGGCAGGGTGCGGTCGCCGCCCTGCGTGAGGTGTCGGTGCGCATCCCCCAGGGATCGTTCACCGCTGTGATGGGGCCCTCCGGGTCGGGCAAGAGCACGTTCCTGCACTGTGCCGCCGGGCTCGACACCCCGTCGTCCGGGTCGGTGCGGCTCGGCGGCACGGAGTTGTCCGGGATGAACGAGACGAAGCTGACCGAACTGCGCCGCCGGCGCGTCGGGTTCGTCTTCCAGTCCTTCAACCTGATCCCCGCCCTGGACGTCCTGGAGAACATCACTCTGCCGATGCGGCTCGCCGGCGCCCGCGTCGAACGCGCCTGGCTGGACGAGATCGTGGCCCGGGTCGGCCTCACCGGCCGCACCGGTCACCGGCCCGCCCAGCTCTCGGGCGGCCAGCAGCAGCGGGTGGCGATCGCACGGGCCCTGATCACGCGTCCCGAGGTCGTCTTCGGTGACGAACCGACCGGCGCCCTCGACACCGTGACAGCACGTGAGGTGCTGAGGCTGCTGCGTGAGGTGGCCGACGCCATGCACCAGACGGTGGTGATGGTGACGCACGACCCGATGGCGGCCGCGTACGCGGACACCGTGCTGTTCCTGGCCGACGGCCGGATCGTGGACGCGATGGCGGACCCTACGGCGGACAAGGTCGCCGAGCGGATGACGCGGCTGGGAGCGTGGACGTGATGATCGGTTTCGCTCTGAAGACGCTGCGCCACCGCAAGGCCGCTTTCGCAGGCGCCTTCGTCACCTTGCTGTGCGCCGCGGCGCTGGTCTCCGGCTGCGGGATGCTCCTGGAGACCGGGCTGCGCGGCACGGTGGCACCCGAGCGGTACGCCGGTACGCCGGTCGTCGTCGCCGGGGACCGGTACGTGCACCAGACCGTCACCAAGTCGAAGGGCAAGACGAAACACAAGGCCAAGCAGATCGCCGAACGGCGCTGGATCGACGCCTCCTTGGCGAGGGAACTGCGAGCTCTGCCCGGAGTCCGCGAGGTCGTGTCCGAAGTGACCTTCCCGGTTCACGGCGCCGACGGCCGCGAGGCGCTCGGACACGGCTGGGAATCGGCGGCACTCACCCCGTTCACGCTGGCCGACGGGCGGGCGCCGACGGCTGCGGACGAGGTCGTGGTGGACGCCGCCGCGGGGCAGCGGATCGGATCGCGGATCGAGACGGTGACCTCGGCCGGACCGGCCACGTACCGGGTCGTCGGCGTGACGGCGCAGCACCTGCCCAGTCAGCGCACGCTCTTCTTCGCTCCCGCACAGGCAGCGCGACTGGCCGGCCGGCCCGGTCGGGTCACCGCGATCGGGGTCTTCCCGGCAGTGGATGTCTCCACGGTCCTGCGGTCCGGTGACGCGGTCGCCTACGAGGGTGAGGAGCGCGGCAAGGCGGAGTTCCCCGACGCCGAGCAGGCGCGGATCAAACTGATCAGCCTGGGTGGTGCGCTGGGCGGCACCGCGCTGCTGGTGGCGGTGCTGGTCGTGGTGGGCACCTTCGCCCTGTCGGTGCAGCAGCGGCAGCGGGAGATCGCCCTGCTGCGGGCCGTCGCGGCGACACCGAAGCAGCTGCGCCGGCTGCTGGGCGGCGAGGCGCTGCTCGTCGCCGCCGTCGCCTCGGTGTGCGGTGCGGGCCTCGGGGTCGGCGTCGGATTCTGGCTGCGGTCCCGTTTTGTCGCTCTGGGGGCACTGCCGGAGCAGTTGAAGCTTGTCGTCAGCCCGTTCCCGGCGGCGGCCGCCGTACTGACCACACTCGTGGCGGGCTGGGCGGCGGCCCGGCTCACCGCCCGGCGCGCGGCGCGGATCAGGCCGGTCGAGGCGCTCGGTGAGGCGGCGCAGCCGACCGCGCGACTGCCGTGGACCCGGCTGACGTGCGGAGCGGTGGTGTCGGCGGGAGCGGTGACACTGACGCTCGTCCTGTCGACGCTGACGACGGAAGCGGCCTCCGGACCGCTGACGATGGTCACCGCGCTGCTGTGGACCGTCGCCGTGGCGCTGCTCGGCCCGCTCCTGGTACGGGCGGCCCTCGCACCGCTCGCAATCGTGCTGCGCACCTCACGCGTCAGCGGTCACCTGGCCGCCGCCAACCTGCGCGCCCGGGTCCGCCGACTGGCCTCCGTGGTCGTCCCGTTGACCTTGATGATCGGAGTGACCTGCACGATCCTCTTCGTCCCGACGACGCTGGGACACGCCGCGCAGAGGGAGGCGGCCGACGGCAACCGGGCGGACTACGTGCTCGGCCCGCATGTGCCCGCCGTGTCGGCCGCGCGGCTGCGGAAACGCCACGGGGTGGTGGCGGTCACCGAGGTGCTGCACACCTCGGTGCGGGTGGGCCTGACGAAGTACGGGGCGCAGGGGGTCACGCCGCACGGCCTCGACCGGACCCTGGACCTCGGAGTCGTGTCGGGCTCGGTGGACCGGCTCGGGCCCGGCACCGTCGCCGTCAGCGAAAGCGCGGCCGCTGGCCTGCGGGTCGGCGTGGGCGGCGAGGTGAAGCTGACACTCGGCGACGGCACTCCCCGCGCACTGCGGGTCATCGCGGTGTACGCGCGCGGTCTCGGCTTCGGTGAACTCACCCTGGACCACGGCCTGGTGGCCCGGCACGTGGACGATCCGACGGGCACGCTCCTCGTCTCCGCACCGGGACTTAGCCGCAGCGAGGTGGCGGCCGCCGTCCCCGGGGCCGCCGTCCTCGACCGGGCACAGGCGGTCCAGCGGGCGGCACCGGATGACGAGGTCAACTACGTCGCGATGGGCCTGGTGATCGCGTTCACCGCGATCGCGGTGGTCAACACTCTCGCCATGTCGACCGCCGACCGCACCCGCGAACTGGCCCTGCTGCGCCTGATCGGCACCACTCGGCGGCAGATCCTGCGCATGCTCCGCCTGGAGACGCTGACCGCGCTGGCGATCGCGGCCGCGCTCGGAACAGCGCTGTCGGCAGCCACGTTGACGGCGTTCAGCAGCGGGATGACCGGCACGGCCGCGCCCTACATCCCGATCCCGGCCTACGCGACGGTGCTCGCCGTGGCCACCGTCCTCGCCCTGACGGCCACGGCGCTGCCGGCCCGGGTCGCGCTGCGACAGCAGGTGGCGGAGGCGGTGGGCGGACGCGAGTGACGCTCAAGAAGCGTCATGTGATCAGGGTCTGCCTGCTTCCGTGAGGCCGTCTCCCGCCTCCCGTCCACGGGGTCCCGGTGCGGACCTCGGGGCGGGCGGGGGGCCTCGGTCGGATGGGGGGCCGCGGTCGGATGGGGAGGCGGAGGCAGTTGGTGAGGCGCAGCCTGCGTTCGATCCCGGCCCCGTTCCGGCGGTGCCGCGGAGTGCCGCGCGGGTCTGGAGCCGCCAGCCGAGGAGACAGGGCGGCCGGTACGGCGCAGCCAGGATCGCCGCTGAGCCGCCGACCCCTCAGCGGTCCGGCTGCGTCACGGCTTCGCGCACCGGAGTGGGCGGCCCGCCTCAGTCCTCGGGGTCGCGCAGGCCGACGCAGTCAAAGGCCCAGAACGTCTCTGAGTAGACGAGGGTCCCCGTCATCCACGGTTCGTGCGCGGACAACCGGGCGACCTGGAAGGCGGCTTCGGGGATGCGCAGCGACGGGGAGCGAAAGCCGAGTGCGCCGGCGCCTGCGAAGCCGCGTGAACCGTAGTAGTGCGGCGAGCCCTCAAGAAACACCAGCGGTACACCCTGGCTGTCGGCGGCATCGAGGGCGTGGGCGATGAGTTGTGTGCCGATGCCCTGATGCTGGAACTCCGGAAGCACGCCCAACGGTGACAGTGTCAGAACGTCGACGATCCGGCGCGGCGCGTCCAACCGCGCCGCGCTCAGCAGCACATGCCCGACGACCCGGTCGTCGACGACAACGACGAAGGACATCGGCGCCAAGGGGGCCTGCGCGGTGCGGAGTGCGTCGACGAGCCCGGGGATCCGATCGTCGGCACCGAAAGCTCGCGTATGAACCTCACGCACCTCTCGGTGATCGTCGGCGGTCTCTTCACGGATCGACAGCGCCGCACCACCGAGAGCGGTCATGGAGCCTTCAGGTGCATCGTGTGACGTCATGGCCGCGAGGGTAGAGCGCGGGGTCGCTCATGGGCGAGTTGATTACTCACCCGGTGGCATGCGCATGACCACCATCAGGACGTCGAAGGACGGACCAGGACTCCAGGCCAGACCGGCTCGGGCGACCCGCCGCCGTCGAGCTTGCCGCACACAGGATGCTCGCGGATCGAATCCGTCTCGCACCTGTCCGGGTATTCCCCGATCATGAATAGGACGTATGCGCCGGCGATCTTCGCTGTCGTCACTGGGCCGACGGACCCGCCGTCATCGAGCCGGACTGGGCCAGATGGCGCATCGGGCCGGCGCCGGGGCGTGAGTGCGGTGTCATCGGCGTGCTGGCGGCACCCGCGGCTGCGGATCTAGATTGAGGTGTGATGTCGGCTCGGTACTGGCGCGGTACGAAGGGGCGGCGGTCGGCGGTCGCCGAGGGACGGACTCGGTCGCCTGGCCCGGGCGACGGGTTGCTGGTGACGTCGCCCGCGGGACGGTGGGTGCTGGCGGCGACGGTGCTGGGCTCGGGGATGGCGCAGCTGGACGCCACGGTGGTGAATGTGGCGTTGCCGTCGATCGGGCGGAGCCTGCACGCCGAGGTGGGGCCGCTGCAGCTGGTGGTGACCGGGTACTCGGTGACGCTGGCCGCGCTGATCCTGCTGGCCGGCGCCTTGGGTGACCGGCTGGGACGGCGGCGGGTGTTCGTGGCCGGGGTGGTGTGGTTCGCCGTGGCGTCGCTGCTGTGCGCGCTGGCCCCGACGGTGGGGGTGCTGGTCGGGGCGCGGGCGCTGCAGGGCATCGGGGGCGCCTTGCTCACGCCGGGCAGTCTGGCGATCATCGAGGCGAGTTTCGCGCGGGCGGAGCGTGGCCGGGCGATCGGGGCCTGGTCCGCCCTGGGGGGTGTGGCCGCAGCGGTCGGTCCGCTGACCGGCGGGTACCTGGTGCAGGCGGTCTCCTGGCGGGCGATCTTCCTGATCAACCTGCCGCTCGGCGCGGTGGTGTGGTGGCTGGCGGTGCGCCACGTGCCGGAAAGCCGGGACGAGACTGCCACGGGCCGGCTCGACTACCCCGGCGCGATCCTGATCACCGCCGGGCTTGCCGGGGCGACGTATGCCATGGTCGAGGGGCCGGCCCGCGGACTGGGCTCTCCGCCAGTGGCGGCCGCGGCGCTGGTCGGCGTCGTGGGGCTGGTCGGATTCGCGCTGGTCGAGCGGCGCAGCGCGCACCCGATGCTGCCGCTGGGTATCTTCGCCGCGAGGCAGTTCACCGCTGCCAACCTGGTCACTTTCGTCGTCTACGCCGCGCTGGGTGGGGTGTTCTTCCTGCTCGTGGTGGTGCTGCAGGGCGCGCTGGGCTACTCGCCGGTCCAGGCCGGCGCCGCGACGCTTCCGGTGACCGCGCTGATGCTGGCGTTGTCCTCGCGCGCCGGCGCGCTCGCGCAGCGGATCGGGCCGCGGATCCCGCTCACCGCCGGGCCGCTGCTGATCGCGGCCGGGATGCTGCTGATGACTCGTATCGGACCCGGTGCCGGCTACCTGTCGGTCGTGCTGCCCGCGTTGGTGGTGTTCGGCCTCGGACTGGCGGCCACCGTCGCCCCGGTGACTGCCACGGTTCTCGCTGCCGCCGACACACGGCACGCCGGCGCCGCCTCCGGGGTGAACAACGCGGTGGCCCGTACGGCCGGGCTGCTCGCCGTCGCCCTGCTCCCACCGATCGCCGGGCTCACCGGTGACACGTTCACCCAGCCGCAAGCGCTGGCCAGCGGCTTCCACACGGCGATGCTGGTCACCGCCGCCCTCGCCGCAGCAGGGGGTCTCCTCGCCTGGTTCACCATCTCCAACGAGGTGCTCACCGGCACACCACCCCACGATCACCCCCCGTCCTGCTCCCTCGCCGGCCCGCCGGCATGCCTGCGGCGACCGTCGCGCTGACTGGGCCGGCGGGCGCTCGGCGTGCTGGGGGTGGGGCAGGCATGACCCGACCGATAGGGGTGGTCAGGGCCCGCGTGGTGAATGGACAGTGTCCGCTCACGGCGGCAGGTGCGGATTCAGCGGTCCGTGTCTTTTGGATCACCGGACCGTTGGCCTGGTATGCGAGTCCACCACACCCCAGCCAAGGAACAGTCGATGAAGAAGCTGTCTGTACTACTCGTAGCGGTGGCTGCCGTGACCGGCGCTGGGGTGCCAGTCTCCGCGGCCCACGCGGCTGACGGGTACGACCGGTGCCCCGTCGGCTACTACTGTTTGTTCTCGGGCCTCGACGGCACCGGCGACATGATCACGATCAGGGCGAGTGCCCCGGATCTCGCGGCCCTCGGAATGGACGACCGGGCAAAGTCGGACTGGAACCGGACGTCTTCGACCATCTACCTCTGGTCCGATGCCAACTACAGCGGCTGTACGACCGTGACCTCTTCCGGCCCGACCGGCAAGGGCAACTTCTTCCCCGAATTGCGGGACTTCTTCAGCTCAGTTCAGTTCGACGGGCCGGGCGGACCCGCTTGCGGCTGACCTGATTCTGCCGGCCTCGGCACAGACCGGGGGCTGCAGCCGCTCGCTCTCGGCTGCAGCAGAGCTCGTCACCCGATCCCGTTGCTGACACCGGCAGGGCGCAGCCCCGAGTAGCAGCTCAAGCTGTAAGAACCGGCTCGGCGGGCACTGTCAGAGGCGTCAGGCACACTGCGCCATATGAACTCGGTAACCGCAAACGACTACTCGTGGATCCGCACCTCGCCGCTCTTCCGCCACATGATGGACATCGGATACTCCCTGACCCTGATACGAGGGACGAGCCCGCAGGAGGTGCTGCGTGCGTTGGAGGCGGAACCGCGCGGCGTCGGGAAGGGCGCGGCCGCGCTGATGGAGGCCAATGACGCTCACCGTGCCGAGGCGGATGACGACTACTGGGACGATTCCTACGTAGCGGGCGCCTTCAAGGCCTCCGGCGAGAACGGCGACTGGACAGTTGTCCTCGGCTTCGACGGTGGCCTTGGGATGCCGTGTGCGGAGACGCTGTCGGAGGGCGGCCGGGTCGTGGCGCACTCGAGCAACGGCGGCAAGCCCATCCACCTCTTCCACTGGTTTGAGCACGGTGAGCTCCGTACGACCTTTGAGGGCCCCTCGGCGCGCGATGGCAGCAGCCCCGATGAACTGGTCCACCTGATGCGGGAAGTGGGCTTCCCCTTGACTCCAGAGGGAGAGCACGACGAGGACGCCCCGGTAGTCGATGAAAAGGCGGCGGTCCTCGCTCTGGCCGAGCGACTCACCGGCATACGCGTCACCGAATCCCTCCTTCAGGACGCCACGTACGAACTGGGGCTGGTTCCGGAACAGCCTGCCGAGGAGTGGACCGGCCTGGTCATCGACATCACTGATGCCAACGGCGAACGTCTGTACAAGCAGTGGACGTACGAGGAGATCGCGGCGGCTTCCGACCGAGCACGGGCGGAGGCCAACAAGCCGGTGGTGATCCCCTGCGACGAGCCAGTCGCCAAGGATCGTTCGGAGTCACAGACGAGCGAATAGCGGACGGGCGCGAGTCGGGTGTCAGGCCAAGGCCGCGTCCCTGCCGGCAGGCAGCAGCGCGGCGCGCACGCGTGTGAAGAACGCGTCCGGTTCCTCCAGCCACGGGAAGTGTCCGCTCTGCTCGAACTCGAGGAGGCGCGCTCGGGGCATTCTCGCTGCGAGGAAGCGCGCTTGGCCCACGGGGCAGAACCGGTCGTGCAGCCCGGTGACGATGACGGTCGGCACCTGGAGCTGGGCCACCGCGTTCATCGGCAGCGGGTGGTTCGCGTCCGAGGCGGTCACCTTCTGCAGGGTGCGGCGAGAGAGGGTCAGCGGCTTCAGAGCCGTGGCCAGCGGTGTCATGGCCGCGGGGTCCTTGAAGTAGAGCGGCAGGAGATGGGTGAGGAACGCGGTCGCCTCGGTGTCCGTCTGCAGGGTGAACAGGGCGTCCAGCCCACCGTGCTCGGCCAGGAAGCGCATCGCCTCGGCAATCCGGGGCGGTTCGGGGGTCTCGGCAGGGGGCGTGGGGCCGCCGTCGGACGGCACTCCGGTGAGCTGGGCGTTCAGCAGGAGCAGGCGGCTGACTCGACGCGGATGCCGTAGCGCGTAGTGCAGCGCGATGAGGCCGCCGTGCGAGTGGCCGGCGATCAGGCACTCGTCGGCACCGAGGTGGGCGCGCAAGGTCTCCAGGTCGGTCACGAACGTGGGGATGTCCAGCTGCGCGTCCGGCGCGGGGGCCGGCCGGCCCGCCGCTCCGCGTGGCCACGGGTACACGACGGTGAAGGCGTCCTCGAGGCGGCTCAACGTGGTGGTGTAGGGGGTGGCGCCGATGCCCCAGCCGGGCGGGTGCACGACCAGGAGCGGTCCGCGGCCGGCGACCCGGTAACGGATGTCGACGCCGTCTGTTGTCAGGATGTGCTCGCCGGGAGCTGTCGGTGTGGTGTTCATACCCTCTGGTCGCCGGCGGGCGCGAAAAGTTCGATGAGACCTCAGACTGTCTCGTTCTCCGCGTTGTCCTGTGGCGGAGCGTCCCCGTAGTGCAGCAGCACGGAGGCGATCCCGTCGGCGTCGTGGAGGTACACGTGGGTGGTGACCGCGGGGCAGTGATCCGGGTGGTCGGGTGGGTTGAGGAAGGCGCCCTCCAGCACGGTGATCGCTTCGCCGGCGATCACATCGTGCAGCCGCACCCGGACCCCGATGTCGATGTCGCTCTCGAGCCAGTCGCCGATCGCCTCGCGGCCCTTCTCGACGCCGGGAACACCGACGGCGCGCAGCTCCGCGTCGCTTCTGAGCGCCGAGCGGAAGACCGAGCAGCGTCCACCGCGGTTGTACTCCGTGTAGATCTCGCCGAACAGTGACCGCCGGGCCTCGACGAGCCGGTGGTGGTCGGGATGCGCTGCGGCTTCGAGGTCGGCCAACGACGTCGTCAGCAGCCGACGTGCCTGGTTGAGGCGGCTGCGGACCGTACCGACCGGTATCCCGAGAACAGCAGCGATCGAGTCGTAGGCGCGGGCTTGACTGAAGTAGCGCAGCACCACCACGTCGCGCAGCGCCGGGGAGAGACTGTTCACTGCATGCCAGACCCAGTCGGACGTCGCTCCCGAGTCGAGGATCGCGGCCGGGTCGGTCAGCGTCGCCCTGTCCGGTTCCAGTTGCTGTGCTGTCGGCCGCACTCGGGAGCGGTGAGCGAGTGCCTGCCTGCACAGGTTGCGCGTGGTGGCGGTCAGCCAATGGCCGGCGGCGGGCGGGGACCGCAGGTAGTCAAGGCGCCCGAGTGCCACCAGCGAGGCTTCCTGGACGACGTCGTCGACTTCCGCACACGGCCCGAGCATGGCGACGGCCACAGCGCACATCCGTGCGCGGTGGCGCGCGATCAACACCGCGGTACTTGCCGCGTCACCCCGCCGCGCGCACGCCACGAGATCGGCATCCGTGGGCTCCATCTCCTCATTGTCCCTCCCGGGCGTTGTGGCGCTGCCCGGGAAGAGGGGAAGAGGCTGCCGCCTCGCAGAGGGAGCGGCACTGAGCACTGGAATCAGGTCCAGCCGCTGAGCGGGACAGGCCGCCGAGGAGGGCGACAGCCGTGACGACGGCGTTTCCTTCCCGCCGGTCGCTGTAGTGGTTGCCCGCAATCTGTAATCGTACATACGATCGAATGAAATCCGATGCGACACGCGGGCTGGTCAGTGCAGGATGCTGACGGCCCGGGCGATCACGAGGAGCGAGGTGAACAGGGCGGCGACGCTCTGGATGCTCATCAGGAGCTTGGCGCGCGTCGACAGCGGCATCGTGTCGGTCGGGCTGAACGCTGTCGAGTTCGTGACGGACACGTAGAGGTAGTCCACGAGGGTGGGGACCCAGTCCGACGTTGCGCTGGCGCCGTCGGCCACTTCCTCGACGGCGTCGTCGTTCTCGTCCTGCGAGAAACGCCAATCCGCCAGCGGCAGCGCAGAGCGGGGCGCCTGTGTGCGGCTGACCGGGCCGCCGCGGTCCAGCTCCCAGTAGGCCAGCCCGAAGACGATGATGTTGGTGAGCCACACCTGCAGCGCGGCCACCAGCAAGGACCGGCCGTCCTTGACCCCGGCGTACACCAGCTCGTGGATCAGGATGACCAGCGCCACCAGGTTGCTGACGGCGATGAGCGCCACGAGCGTGAGGGACAGTGCCCGGAACGCCTTCGTCTGCCGTGTCAGACGCTTCGGGTTGATCGCGATCAGCGGAACGAGCAGCAGGCACTCCAGGGCGGGCAGCACATAACGCGGGGCGACCAGCAGCCGTTGCGGCAGGAACAGGTACAGGGCGATCGCGGCGAGCGTCGCGACGACCGCGGGCAGCCGTGCTTCGCCCCTGCGTTGGTGCCGGGGATGCCTGGTGCTGCTCGCCTCCGCACGCGTACGTGCCATACCGACTGGTCCTTCCTGTCGCCGCCGGTGACAGCGCCTCGACGCCTGCGTCCTTGAGCGGGGCAGGCCACCGGGCACGTCCAGCATCTACCCCGGATACCGCTCTTCCCCGCCCGGTCCGGTCCGACGCGCGGGGGCGACGGGGCGGCGAAGGCTCCGCGCAGCGTGTCCGCCGGGCGCGACAATCCGGAGTCCTGGAAGAGGGACTCAGCCAGCGAGGTCGGCCTTGCCGAACAGGACCGCGTAACTGGAGGGGAGCTGGCTGATGATCTGATTCAGCTCTCCGCCGGTGACGGCGTCGGCGACGGTGGTCAGAACCGCGCCGGCGTCCCACTGCGCCGTACGCGGCCGGGCAGGGGTGCGCTCGGCGACCCGGCGGTAGAACTCTTCGATCCCGAAGCTGCGCGCCTCCTGCGGCGCGGCATGGTTGAGGACGTGTCCCAGCGGACCGGGCAGTTGTGATGCGAGGTCCTTGACCTCTCCCGGGTTGATCCGTTGGGCCAGCACTTCCAGCACGGCGCTGGTGACGGCCGCGGCTTCGTCCTGGTCGTGGTATTCGCCTCGCTCGCGCACACGGGCGAGGAATCCGTCGTATTTCATCGCTGACTTCCTTCTGCCTGGGTCACGGTGCCCGAACGGGCCATTCCTGCATGCCGCCACCGCGGTGGCGCCGGGCGGGCACGGCCATCGCGATCGCCTCCGCGTTCCTCTCGTGATCTCACCGTCCGTCATGCGTCAGGCGAGCCACGGGGACTCTTTGTGACGTATGCGTGGGGAGGCGTCCGAGTGGCCCGCGACGGCTGACGTGCCCGTGGTACCGGGTACCGCCGAGTGCCCCAGGTGCCGGTGCACGAAGTGGATGGCCATCGCGCCCTCACCGGCCGCGGACGCCACCCGCTTCACCGAGCCGCTGCGGACGTCCCCTACCGCGAAGACCCCGGGCAGGCCGGCCTCCAGAGTCATGCACGAGCGCCCGCGGCCCTGCCACACCTCGGGGTAGGCGCAGCCTTCCTGGGCCTCCGGCCCGGTGAGGACGAAGCCGCGGGAGTCGAGGGCGATGCTGCCGGCGAGCCACTCGGTGTGAGGTTCGGCCCCGGTGAAGACGAACAGGCCCCGCACCGCGAGCCGGCGGTGGACGCCCGTGCGGTTGTCGACCACGTCGAGCTCTTCCAGCATCTCCTGGCCGATGACCTCGGTGACCTCGGTGTGCAGCATGATCTCCACCCGCGGATGGCGCTCGACCTGGTCGACCAGGTAGCGGGACATGTCGGCGTCAAGGCGGGCTCCTCGGACCAGCAAGTGCACCTTCGGCGCGTACTCGGCGAGGAACAGCACCGCCTGGCCCGCCGAGTTGCCCCCGCCGACGACGGCCACCGGGTCGGTGCGGCACTGCTGGGCCTCGTAGACGGTCGCCGAGTAGTGCACGCTCGTTCCCTCCAGGCGTTCGATGCCGGGCACCTGGAGCCGGCGGTAGCGGGCACCCATGGCCAGGACGACAGCGCGGGCGGCGATCTCGGTGCCGTCGGCGAACGCCACCACGTAGTGGTCCTCGTCCTTGGGATGCAGACCGGTCGCCTCCAGCGCAAGGCTGATCCTGGCGCCGAACTTGTCGGCCTGGAGCACGGCGCGTTCGGTGAGTTCGGCGCCGGAGATGCCGGAGGGGAAGCCGAGCAGATTCTCGATGCGGGACGACGTGCCGGCCTGGCCGCCGGTGGCAATCGCCTCCACCACAGTGGTGCTCAGGCCCTCGGAGGCGGCGTAGACCGCCGCAGCGAGGCCGGCGGGTCCGGCGCCCACGATGAGGACGTCACCGTGACGGTTTCCGCTGGGCAGTGACGGCAGCCCGATGAGCCGGGCCAGTTCCGCGTTGCTGGGGTTGCGCAACAGGGTGGTGTCCCGCCAGATGACCAGCGGTGTCTCCGCCGGGCCGACGCCGAAGCGGCGCAGCAGTTCCTCGGCCTCCTCGTCGGTCTCCAGGTCGATCCAGCGGTGCGGCAGCCGGTTGCGGACGGCGAATTCGCGCAGCCGTCTGGTGTCGGGCGAGTAGCGCGAGCCGATGATGCGGAAGCCGGCGCCCTGTCCGACGAGCAGCGCGCGACGGCACAGGCAGGCGCGCAGCACGACGTCCCCGATGGTGGAGTCCTGGGACACCAGGTGGCGCAACTTATCCAGGGAGACGACGAGGACCTCGCCCGGCTCCCTGGCGACAGCGGTGTAGAAGGCCACTTGCCCGTGGAGCAGGCCGAGTTCGCCGATGAAGCGGCCGGGGCCGTGCACGCGCAGCACGTGCTCCTCGGAGGTGCCGTAGTCCTCGACGACGGCGACGGTACCGCTCAGGACGACGAAGAACGTCTCGCAGCGCTCCCCCTCACGGATCAGCACGTCGTTCGGAGCCATGGGCCGGCGTCGCCCGTGCTCCGCCAGACGTGCGGTCTGCTCCTCCGTGAGGCGGGGATAGGCGCCGTAGATGTCCGGGGTCTCCCAGGAGGCGCCCTCGTCCGCTTCGTCCGGCACCGGTGCTGCGCCCGGCAGCGGCTGGTCGCCGGACATCAGACGAACGCCTCGTGGGGGTAGCACCAGCGCCATTCCTCGCCGGGCTGGAACGACTGCACGATCGGATGGGCGACGGCAACCGCGTGCCTGCGTGCGTGCTTGTTCGGCGAGGAGTCGCAGCAGCCGACGTGCCCGCAGGTCAGGCAGAGCCTCAGGTGGACCCACGGGGAGCCGAGCGCCAGACACTCCTGACACCCTTGTGGGGTCAGCGGCTGGACCGGCCGGACGAGCGCGAGGTGGGGGTCTGCGTGCAGGGTCATCCTGATCACCCTTCCCGGGCGGTGATCGACTGTTCCACCCACTGGCGCAGAACGGGGGCGGGCGCCGCCCCCGCCTGCCGGGCGACCGTCTCGCCCCGGTCGAGGATCAGCAGTGTCGGTACGGCCTGGACCTCGAAACGCTGCGACAGTCGCGGGTTCTTGTCGACGTCGACCTTGACGAGTTTGATGCGGCCGGCGAGATCGGTGGCGACCTTCTCCAGTGCGGGGCTGACCATGCGGCAGGGGCCGCACCAGGTGGCCCACAGGTCGACCACGACGGGGACGCCGGCCCGCTCGGCGACCTCGGTGAAGTCGTCGTCGCCCGCGTCCACCATCCACGGTAGGGGCTGCTTGCAGTGGCCGCACTTGGGGCGTCCCTCGGCGGCCACGGGCACCCGGTTGGTGCGCCCGCAGTGGGGACAAGTCACGGTCGTGACCTGCATCGCGCTCATGCCGCTCGCGCTCCCTTCACGTCCTCGGGCTGGTCGTAGGTGACCACCAGCTCTCCGCGTTCGGTGTCCACGCGGACCGTCGCGCCGTCCTGGACGTCACCGCGCAGCAGGGCGCGCCCGACCATCGTCTCGACCTCGTGGGAGATGTAACGCCGCAGCGGCCGGGCCCCGTACACGGGGTCGTAGCCCTGGTGGGCGATCACTTCCTTGGCCGCGTCGGTGAGTTCGACGGTGATGCGACGTTCGGCGAGGCGACGGCGCAGTTCGTCGAACTGCAGCTCCACGATCCGCTCGATCTGCCGCTCGCCGAGCGGCTTGAACAGCACGATGTCGTCGACGCGGTTGAGGAACTCCGGGCGGAAGTGGCCGCGCAGCTCGCCCATCACCAGGGCGCGGGCGTCCGGCTTGATCTCGCCCTCGGCGGTCGCGCCGTCGAGGAGGTGCTCGGAGCCGATGTTGGACGTCATGATGATCACGGTGTTGCGGAAGTCGACGGTGCGGCCCTGGGAGTCGGTGATGCGGCCGTCGTCGAGGACCTGCAGCAGGGTGTTGAAGACATCGGTGTGCGCCTTCTCGATCTCGTCGAACAGCACGACCGAGTACGGCTTGCGTCGTACGGCCTCGGTGAGCTGGCCGCCTTCCTCGTAGCCGACGTATCCGGGCGGCGCGCCCATGAGCCGGCTGACGGTGTGCCGCTCCTGGTACTCACTCATGTCGAGGCGGACCATGTTCTCCTCGGAGTCGAACAGGGCCGCCGCGAGGGTCTTGGCCAGCTCGGTCTTCCCGACGCCGGTGGGACCGAGGAAGATGAACGAGCCGATGGGGCGGCGCGGGTCGCGGATGCCGGAGCGGGCGCGGATGATGGCGTCGGCGACGAGCTTGACGGCCTCGTCCTGGCCGATGACGCGCTCGCGCAGGATGTCGTCGAGGCGCAGCAGCTTCTCACGTTCGCCCTCCTGGAGACGGGCGACGGGGACGCCGGTCCAGGCGGCGACGATCTCGGCGATCTCCTCCTCGGTGACGACCTCGCGCAGCAGCCGGTTCTGCCCCTGTTTGGCGGCCAGTTGCTCCTCCTCTGCGGCGAGCCGGCGCTGCAGGTCCTGAAGTCGGCCGTAGCGCAGTTCGGCGGCGCGGTTGAGGTCGTAGACGCGTTCGGCCTCCTCCGCTTCGTGGCGGACCTGCTCCAGTTCCTGGCGCAGCTCCTGCACGCGGCGGATGGCCTGCCGCTCGGCCTCCCACTGGGCGTGCTTGGCGTCCGCCTCGCCGCGCAGGTCGGCCAGTTCCCTTCGCAGTTGCTCCAGGCGAGCCTTGCTGGCGGCGTCGGTCTCCTTGGACAGGGCCGCCTCCTCGATCTCCAGGCGGGTGACGCGGCGGGTGATCTCGTCGAGTTCGGCGGGCATCGAGTCGATCTCGGTCCGCAGCCGGGCACACGCCTCGTCGACGAGGTCGATGGCCTTGTCGGGCAGGAACCGGTCCGTGATGTAGCGGTGGCTGAGGGTGGCCGCGGAGACCAGTGCGGTGTCCTGGATCTTCACGCCGTGGAAGACCTCCAGGCGTTCGCGCAGTCCGCGCAGGATGGAGATGGTGTCCTCCACGCTCGGCTCGTCGACCAGCACTTGCTGGAAGCGGCGTTCGAGGGCGGCGTCCTTCTCGATGTGCTTGCGGTACTCGTCGAGGGTGGTGGCGCCGATCATGTGGAGTTCGCCGCGGGCGAGCATCGGCTTGAGCATGTTGCCCGCGTCCATGGCCCCTTCGGCGGCGCCCGCTCCCACGACGGTGTGGAGTTCGTCGACGAAGAGCAGGATGCGCCCCTGGGCGGCCTTCACCTCGGCCAGCACGGCCTTGAGGCGTTCTTCGAACTCGCCTCGGTACTTGGCGCCGGCGACCAGGGAGCCCATGTCGAGAGCGAACACCGTCTTGTCGCGCAGGCCCTCGGGGACGTCGCCGCGAACGATGCGCTGGGCCAGGCCCTCGACGATGGCGGTCTTGCCGACGCCGGGGTCGCCGATGAGGACGGGGTTGTTCTTGGTCTTGCGGCTGAGGATCTGGGTGACGCGGCGGATCTCCGCATCACGACCGATGACCGGGTCCAGCCGCCCGGACCGGGCCTCGAGGACCAGGTCGCGGCCGTACTTCTCCAGAGCCTCATAGGCCACTTCGGGGTTGGCGGAGGTGACGCGCTGGTTGCCGCGGACCTGGGTGAGGGCGCTCAGGAACGTATCCCGGGTCACGCCGTACTCCTTGAGCAGGCGTCCGGCTGCGGTCGCCGAGCCCTCTTCGGCGAGAGCGAGCAGGAGGTGCTCGACGGACACGTACTCGTCCTTGAGGCGCTTGGCCTCCCGCTCGGCGGCATCGAGCAGGCGGGACAGGCGCTGGGTGACGAAGACCTGGCCGGGTGCCGCACCGGGGCCGGTCACCTTCGGGCGGCGGGAGAGTTCCTCGCGCACGGCCGCGCGCAGCTCCTTCGGCTCGGTACCGGCCTGTTGCAGCAACCGTGGGATCAGACCGTCCTCCTGATCGAGAAGAGCGAGCAGCAGGTGCTCCCCGTCGACCTCGGTCTGCCCCATGCCGACGGCCGCGCTCTGGGCCTCCTGAAGGGCTTCCTGGGACTTCTGGGTGAGACGGTTCATGTCCATGGGGGTGTTTCACTCCTCGTTCCGCGGCCGCGCAGGGCGGCTTCGAGCAGGCTGATGCGGTCGAGCAGATCGAGCACCAGGCCGATGGATGCGTAGTTGAGGCAGAGTCCGGTGCGCAGCCGCTGGACACGGGCGACAACCGCCGGAGCCGTGGGGTCGAACAGCAGTCGCCCCGCGGAGTCGCGTTCGGCGTCGACCAGGCCGAGGGCGACGAACCGGCGGATCAGATCGGGGTGGAGGCCCGAGCGGCGGGCCACGGCGGCCAGGGAAAGCCTGGGGACGGGCACGAGCGCGTACCGGACAGCCGTCGAGGCGGTGATGTCGGCGGCCGTTCGTCCCGGACGGGCGCCCACGCCGGCCCGGCCGATGCCTCCCGCTCCCGCGGGTCGGTCGTTCATCGCGTCCTCCTGGGGTCGAACGAGGAAGTGGCGGCGAGCTCCTCGAACAGTTCGCGCTCCCGGTCGCCCAGGGCGGGGGGCACCATGATGCGAAGTTCGGCGTACAGGTCGCCGTTCGCTCCCCGCGGGTTCGGCATGCCCTCGCCGCGCAGCCGCAGCCGCCGGCCGCTGGACGAGCCCGCGGGCACCGTGACCTTCGCCGTGCCGCCGCCGGGCGTGGGCACCGGCACGGTCGCACCCAGGGCCGCCTCCCACGGGGTGACCGGGACCTGGACGTGCACGTCACGGCCGTCCAGCCCGAACCGGGGGTGGGGCTGGACGCGTACCCGCAGGTACAGGTCGCCCGCGGCCGCGTCACCACTGCCCTGGCCACCCTCGCCCGCCAGCCGGATGCGCTGCCCGTCGGTGACGCCCGGCGGCACGTCGACCTCGTACCGGCGCGGCCGACCGGTGGGGCCGGCGAGTGTGACGGTGCGACGGCCGCCTCGGTACGCCTCCTCGACCGTGAGCGGCAGTTCCGCCTCCTGGTCCGCTCCGGGGACGCCGCCGCGGGCGGCGCCGGCTCCGAACATGGAGCCGAGCAGGTCATCGATGTCGATGCCCTCTGCTCCGAAGTCGTCGCCGAAGCCGGTGGTGTAGCGGACGCGGGGGCCGCCCGCGCCTGCGGTCCTTCGAGCGCGGAAGCCGCCGCCCGCTCCGGCCGCGACCCGTTCGTCGAAGTCCTCGGGGATCTTGCGGAAGTCCTCGCCGAAGCGGTCGTAGCGGGCACGGGTCCTGGGATCGGAGAGGACGCTGTATGCCTCGTTGAGGTCCTTGAAGCGTTCCTCCGCCCCGGGGTCCTTGTTGACGTCGGGGTGGTACTTGCGGGCGAGTTTGCGATATGCCTGCTGGATCTCGTCCTGGTTCGCGGTCCGCGACACGCCCAGCACCTCGTAGAAGTCCCGTGCCATGACCGGTCACTCCCGCTTCGCGACCGTCACGGCGGCGGGCCTGAGCTGCCGTTCGCCGTCCCCGTAGCCGGGGCGCAGCACCTCGACGACGGTGCCCGGTGGGGCGTCGGAGTCCTGGACGACACCGACCACCTCGTGCCGGGCCGGGTCGAAGGCGACGCCGGTCTCGGCATGCCGCGGGTATCCGAGCAGTTCGAGGACGTTCACCGCTTGGTCGCGTACGGCTCGGATGCCTGCCACGATCGGGCCCGGTTCGGCGCCGGCGTGGGTCAGGGCGAGTTCGAGGTTGTCGAGGACGGGCAGGAAGGCGGCCGCCGTGCGGGACCGCTCGACCGCCCGTTCGCGCTCCAGTTCCCGTGCGTGACGCTTGCGAAGGTTGTCGAGGTCGGCGAGTGCGCGCCGCCAGCGGTCCTCCAGTTCCCGGATCGCGGTCGTGTACTCGTCCTCGGCGGACGCGGGGCCGGCGGCATCGGGTCCCGTTTCTCCGTTCGCCTCCTCGGACCGGGGCGGGCCCCCTTGGGGCAGATCACCGCGAGGAGGGCGTCCGGCGCCTTCCGGGATCCGTACGCCCGGATCCGACGCGGCCCGGTCGGGTTCCTGGGGGTGGGTGGCCATGGCGCGCCTCAGCCCTTGTCGAACTCGGCGTCGATGACATCATCGTCATCGCCACCGCCACCGCCACCCGTGGGACCGCCGGTGGCGGCGTCCTGGCCGGGACCACCGTCCGTGGCGGCGGCGCCCTGATGGGCCGCCAGCCCGGCGAGCACCTGCTGGAGTTCGGAGGTCAGCGGCCGTACGCGCTCCACACCCGCCTCTTCCTTGACCGCCGCCCTGGCGTCGGACACGAGCATCTCGGCGCGTGCCTTCTCGTGCGCGGGCGCCGCGTCGCCCAGTTCCGCGAGGCGCTTCTCGACCTGGTAGGCGACGGCGTCGAGTTCGTTGCGGGCGTCGACGGCCTCGCGGAGTGCCTGGTCCTGCCCCCGGTTGCGCTCGGCCTCCTGGACCATGCGTTCGACCTCACCGCGGTCCAAGTTGGAGCTCTCGCTGATGGTGATGCCCTGTTCCTTGCCGGTGTCCCGGTCGCGGGCCTTGACGTTGAGGATGCCGTTGGCGTCGATGTCGAAGGTGACCTCGATCTGCGGTTCGCCCCGCGGCGCCGGCCGGATGTCGGTGAGCTGGAACCGGCCCAGCACCCGGTTGTCCGCGGCCCGCTCGCGCTCACCCTGGAGGACCACCACATCGACGGCCGGCTGGTTGTCCTCGGCGGTGGAGAAGGTCTCGCTGCGGCGCACCGGGATGGTGGTGTTCCGCTCGATGATCTTCGTCATCACTCCGCCGCGCGTCTCCACGCCCAGCGACAAGGGTGTGACGTCGAGCAGCAGGACGTCCTTCACCTCGCCCTTCAGCACCCCGGCCTGGATCGCGGCACCCAGGGCCACGACCTCGTCGGGGTTGACGCTCATGTTGGGTTCCTTGCCGCCGGTCAGCCGGCGCACCAGGGTCTGGACGGCGGGGATGCGGGTGGAGCCGCCGACGAGGATGACCTCGTCGATGTCGCTCTCGCCGACTTTCGCGTCGGCCATCGCCTGCTGCACCGGTCCCAGGCAACGCTCCACCAGGTCGCCGGTGATCTGCTCGAAGGTCGACCGCATGATCGAGTCGGTGAGGTGCTTGGGGCCCGAGGCGTCGGCGGTGATGAACGGCAGGCTGACCTGCGTCTGCGTCACGGAACTGAGCTCGGTCTTGGCCTTCTCCGCCGCCTCGAACAGTCGTTGCAGCGCCTGCGGGTCCTTGCGCAGGTCGATGCCGTTCTCCTTCTGGAAGTCGTCCGCGAGGTGGTCCACCAGACGCCGGTCGAAGTCGTCGCCGCCAAGGTGGCTGTCACCGGCGGTGGAGCGCACCTCCACCACCCCGTCGCCGACGTCGAGGATGCTCACGTCGAAGGTGCCGCCGCCCAGGTCGAAGACGAGGACGGTCTCGTGCTCCTTCTTGTCCATGCCGTACGCGAGGGCGGCCGCCGTCGGCTCGTTGATGATCCGCAGCACCTCCAGCCCGGCGATGCGTCCGGCGTCCTTGGTGGCGGTGCGCTGAGCGTCGTTGAAGTAGGCGGGCACGGTGATGACCGCCTCCGTGACCCGCTCCCCCAGTTGCTTGGACGCGTCGTCGGCGAGTTTGCGGAGCACTTGTGCGCTGATCTCCTCAGGCGCGTAGAGCTTGTCGCGCACCTTGAAGCGGGCCGCCCCGCCGTCGCCCTCGACGACGTCGTACGCCACCGCCCGGGCCTCGTCGGAGATCTCGTCGAAGTGGCGGCCGATGAACCGCTTGGCCGAGTAGATGGTGCCCTTGGGGTTGAGGATCGCCTGGCGCCGGGCCAGCTGGCCCACCAGGCGCTCGCCGGTGTCGGTGAAGGCCACCACGGACGGTGTCGTGCGGTTGCCCTCGCTGTTGGGTACGACGGACGGCTCGCCGCCCTCCCACACGGCGATCACCGAGTTGGTGGTGCCCAGGTCGATACCCACTGCCTTGGCCATGAGGAACTCCTCCCGGTGCGGCGCCTGCGTCGACTCTCCGGATCACGTCCGTTCAGGCAGAGGTGGGACTCCGCCGGTTTCCCGTCAGTGCGCACGGAGGGTCTCGAGCACTGCCCAGGGTGACGAAGCGAGTGGCTCCCCGCCTGCGCCTGGCGAGTCAGGAATGCACGGGGTCGGTCGCCCCACGAGTACGAGAGAGAACACGTCTCGGATAGCCGGCCCGGGACCGGGTACGCGAAAGCCGCTCACCTCCTAAGGACGGAGCGATCCCATGGCCGGCAGTCGGGCGTACGGCCTGTACCACCCCTACTCCGACCGGAAGGGCGGCCTTCCACGGGGCAGCGCCCGGCGGCGCCCCACGGCCGCGCCCGGGCGGCCCCGCCTGCCCGCTCGCACCCCGGTCGCCCATGCCCTCCACGAACTGGCCGCGCTCTCGCGCGCCCAGTTCGAAGCCCCGGACGAAGGCGAAGTCCTGCGCCTGGCCATGGAGCACGTCGTCGCCGCGGGGCCGTACAGCGCCGAGGCCGGATACCTCGAGGTGGGCGGCCGCCTGGTCCCCAGCCCGATGAACGGGCAGACGCATGCCCTGGCCGTGGGCCGCAGGCTCCGGGAGCTGGCCGGTGAGGACGGAAAAGTGACCGTGGCCGGCAGGCCCTGGGGCCGGGCCCTGGGCCTGCGCGGACCTGGAGGACTCCACGGCTATCTCGTGGTCACGTCCCGCTCCCGGCCCACCACGGTCGAGCGATCGCTGCTCGCCATGCTGATCCGGCACACCGCTGCCGCACTGTCGGTCGCCTTCGCACACCGCCGCCAACGCGAGGACGCGCTGGAGCTGGGCCGACTGCGGGAGGAACGCACAGCCCTTCAGCGGCAGCTGATCTCCGTGGTGGCCGAGCTGGGCTACGAGCGAGCCGTTCACGCTCTCATGGCCGGTGTCGCTGTCTCGGGTGGCGGCGAGGAAGCCGTCACCCGCGCGCTGCACAGTCTCACCGGACTTCCCGCACTGGTCGAGGACCGCTTCGGTCGGCTGAGGTCCTGGACCGGCCCCAGCCGCCCCGTGCCCTATCCCGAACCGGACCCCGTGCGCCAGGACGAAATGCTGCGGGCCGTCGCCAAGGAGGTCGGGCCGGTGCGCATCAGGGACCGGCTGATCACCCTGATCCGCCCGCACGGCGAGATCCTGGGCGTGCTGGCGCTGGTCGATGTCCGGGACGAAGCCGACGAGCACACCGTCCTCGCGCTCGGACACGCCGCCGCGTCGCTCACCCTGGAGCTGACGCACCTGCGCGATCTGGCCGACGTGGAGCTGAGGCTGCACCGCGAGCTGGCCGACGACCTCCTGGCGGGGACGGACGAGCCGAGCGCCTACGCCCGGTCCGAGGCAGTCGGACACGACCTGCACGGCAGCCACTACATCGTCGTGGTGCAGTGGTCGAACCGGACCGCCGACGACTCCTTCGCGCAGACCGTGAGTCGGGCGGCGGCTGCCGTGGGCATGCGTTCGCTGCTGACCCGACGCTCCGATCACATCGTGCTCATCACCGGTGACAGGCCGCACGCCCGCGCGCTGTACGAGGCGCTCGCCCGGGAGACCGGAACATGGTCCGGGACGATCGGGGTGAGCGCCGCTTCCGGCTCCCTGAACGACCTCCCCCACCATTATCAGGAGGCGCAACGTGCCCTGGACGTGCGCCGCCACTCCCGCGAACGCTACGGCACGACGTTCTTCGACGAGCTCGGCCTCTACCGCATCCTGGGACCCGGCAACGATTACCGGGAACTGGAGACGTTCGTCCGCGAGTGGCTCGGGCAGCTCATCGACTACGACTCCCGGCATCACGCGGCCATGGTGGAGACCCTCTCCCGGTACTTCGACTGCGGCGGCAACTACGACGAGACCGCCGACTCCCTCGCGATCCACCGCAGCACGCTGCGCTACCGGCTCCAGCGCATCCGGGACATCAGCGGCCACGACCTCGCCAACGTCGAGGACCGGCTGAACCTCCAGGTGGCGACCCGCGTGTGGAAGATCGTGCTGGGCGGGCCCGGCTGACAGTCGGGCCCTCGGCCCTGTGACAGCGCCACGGGGAGTGGGTCACAGGGGCATGACGTGGTGGTCGACCAGGTCGAGCAGCGCCCGCAAGGCCGAGCTGGGCCGCCGGGTCGACGACGTGCCGAGATGCATGCTCCAGCGGAGCGTGGTGTCGTGGACGTCCAGGACGTGCAGGCCGGGGGTGCGGGCGACGGCGAACGGGGGCAGGAAGGCGATGCCCAGGCCGTGCCGGACCAGTGCCGCTCCCATGTCGATGTCGGGCACTTCCAGTGCCACCCGGCGCCCGACGCCCGCCGCCGCGAACGCCCGGTCGACCACCTCACGGTTGCCGTAGCCCGGCGGGAAGTCCACGAAGGGCTCCCCCGCGAGGTCCGCGAGTGCCACCGTCTCCCGCTGCGCGAGCGGATGGGCGGCACCCACCACCAGGACGAGCGGCACGGTGGCCAGCTCCCGTGCGTCGATCCCGGCGGGCTTGCGTTCGGGCAGCGACAGGAAGGCCACGTCCAGGTCCCCGCCGAGCAGCGCGTGCGCCAGCCCCGCCGAGCCTGCCGTCGCCAGCCGCAGCCGGACGTCGATCGCCGGATGCCGTGCGTGCAGCTGCCCGAGGAGCGCAGGCAAATCCACCACCTCGACCGAGGCCATCGCGCCGACGTTCACCGTGCCGCGCAGCGTGCCCTGTGCGGCACGCACGACGTCCTGCGCGGCCTGGGCGGCGTTCAGGGTGGCCCGAGCCTCCGGCAGCAGCGCGGCGCCCGCACCGGTGAGCCGGACCTGCTGCGACGTGCGCTCGAACAGCGCGCAGCCGAGCTCGCGCTCCAGTGCGCGGATCGCGGCGGACACCCCGGACTGCACCACGTGCAGCCGACGGGCGGCACGCGTGAAACTCAGCTCTTCGGCGACCGCGATGAAATGCTCCAGCTGACGTAGCTCCACAGGAGAAGTATCACTCGCAGTGCTGGAGCCCAGCAAAAACATTCGTTGGCATTGATTGTGGCTGGTGAGGAGGATGGAAGGCGCCATCCGCTTCCGCCCGAGGAGGGGTACCCCTGCCTGCCGTTCCGACGCCGCTGAGCCGTCCCACAGCCGAGGCTCCCGCCGACCCGACCGACCGTATCCCCGCACCCGCTCCCGCCGACTCGCCGCCCCGCGCCACCGCCCGGCGCCGTGCCTCGCACACCACCGGCTTCTGGTTCGTGGCGGTGGCCTTCGCCGTGCTGATGGCCTTCGGCACCGCGCCGACCCCGCTGTGGCCGCTGTACGAGGCACGGGACCACTTCGGCGCGACCACGGTCACGGTGGCGTACGCCTCGATGGTCGTGGGCGCGGCGGTCGCCTTCCTGGGACTGGGACACCTTTCAGACCGGCTCGGGCGGCGGCGCATCATCGTCCCGGCGCTGCTGGTCGGCATCGCCGCGTCGGTCGTACTGATCGTGTGGCGGGACCTGCCGGGGCTGATCGCGGGCAGGATCCTCAACGGGGTCGGACTGGGGCTGATGGCCTCGACCGCGACGACGTACCTGCACGACCTCCACCACGAGGTCCGTCCGGAACGGACGGGTTCGGTGCTGCCCGGCATCGTGGCCACCGCCGCCAACCTCGGCGGCCTGGCATCGGGGCCCCTGGTCGCCGCAGCCGCCGCCGAGTGGCTTCCCATGCCCCTGATCACCACCCAGGCGATCTTCACGCTCGCCATGGCCGTGTGCCTGGCGCTGGTGCTGTGCACCCCGGAGACCGTCGACCTGGAGCTGCCCGCGGTGCAACCGCCCAGCAGGTTCGTCCTGCGTCCCGGCGGCCGGCGGGCGTTCGGTGCGGCGGGCGCGCTCGGCGCCTTCGCCTTCGCGATCCTCGGCCTGATCTCCTCCCTCGGGGCGAGCGTCCTCCACGGCACCCTGCACACCGACTCGCACCTCGTGGTCGGCCTGGCGGCCTTCCTCATGTTCGGTTCCGCGGCGGCCGCCCAGCTGGTGCTGGGCCGTCTCCCCCTGCGACGGCTGCTCACCGTGGGGGCAGTGGTCTTTCCTGTCGGACTGGTCCTGTGCGCCGTCGCCCTTCACCACCCGGCGCTCTGGCTCTACCTGGTCGCCGTGTCCCTGTCGGGAGCCGGCTCCGGACTGCTGTTCAAGGGAGGAGTCGAACGTGCCGGTTCCGTGGCCGAGCCGACCTCACGCGCGGGGGTCCTCGCCGTGTTCTTCGTCGTCGCGTACCTGGGGATGGGCCTGCCGTCCGTCCTGTTCAGCATCGCCCTGCGGCACTTCGCCGTGCAGACCGCGATGATCGGTTTCGCGACGGTCCTCTCCTGCGGCGCCGTCGCGTCGGTGGTCGTCGCGCTGCGGGACCGCGCGCCCGGTGCCGGCGAGCCGTCGGGACCGTCCGCCCGTCCCTTCTGACCTCGCACTCCGGCGCGTACCTGGGCCAGGACCCGGCCCGGGTCAAGCGGAGAACGCCGCGCTGCGGCAGGGCGTGGGCCTGGGTATGACCGTGGTCGACACGGCGGAGACGTACGGCGTCGGCGCAGCCGAGGAGCTCGTCGGGGAGGCCCTCCGCGGACGCCGGTACTCGGCTCCTCGCGCTGCCGTCAGGAGCGCGCGAGCCGGGCCGCGAGATAGGGCGCGGTGGCGCTGCGGCGGGCCTTCGCCACCTTGGCCGGCGGGCCCGCCGCGACCACCCGCCCGCCCGCGTCGCCGCCGCCCGGACCGAGGTCGATGACCCAGTCGGCGGTGGCGATCGTGTCCAGGTCGTGCTCGACGAGGACGACCGTGTTGCCGGTGTCGACGAGCCGGTGCAACTGCCGCAGCAGCAGTGCGATGTCCGAGGGGTGCAGCCCCGCCGTCGGCTCGTCGAGCAGGTAGAGCGCGTGCCCGCGGCGGGCTCGCTGGAGTTCTGTGGCCAGTTTGATGCGCTGCGCCTCACCGCCGCTGAGCTCCGTCGCGGGCTGGCCCAGCCGAAGGTACCCCAGTCCTACCTCGCGCAACGTCTCCAGGCTGCGGGAGGCGGCCGGGACGGCGGACAGGAACTCGGCGGCGGCGTCGACGGACAGCGCCAGTACGTCCGCGATGTTCTTTCCGCGGTAGGTGACTTCGAGCGTTTCGGCGTTGTAGCGGGCGCCTTGGCAGGTCGGGCACGGCGCGTAGGTGCCGGGCAGGAACAGCAGTTCCACCGCGACGAATCCTTCACCCTGGCAGGTCTCGCAGCGCCCCTCGGGCACGTTGAAGGAGAACCGTCCGGCCGAGTAACCCCGCGCCCTGGCCTCGTCCGTCGCCGCGTACAGCTTGCGCACCGCGTCGAACATCCCGGTGTACGTGGCAAGGTTGGACCGGGGAGTTCGGCCGATGGGCCGTTGGTCGACCCGGACCAGCCGGTCGAACGACTCGACCCCCGACGCGTCCTGGACGTCCACCTCCAACTGCGCCTCGTCGGGCTCCTCGGGCACGAGTCCGAGGTGACCCCGGACGACCTCGGCGAGTACCTGCGTCACCAGCGTCGACTTCCCGGAACCGGACACGCCCGTCACCGCCGTCAGTACGCAGAGCGGCACCTCGACGGACACGTCGTGCAGATTGTGGCGGGATACCCCGCGCAGGTGCAGCCAGCCCTGCGGTGTGCGGGGGCGGTGGTCGAGCGGCTGGGCCCGCCCGAACAGGTACCGGCTCGTGGCCGACTCCCGGACCCGCTCGAGCCCGGCGACCGGGCCGCTGTACAGCACGCGTCCGCCGCCCTCTCCCGCGCCGGGGCCGATGTCGACCACCCAGTCGGCCCGCCGTACGACGTCCATGTCGTGCTCCACGACGAACAGCGAGTTGCCCGCCGCCTTGAGGCGGTCCAGCACGTCCAACAGCGGTTCCGCGTCGGCCGGGTGCAGGCCCGCGGAGGGTTCGTCGAGGACGTAGACGACGCCGAACAGACCCGAGCGCAACTGCGTGGCGATCCGCAGGCGCTGCGCCTCGCCGGGCGACAGAGTCGTCGAGCGGCGTCCGAGGCTGAGATATCCGAGGCCGAGGTCGAGCAGTACGTCGATCCGCGCGACCAGATCGCCGCAGATCCGGACCGCGACCTCGGTCGTCTCCCCGGACCGGGCGGTCGACGTGGTGGCGTCGGCCTCGGACCGCCCAGCGACGGGTTGCAGCAGCGCCACGGCCTCGGTGAGCGGCATCGCGTTGATCTCGGCGATGGAACGTCCGGCGAAGGTCACGGCGAGCGCCTCGGGCCGCAGTCCGCTGCCGTGACAGGCGGGACAGGGCCCGCTCCTGACGAACCGGAGCGCCCGTTCGCGCATCCTCTCGCTCTTCGAGTCGGCCAGGACGTGCATGACGTGCTTGCGGGCGCTCCAGAACTTGCCCTGGTAGCCGTAGTCGACGCGTTCCTCCTCCGGCTCGATGTACACGGAGGGCTGTTCGTCCGTGTACAGCAGCCAGTCCCGGTCCTTCTTCCTGAGTCTGCGCCACGGTCGGTCGATGTCGATCCCCAGGTTGCTCACGACACTGCGCAGGTTGGCTCCCTGCCAGGCGCCCGGCCAGGCGGCGATCGCCCCCTCGCGGATGCTCAGCGAGGGGTCCGGGACGAGCAGGTCCTCGGCGACGTCGTGCACCACGCCCAGTCCGTGGCACTCCGGGCAGGCGCCGGCCGCGGTGTTGGGGGAGAACGACTCGGCTTCCAGCCGTGCGGCCCCGGGCGGGTAGGTGCCGGCCCGGGAGTACAGCATGCGCAGCAGGTTGGACAGCGTGGTGAGGGTGCCGATCGTCGAGCGTGAGCTGGGCGACCCGCGTCGCTGCTGCAGGGCCACCGCCGGTGGCAGTCCGGTGATTTCCTGCACGTGCGGGGCGCCGACCTGTTGCAGCAGCCTTCGGGCGTACGGTGCCACCGACTCGAAGTAGCGCCGCTGGGCCTCGGCGTAAAGCGTGCCGAACGCGAGCGAGGACTTGCCCGAACCGGAGACGCCCGTGAAGGCGACCATCGCGTCCCGCGGAACGTCTACATCGATGTTCCGCAGGTTGTTCTCACCGGCGCCTCGGACATGGACGAAGGGGTCGGTCGCGTCCTTGTTCACCGTTCCTGATTACCTGATCGCGCCGCGATCCGCGCGACAGGCGCCGTCACCGGGCCCCGCTCCTCGGGCACGGGGAAGCGCTAGGAGATCTGACCGTACCGCCGGTGCCTGCCGGCGGGGCCAGCGTGTCATGCGGCGTCGGCGTAGCCTCGAGGACATCACGTGGCCATGTGCGAGCGCGGGCGCAGCCGATGAGAAGGAGTCTTACGGGTGTCGTCACAGAAGGTTACGACCGTGGCTCTTCTGGCGGATCCGGATGCGCCGACGCAGATCGCGCGGCGCATGGCCGGGATGCTTGCCGACCGGCTCGCCGACAGGTCGGACCAGGGACGACGGTTCGACGTCGAGGTGGTCAGCGAGCCCTTCACCGCAGGGACCGAGGACCTGTCCACGCTGACGCGTCGGGTCATGGACCGCGCGCGTGCGGAGAGCTGGGACATCGTCGTGGCCCTCACCGACCTTCCGCTGCACTCACGCGGGCGCAAACTCGTGGTGGATCTGAGTCACGAACACGGCGTGGCGCTGCTGTCCCTTCCCACGCTGGGGGGCTTCCGCCTGCAGACAAGGGCGCGACAGGCCGTGGAAGAAGCCGTGCTCAGCTTGGCGGCCCCGCAGGTCACCGGGCCTGAGGGGGCTCCGGGAAGTCAGCCGCTGCGGGGGCCCTTCACCGCTCGTCTCGCGCCCATCCGTCGGGGGCAGGTCGAGGAGGAGGAGATCGCCGACCTGCGGTACGTCGTCAGCGGACCACGCGGTTACGTGAGGGTGCTCGGCGGTATGGTCCGCGCCAACCAGCCGTGGCGGTTGGTGCCGGGCTTGTCGAAAGCCCTGGCGGCCGCACTCGCCACGGGAGCGGTCGCCACCGTGAACTCCACCATCTGGAGCCTGGCCACCTCGTTGAGCACGCCACGCCTGGTGATCGCCACGGTCGGGTCTGTCGCTCTCATGATCGGCTGGCTGATCGTGGACGCGAACCTGTGGCATCGAACGGACGAGGTTTCGCCGGAGGCCAAAAAGAGGGCGGCACTGTACAACGCCTCGACGGTCGTGACCGTGGGTATCGGGGTGCTCGTCTGCTACGCGGGTCTGGTGGTCATCAACCTGGTGTGGGCGCTCTTCATCCTCAACGACCGCGTCTTCGGCTCCATGACACGAACGCCGCTGCACGCCACGGGGTACTGGACGCTGGCCTGGTTCGTCGCTTCGGTCGCCACGGTGGGCGGCGCGCTGGGATCGGGCCTGGAGAGCGACGAGGCGATCCGGGCAGCCGCCTACTCCAAGCGCGAGCAGGAACGTCGCAGCGCGCTACAGGACGACCACGGCAACTAGCGGGTGACCTGGGTCGGGGATGTGCCGTCGGTCGGTGGTCGTCCGCCTTCGCGGATTCTCCTGGATCGGTCGGTGCGTGGTTGTTTCGCCTCGAGGCCGACGGGGACCCGGACGCAACGCCGCCGGAGCGCCGAAGCGCCGCCTCGCGGGCCGGCGGCCGACCGACCGCTCCACCTGATCCTGGAGAACGGCCCCGCAGAGGCGTGCCGGAGCCACGGACCCCGTCGCAGCACTTCCGAGAGTCGGACTCTCCGCGCCCTCTCCATCACCGCCATGCGGCGACATCAAGGGAAGTCACCATGAAAGCAGCGGTATACGAAGGACCGCGAACGGTCACAGTGAAGGACGTACCGGACGCGAAGATCGAGCACCCCTGCGACATCATCGTCAAGATCACCACTACCAACATCTGCGGTTCGGACCTGCACATGTACGAGGGCCGCACCTCGTTCGAGTCCGGCCGCACCCTGGGACACGAGAACATGGGCCAGGTGGTGGAAGTCGGCTCGGCCGTCCGCAAGGTCCAGGTCGGCGAGTACGTGGTCCTGCCTTTCAACATCGCCTGCGGATTCTGCAAGCAGTGCGAGCAGGGACTGACCAACTACTGCCTGACCATGCAGCCGGAACCGGCACTCGCGGGAGCCGCCTACGGGTTCGCCGACATGGGTCCCTACCAGGGCGGCCAGGCGGAGCTGCTGCGCGTGCCCTACGGCGACTTCAACGCGCTGCGTCTGGGCGAGGACGCCGCCGAACGGCAGACCGACTACGTGATGCTCGCCGACATCTTCCCCACGGGCTATCACGCCACCGAGATGGCCCACGTCAAACCGGGTGACCAGACCATCGTCTTCGGGGCCGGCCCCGTCGGGCTGATGGCGACCTACTCCGCCCTTCTCAAGGGCGCCGGCCGCGTTTGGACGGCCGACCACCAGCCCGACAGGCTGCGCATGGCGGAGCAGCTTGGAGCCATCCCGATCAACACCGCCGAGCAGAACCCGGCGGAGGTCGTCAAGGAGGCCACCCTCGGTCTGGGCGCCGACAACGGCTGCGAATGCGTCGGCTACCAGGCACACGACCCCCAGGGGCACGAGGACGCCAGCCTCACGCTCAACGGCCTGATCGACACGGTCAGGTTCACGGGCCACATCGGTGTGGTGGGCGTGTTCCTGCCCCAGGACCCCGGCGGCCAGGAGGCCCAGGGCGAGCTGGAGGCACAGGGCAAGGTTCCGATCGACTTCGGCATGATGTGGTTCAAGGGCCAGCACATGGGGACCGGGCAGGCGCCGGTGAAGAGGTACAACCGGGCCCTGCGGGACCTGATCGCCGGCGGGAAGGCGAAGCCGAGTTTCGTCGTCTCCCACGAGCTCGGCCTGGACGAAGCCCCCACCGCGTACGAGCACTTCGACGCCCGTGACGATGGCTGGACCAAGGTGGTCCTTCATCCCGACGGACACGGCAACGGCCACAAGCGGTAAGAGACCGGGGCCTCCGTGCCCCGTGTCTCCCCTGGACGGGTCCGCGGGGGACGGGCGGTGATCTGCCTCCCCCGACGTTCCTGGGTCAAATCGCCGCGCTCCGGCCGGATTTGACCCAACGACGATTGTCCGCGCTCCGGCCCGGAGGACGGACGGCAGACACTCATCAGTGTCCGCAGCGGCAGCATCACCTCCAGCGGCTGCGGCCGCCGGCCGGCCGACGGGTCATATGGGAGGCCGCCGTGCGCGACGATTGCGGCATGCCCACCAGAACGACCCGGCCCGGCAGGGCATTCCGGACAGGCGAACACCGGTGACCTGGCTGCGGGCCTTCGGGGAGGTCGTGCGATCCGGTCTCAGGATCGAGGAGACGCGACTGGAGCCCCTGCTCGCGCTGCGCACGGCCGCTGGGGTGGCGATCGTGATCGGGCCGATGCTGTGGCTGGTCTCCCCCGCGTATGCCGCGTCCGCCGCCCTCGGCGCCTATTCCGCGGGTGGGGCCGTCTTCCAGCGCAGCTGGCGTCCACGCAAGGTGGTCGCGCTGGGCGCGGGCGCGGGCCTGGCGCTCAGCACCTTTGTGGGCTACCTGGCGGCGGGGCGACTCGTCACGTTCCTGCCGCTGCTGGCCGTATGGGCGTTCGCGGCGGGAATCGCGTGGGCCGTCGGAACGACCACCGGGATCGTCGCAGCGACGACCGTGGGCAGCATGCTGGTGACCATCACCTTGCCCACGAGCACCGGACGAGCCCTGGAGCACGCCGGGGTCATCGCACTCGGGGGCGTGACGCAGGCCCTGCTGATCCTGCTGTTCCCGATCCGGCGTTGGGGAGCGCACCGTGACGCGCTCGCCGACGCCCTGGCCGCCGTGGCGGACTACGCGCGCCGGTTGCGGCACGACCCGACCGCCCCGTTCGACCCGGAGCCGTTGATGACGGCCCGGGACGCGGCTGCCGTGACGCCGTCCCAGGCTCGCACCCGTCCCCCCGCCCTGCACGGCCCCCGGGGACTCGCCGAGCGCGTTCGGCCGGTGGTCGCCGCGCTCGCCGACCCGGACGTGGGCGCCCCGGCGGAGGGACCCGGGCGGGACCGCGCCCGGGAGTTGCTCGACGCGGCCGCCGACGTCCTGGATGCGGCCGCCCGTTCGATCCGCCGCGGCATTCCCGCCGAGGTACGGCCCGAGAGCAAGGACGTCCTGCGCATCAACGAGGAGCACGAGGTGCTGGAGGGCCCGGCGCGGCAGGCCGCCGAGCGGCTCGTGGAACTGCTCGGCGAGGCGTTGGAGATCGCGGGGAGCGGATGCGCGAGCGGGAGGACGCCCACGCCGACCGGCCCCGCGGGCGCCCAGTTCCTGATGCGCCCGACGATGCACCGGCTGGTCCCGGTCGTCGTCCGGGCGGTCCGCCGTGAGCTCCGCCTGGACTCGCCCGTGTTCCGGCACGCCGTCCGCCTGGCGGCGGTGGCCACGCTGGGCTATCTGATCGCCGCCCGGCTGCCACTGGGGCACGGCTACTGGGCGCCCATCGCCTCGGTGATGGTGATGCGGCCGGACTTCCACCGGACGTACGCGCGTGCGGTGGCCCGGCTCGCCGGGACCCTGGCGGGCGTCGCGCTCGCCACCGGGACGGTGCGGGCGATGGGCCCGGACGCCCATGTGTCCGGCGCGCTGGCCGTGGTCTCGGCGGGCCTGTCGTACACGCTGAACCGTACCGGCTATGCCTATACCCAGTGTTTCACCGCCGCGTACGTCGTCTTCCTGCTCGGCATGGGCGGCGAGGCATGGGAGCAGACAGTCCTGGAGCGGGTGGTGCTCACCCTGCTCGGCGGGGCCCTGGCCATGCTGGCGTACGTGGTGTTCCCCGCCTGGGAGACACCTCGACTGCCGGGCCGGCTCGCGGACTGGCTCGCCGCCAACGGCCGCTACGCGGCCGCGGTGCTCCGCGACCTGGCCGAACCGACCCGGGAGCGTCACGCCGACATGCGCCGGGCACTGCTGGAGAGCAGGGAGGCACGTGCCGCGTGGCAGGAGGCGTACGACCGGGCACGGCAGGAACCGGTCCGCCCCAGGGGCCTGACGTCGCGCGAGGCTCAGGAGGCGCAGGAGGCGCTCAAGGGGTTCGGCCGGGCGGCGATGCTCATGGAGAGCCACGTCCCGCAGGCCGACAGCCGTTCCCTCCCCGAGGCGGAGCGATTCGCCCAGGCCCTGGAGACGGACACCTCGAAGGCAGCAGTCGCCGTGCGCGAGCACCGGAATCCGGACTGGAGCCGTGTGGAAGAGGCGCTCCACGCGTGGGATGACGCCGCGGACCATGGCAGCCCGGTCGTGCGGCGCGAAGCGGAACTACAAAAACGGGCCTTGGAGGACCTCGCGACAGCCGTGAGCCGCACACCTTTGGAACGGGACGTCGGCTCTGCTCGCGAGGAGCAACGGGTGCGAGCGACCCTTGCTGCGGAAGGTGATGGAACAGGGCCCGCGCAACGGGGTGGGTGACGACGCCGGCGCCGCCTAGAGCCGTGGAGTCGGGCTCCTCGACCGGAAGACCGGCCGCTGCAACAGCTACGTCCAGGATCGAGGGCCTGGTTCGATCGGACTGAGGGGTTACCGCAGCGTCGACGGTCCGGCGCGGCGTTGCAGGGGAAGGGCGGGAAGCGCGTGTGCGGGGTTTCCCGCCGTGCGTTCTCGGTTCGGCGTTCGCGTCGCCATGGCCGAATGACGGAGGTCGCGCTGCCTTCCCGCACGGAGAACCCGTAAGGTGGCGGGTGCAGCTGGTTCGCCCCGTCCGCCAGGCGGGATGCGTCGTAAGAGGGAACCCGGTGGGAATCCGGGACTGCCCCGCAGCGGTGAGCGGGAACGACCGCCGTCATACGCACTGGGTCCGAGGTACCGGGCCTGGGAAGCGACGGCCATTAGGTGTCTCGTACGACGAGACGTGCCCGCGAGTCCGAAGACCTGCCATCTGCCCGCGCGCGAACCACTCGTGCGCGGACATCCCGGTGACCTCGAGGGCGGGTCGGCGTACATACCAGGCGGACGACCGTGCCTTGCCGCGCACGCTTCGTGCCGTCCGGTTCGTCACCCCTTCGCGCTCTCGTCCCGTACCCGGGATCTCAGGGATTCATCTCGCGAAGGAGATCTCCGTGACCACCAAGTCCGCAGCCTCGGCAGCACGGGCCACCGTGTACGGCTACCCACGCCAGGGCCCGAACCGGGAACTGAAGAAGGCGATCGAGGGTTACTGGAAGGGTCGTGTCAGCGCCGACGCCCTCCGGGCCACCGCTGCCGAGCTGCGTCGCACGAACTGGCGGCAGCTCGCCGACGCCGGCATCCACGAAGTCCCGACGGGGGACTTCTCGTACTACGACCACGTCCTCGACACCACGGTCGCGCTCGGCGCGATCCCCGACCGCCACCGCGCCGCCCTCCAAGCCGACGCGCTGGACGGCTACTTCGCCATGGCCCGCGGCACCCGGGACACCGCGCCCTTGGAGATGACCAAGTGGTTCGACACCAACTACCACTATCTGGTCCCCGAGCTGGGCCCCGGCACCGTCTTCACCGCCGACTCCGGCAAGCAGGTCGCGGACTTGAAAGAAGCCCTCGGCGTGGGTCTGACTCCCCGTCCCGTCCTGGTCGGCCCCGTCACCTACCTGCTGCTCGCCAAGCCCGCGCCGGGCGTGGCGGCGGACTTCGCACCGCTCACCCTCCTGGACCGGCTGTTGCCGGCCTACGCGGAGATTCTGGCCGACCTGCGCGCGGCCGGCGCGGAGTGGGTCCAGCTGGACGAGCCGGCCCTCGTCCAGGACCGCACCCCGGCCGAACTGAACGCCGCCGCCCGCGCCTACCGCGACCTCGGCGCCCTCACCGACCGGCCCAAGCTGCTCGTCGCCTCGTACTTCGACCGGCTCGGCGACGCCCTGCCGGTGCTGGCCAAGGCGCCGGTCGAGGGCCTCGCCATCGACTTCACCGAGTCCGCGGCCGGGAACCTGGAGGCTCTCGCCTCCGTCGGCGGGCTGCCCGGCAAGCGGCTGGTCGCCGGTGTCGTCAACGGCCGCAACATCTGGGTCAACGACCTGGAGAAGTCCCTGTCCACCCTCGGCACCCTGCTCGGGCTGGCCGACCGGGTCGATGTGGCCGCCTCCTGCTCCCTCCTGCACGTGCCACTGGACGCGGCGGCCGAGCGCGACATCGAACCGCAGATCCTGCGCTGGCTCGCCTTCGCCAGGCAGAAGACGGCCGAGGTCGTCACCCTCGCCAAGGGCCTCGCCCAGGGCACGGACACGATCGCCGCCGAACTCGCCGCCAACCGCGCCGACCTGGCCTCCCGGACCGGCTCCCCCATCACCCACGACCCGATGGTGCGCACACGCGCCGCCGCCGTCACCGAGGCCGACACCCGCCGGTCCCAGCCCTACCCCCAGCGGAGAGCCGCCCAGCGCGCGCACCTCGGCCTGCCTCTGCTGCCGACCACCACCATCGGCTCGTTCCCGCAGACCGGCGAACTGCGTACCGCGCGCGCCGACCTGCGCGCCGGCCGCATCGGCACCGCCGATTACGAGGAGCGCATCAAGGCCGAGATCCAGGAGGTCATCTCCTTCCAGGAGAAGACCGGCATCGACGTCCTGGTGCACGGCGAGCCCGAGCGCAACGACATGGTGCAGTACTTCGCCGAACAGCTCACCGGCTACTTGGCCACGCAGCACGGCTGGGTCCAGTCCTACGGCACCCGGTACGTCCGTCCGCCGATCCTCGCCGGCGACATCTCCCGGCCCGAGCCGATGACCGTGCGCTGGACGTCCTACGCGCAGTCACTGAGCGATCGCCCCGTCAAGGGCATGCTCACCGGCCCGGTCACCATGCTCGCCTGGTCGTTCGTACGTGACGATCAGCCGCTCGGCGAGACGGCACGCCAGGTCGCCCTCGCCCTGCGTGACGAGGTGAACGACCTCGAGGCGGCCGGCACGTCCGTCATCCAGGTGGACGAACCGGCCCTGCGCGAGACCCTGCCGCTTCGCTCCGCGGAGCACCCGGCCTACCTGGCCTGGGCGACCGAGGCGTTCCGGCTGAGCACCGGTGGCGTGCGGCCCGACACCCAGATCCACACCCACATGTGCTACGCCGAGTTCGGGGACATCGTCCAGGCCATCGACGACCTCGACGCCGACGTCATCAGCCTGGAGGCCGCCCGCTCGCACATGCAGGTCGCCCGCGAGCTGGCCGCCCATGGCTACCCGCGCGAGGCCGGGCCGGGCGTCTACGACATCCACTCCCCTCGCGTCCCCAGCGCCGAGGAGGCCGCCGAACTGCTGCGCGCCGGCCTCAGGGCCATCCCTGCCGAGCGGCTCTGGGTGAACCCTGACTGCGGGCTGAAGACCCGCGCCTGGCCCGAGACGCGCACCTCCTTGGAGAACCTCGTCACCGCCGCCCGCACCGTCCGCGGGGAACTGTCCGGGTCCTGACCCGCCCGATACCCGCGGGGCCGGGGCGCCACTGGTGCCCCGGCCCCTGCAGGAGCGGCCCCACCGCGGGGAGCCGTTCGGGGTGGTCAACCACAGCCGGCGGCATCGCTAGTCATGCTCCACACCTCCGTCACCACCGTGCGGTGCGGACGGGCACTCCGGGCCGACGTGAGAGCCCCGGCCCGGGCAGTCACCGGCGAGGCCCTTGCCCTTGGTGACCCGAGAGGGTGCACATTCGGACGTCCAACTGTTCAGCAGGCGCCCTCGTCCTGCCACGGACCCCACTGCGAGGTGCCGGGCACCTCGTTCTGGGTCCACCACTTGGCCTTCCAGTTGTGCTTGCCGTAGGAGACCTCGTTCCCCACCGTGTACACCGCCGACGAACTCCACGCCGTCTTGCAGGAGGTGGGGGTCGGCGTCGGAGTCGGAGTCGGGCCGGGCGGGGTGGTCGGCGGGGTGGCGCCCGCGAACTTCACGGAGTACGCGGCGAAGTCCCAGGGGTTCTGGGCGACGCTCGAGCAGGTGCCGGACGTACGCCCGCCGTTGTCGGGCGGGCTGCACTGCCGGTCGCGGTTCAACGACCAGAAGGTGAAGCGGTCCATGTGATGGCTGGTGGCGTAGTCCAGCACCGTCTGGAAGTCGGCCTGCGTGAAGATCTCGCCCGTGTCGCTGCGGCCGTTCATGCCGGAGAAGCCCTCGTGGGCGTAGGCCGTCGCCTGGTCCCAGCCGAAGGTCGACTGGAGCACCGAGTTGAAGTTGGTCAGCGCGCTGGTCTGGCTCGCCGCGCCGTTGAAGCCGCCGTCGAACGGCATGATCGAGAAGTTGTTCGGGGTGAATCCTTGCGACTTGGCCTCCAGCAGCATCTGCTTGCCGAACCAGCCGGTGCCGTCCGCGGTGCCGGCCGTCGTCACGGACACGTACAGACCGGGGTTGTTCTGCTGGAGGATCTTGGCGGCGCCGATCTCGTTGTGGATGGCCGCGGTGTTCTCGTACTCCGGCTCCTCCAGGTCGAAGTCGATGGCGTGCAGCCCGTACTTGGTGATGACCTGCTGGTAGGCCGCCGCCGTGGAGGCGGGGTCGGAGCATGCCTGGCCGAGCTTGGTGCCGCCGTAGCCGCCGATGGAGACGGAGACGTCGCCGCCCTTGCCTCGGATCGTGTTGATCACCGACTGCACGGCCGTGTCCGAGGAGACAGGGGCGGTGCCACCCCAGGTCGGCGAGCACCCGCCGCCGTTCGGGGCCAGGATGAAAGCGAGCTGGAAGGCCTTGAGGCCGGTCGCGTCCATGATGGCGGCCGCATCCGGCGGATCGTTGTCCAGCGGCATCAGATAAGGGGCAGCGGCATACCAGCGGTTGTCGAGCGCGGTGGGCGCGCCCGAGGCGCTGCCCGCGACGAGGGCGGTCGTGCCGGCGGCGGCCAGCGTGACGGCCGCCGCCGCGCCCAGACAGGCCCGAAGGGGTCTCATGAAGTGCCTCCCGGAGCGGGTGAGGAGGGGAAGTCGCCCCAGGCTCCGGGAGGTGTTGGGGTCACGTCAATAAGTTGGACTAGACCAAATCTCCCTTTGGACTAGACCATGCGATTCCTTTACCTAGGGGGCGCATCCCTCTGCGGGCCGCCGAACCACTGGGCACCGCCATCCACACCGCCCTGCATCTGCGCGCAGCACGCCCGCCATCCAGCGAACCGCCCCACCTTCCCCGACGCCCACACCGCAAATTCCGGGCTCTGCAGCTCAAGCCGGTCGGCCCGATCGGTAGGGGCGTTACGGAGCCCACCACTGCCATCACTGCTTCGGGCCGTCGCCGGAGTGGAGCACAGCCTCCGCGGTCTCCCGGACGCGGTCCAGGATGATCCCCTTGCGCTGTTCGACGGCGAGGGGGCGGTCGGTGGGCTCAAGCCCGACGAAGGGGCGCTCGCCGATCGGGCGGGTGTGGACGTGCGTCTTGAGGTTGAGGGTCGCGGCCGGGTGGATCGGCAGGTCGGTGGTGAGCCAGCCGAAGTACGGCGCCTAGGCCTCGCGGCCGAACGTCCCACAGATCCCCGGACCGGAGAAGCTCTCTGGGCTGAGCGACAACCAGACGCCCGAGGAGGACACGTCGTCGCTGCCGATGACCGACGCACCGGGCAGGTGTCGACGAGCGAAGTAAATCGAACACATGATTGAATTAAGCCATGCGACCGATTCCCGATGACCTCGCCCGGGCGGTTGACGAGTGGCACGCGACCTACCGCCAGCTCGCGGCCCAGCAGCGCACCGTGCTGCGCAGACGACTCGTGAAGCTGTCGGGCCAGGTGCTCTTCCACCCCCACTGGGACGGCCGGCGCACGTCGGCCGCAGCCGCGCTGTACGCAGCCGGTCATCGCGCCCGCGATGGGCGAGCCGCCTCCTGACCCTGCGCGGAACACACTGATCTACCAGGTGCTTGTGGTTGCAGATGGGATGGCTCGAAGGGCATGCGCTCGTATCAGCGGCCGCAGGGAGGCAGCGGTCTGCCGCGGCCGCCCGCCAGGCGGGTGCGGCCAGCTGTCCGGGCGGTGTCCCCGGGCAATGAGAACGGCAGCGTCGTAGCGTCGTGAGCATGCACGATGCGCCCCGACGTATCGACCCCACCACCGAGCGGGCCACCGCGGCGCTGCTCCTCGGGTGCCGGCCGAACCAGGTCGGGTACTGCTCGCGCTGCCTGGGGTTCACCGTGCGACACGTGCCACACGCCTTGGTCGTGTACCCGGCCTGCCGCGCCGTCGAGCCGGACGACGGCTGGGGCCTAGGCGGCCGATCATGACGGCCCGGCAGCCGGACGGTCTGAGGGGCGGGGGAACATGGTCGTGGGTTGGAACGACGGAGACGCAGGGCTGGGGGGACTCATGGGAGCGTTTTACGCGTCCGCGCTGGACGGAGTCGCCCGCAACCCGGCGCTGCCGACACCGTTGCTGCTGCGCTTGCTCGCCTTCGATGGCGGTGACGGTCCGCCGTGTCATGCCGTGCAGCGGGCAGGACTTCCCGAGTCAGCCGTCGCGGTGATCCTGGATCACCCGAACCCGGGCACCCGGATCAACTTTGCGATGAGCACCAGGGCCGAGCCCGCGCACCGGGCCCGGCTCGTGGACGACCCTTCCCCCAGGGTGCGGGCCGCTCTGGCGTACGGACCCGAGGAACGTGACCCGCGGACAACGGTCGCGCCGCTGCCGGACGACGTGTGCGCACGCCTGCTCGACGACCCGGACTCCTTCGTACGAACGGCCCTGCTGGACTCACCCCATCTCGCGCCGTCGTTCGTGGCCTCCTTGGCCACGCACCGCGATCCGGCAGCGCGCCGAAGGGCGGCGCTCGCATGGGAGAAGCTGCCTTCGGACGAGCGACCAGCGCTGCTTGCCGACCCCGACCCTGAGGTGAGGCAGGCCGCCGCACTGTGGGAATGCCGACGGGACGCACGCGTCACCGCCGCACTCCTCCGCGATCCGAAGTCAGCCGCCGAGGCGCTGCGCCGCGGACTCCTGCACCGCGCCGACGCCGAACGAAACGATGCGTGGCCGAGCGGACGCACCTGGCCGCCCTCGCCGAGAACCCGTCGTTGCCCCCGGACCTCGCGCATCAGCTCACCGTGGACCCCGACGAGGCCGTACGGCTCGCGGTCTCCCTCAGACTCGAACCCGGCGAGACGCAGCGCATGACGATCGACTTCACAGTCGGGGCCTCCGACCGGGGGAACGTCGAGTGGGTGCGCGACGGGCTCGCCCACCCCGATGTGCTGCGCCGGGCCGCCACCTCCGCCCACCCACTGCTCCAGCGCAGCGCCGCCCAGAGCCCACACCTGCCACCCGATCTCGTGCGCCTGCTCGCACGCACCAAGGACCCACTGGTGGAAGTTCTTTTGAGTATGCACCACCCCGACACCCCGGAGGAGGTCCTGATGCGCGTGTTCGCACGCCTCGGCGGCACCTTCTCCGCCTGGATGGCGGAGACTCACCCCCGCTTCCCCCGTAAGGTCTCGCCGCGCGTTACGCGAATCACCCGGACGGCAACTACCGGCGGCTTGCCGTCCGGGATCCGGCCGCAACACCCGCGCTGATCGAACGGCTCAGCCGTGACCCCGCGGTCCGGACACGCCAGGCAGCGGTCGGCGACCCGCGCATCCCGCTCCACCGCCTCCGCGAAGCGCTTCATGTCCCAGAACTGGCCTCCAGCGCGGGCGCCAATCCTGCCCTGCCCGAGGACGAGATGGCCGCCGTCCTGAACCGGTCCGCCGTTCCTGCCTGACCGCCGAGCGGAATCGTCAGGCGCTGAGTACAGCGGCTGGACTCGTCCTCACTCGTTGACGATGGGCAGGTTGTGCCACCAGTGACCGCATCCGCCAGAGCAGCAACGTTCGCGGCGCCGTTCGTCTGCGACCGCGAGGACCGCGACCAGCAGCCGGAACGCCTTGCGTCGTTCATCGACAGGGGTGAGGCCGGCGATCTTGCCCAGTTGCTGGTCGATCGGGCCGCACGTGATCAAGACCGCCGGGGTGTGCGTCGGGCGCAGCCCAGCACGTCGGATGCTCTCCGGTCCGTCTTCGGTGACGGCGCGCGCCTGCACGCAGTGGTGGCGAAGAAACAGGAGTATCTCGGCCTGCTCCCCCGGGTCGTGGGCTTCGAACCACTCGATGCCCTGTGACATCGAGCGCAGCCCTTGGGCGAGTTCGTTGAGGATGATGTCCCGCTCCATCATGATCATCTCCGGCAGGCAAGCGAGGCGTAGAGCGCGGCGGTCTCATCGACGAAGGCCAACGGTGCCTTGTGGCCTGTCAGCAGTCATGCGGGTCGACGCTACACCCCCGGAACAGGGGTACGTGCGGCCCTGCACGCTCATGGACGGGTCTGCTCCCGGTGCCCCCTGTGCCTTGCCGTGCACGGGTTGACGGGGCTTCAGAACGGGCGATCGGCCGTGCCCAGAACGACGAGTTCGGTACTGCCCAGCACCTCCGCGAGCGCCTTCGGGGCGCCGCGCATGTGGAAGTAGTCCCACTGCGCGCGGCGGATCACCTGGTCGGGGTGGCCGAGTGCACGCAACACGTCCCAGTGCAGGGCCTGGGCCCAGACGTAGCCGGGGTCCCCGTCGACGTCCATGTCCTGCACGTCGATCGGGGTGTCTGCGAGCGCGGAGGCCAAGCGGTGGCTGTCCACAGGCCCGGCGGCGAAGTCCAGGAACGCAGCAGGGTCGGCGCCCAGGGGCGCGTCATGGGCGCTCTCGTCGTCCCGGACCGGCCAGGAGTCGTAGCGGTGGGCGCGCAGTCCGTCCCGCCAGACCTCCAACTCCAGTCGGTCACCGTCGTATTGGAAGGCGGCGAGCACCGGGGCGCCCAACTCGGCGCTGATCGGTCCGGCGAGCGCGAAGACACTGTTGTCGTCGACGGACCGGTCCGGATGGACGAGGCAGAACCTCGGCCCGGCGGGAATCGCATAGCCTGCCGTGCAGACCCCTCCCAGGACGGGGGCCGCCTGTTCGAGCGGCGCGGCGATCAGAATCGTGCCGTACGTGGTCACGGCCTCACCTCCTGGAATGCGGTGACCCTACGCGGCGGTGAAGCTGCGAAGCAAAGGAGGCGAATCAGCGGTCGCGGATCGTGGGGCCGGTCCGGCGCCGGCGGCCGCGGGGCTCCCACGCCGACCGGCACGCGGGCTCAGCGGAGCAGCAGGTCGCGGATCGCGCCCGTGATCTCGTCGGGCGCCTCCTCGGCCATGAAGTGCCCCGCACCGGTCAGCCGGTGGTCCAGGTCCGGCGCCCACGCGTGCCAGAGTGCGGCGGCGTCGTAGTCCAGTCGCGTGCCCCAGTCCTGCTGGACGACTGTCACCGGCATGGCCAGCTGGGAGCCGGCGTCCAGGTCCGCCTGGTCATGGGTGACGTCGATACCGGCCGAGGCCCGGTAGTCGGCGACGATCGAGGGCACTGCGGCAGCGCACGCCCGCACGTACTCGGCACGAACCTCGTCCGGCAACGCGGCCGGATCGCCGGCCCAGGTGTCGAGGAACGAGCCGAAGAACGCCTCCGCGCTGTTGGCGATCATCGTCTCGGGCAGGCCGGGAGGCTGCGCCATGAGGAAAAGGTGGTAGCCGACCGCTGCCGGCACGCCGTGCAGCACGTTCCACATGTCAAGCGTCGGCACGATGTCGAGCAGGCCGAGATGGGTGATGCTCTCGGGGTGATCCAGCCCCGCGCGGAAGGCGACCAGAGCGCCCCGGTCGTGTCCGACGAGGGCGAAGCGCTCGTGCCCCAGCGCCGAGGCCACGGCCACGACGTCCGCGGCCATGGTGCGCTTGGAGTACACCTCGGGGCCGGTGGCCGCCGGCTTGTCGCTGGCGCCGTAGCCGCGCAGGTCGGGACAGATCACCGTGTGTTCGCCGGCGAGGCGCTCGGCGACGTGCCGCCACATCAGGTGGGTCTGCGGGAAGCCGTGCAGCAGCACGACCGGGCTGCCGTTGCCGCCGACGGCGGCGGCCAGCTCCACTCCGTCCGTGCCGGGCTGCCGGACGTGGTCGAAACCAGGGATGGTGAACATGATGAGAGTGCCTTCCTGGGGCGGCGGATCGGCGAAAGCGTGGGTCCGGGGACTGTCGGGTTCAGCGTGGGCGACGGCGATCAGCAGCCGATCAGTGCGCTTCGACGCCCCGGACCCGCGGCACGGAAGATGGAGGGCATGCGTATCGACGTACTCGGTGCCGTGCGGGCCCTCCGCGACGACGGCACCCCGGTCGACCTGGGCGGTCCGCGCCACCGTGAGGTGCTCGCCCGGCTCGTCGCCGCCGGGGGACGGATGGTGGCCACCGACACCCTTGTGGACGACCTGTGGGCCGAGCCGCCGGTGCGCGCCGTGGGTGCGTTGCGTACGTTCGTCGCCGCGGTGCGTCGCGCGATCGAACCGGACCGGCCGCCCCGCACTCCCCCGCGCGTTCTCGTCACGGAGGGCTCCGGCTACGCGCTGTGCCTGCCACGGGAAGCCGTGGACGCTCACCGGTTCGAGGACGCCCTGGCCCGCGCCCGGCGTACACCCGATGCGCTGACCGACCTCGACGCGGCGCTCGCGGCCTGGCGCGGCCCCGCCTACGCCGACGTGACCGGCTCCACGTGGGCCCGGCGCGAGCAGACCCGGCTGGAGGAGCTGAGGCTGGAGGCGGTGGAACTGCGCGCCCGCCTCCTGCTCGACTCCGGTTCAGGAGCCGAGCTGGTCGCCGACCTGGGCGCCCACGTCACCGAACACCCCTGGCGCGAGCCGGCCTGGGCGCTGCTGGCGCGCGCACTGCACCGAGCGGGCCGCCAGGCGGACGCTCTGGCCACCCTGCGCCGCGCCCGCACCATGCTCGTGGAGCAGCTCGGGCTCGACCCGGGTGCCGACCTCCAACGCCTGGAGGCGGACATTCTCCGCGGAGCCACGACGCTCCAGCCCCCGCGTACCGTGTGGACCGCCGGCGGACGACTCGGCCCGCGCACCACCGTGGAAGTGGCCCGCACCCTGGCCCTGGCGGGCGGTGACGCCCTCATCCACTCGCGGCGCGACCGCCTCGCCGCCGTCCGGGCGGCAGAGCGCACCGGAGACACCGCCCTGACCGCCCGCGTCATCGGCGCCTACGACGTGCCCGCCCTGTGGAGCCGGGCCGACGACCCCGAGCAGTCCCGCGCCGTCGTCGCGGCGGCCTAGCGTACGCTCACCGCGCTCGG
>NZ_JBEZWX010000030.1:0-83620 GCF_040637635.1 Streptomyces sp. NPDC028635 | reverse complement strand
GGCCGGAGTCGGCGTCGACCGCCAGGTCCTCCATCGGGCCATGGCCGCCGGGGTACTGGGACGTACGCGCCGAAGACTCCGGCTCCCCCGCCCTGGTCTCCTCCTACTACCCGCCCGGCCCCGACCCACGACGCACCGCAGGCGAGACCGCAACCGACCACCGGACGGCAACGGGCCGCCGCAGGCACAAAAAGGGGCGCGGGGAACGGCGCGACCAGCCACAACGAAACCCGCAGACGACAACGCACCCGGCGCCGCAGGCACACGCACCAGGCGCCGCAGGCAAAGCCTCACCCACTGGACTCCCGCACCCGCAACTCCGGCAGCAGCGTCACCCGATGCCGAGCCCGCCCCGGCTCGGCCAGCCGTCGCGCGATCAGCTCCACCGCCGCCACCCCCACCGCCCGCTTCGGCGGAGCCACCGCGCTCAGCGGCACGTCGGCCAGTCCCGCGACCTCGTCGTCGTACGCCACGAGCGCCACGTCGTCCGGCACCCGCACCCCCCGCGCCCGCAGCCGCTGCAACACGACGATCGCGTCGTGGTCGTTGTGCACGAGCGCCGCATCGATCCGCCCCGAGACCACCGCCTCGGTGAACTCCTCGAGCACCCGCTCCCGTTCACCCGCCCGCCCCTGTGACGGCGACGGCAGCGGCAGCACGAAGTCGTCCGGCAGTCCCACTCCCGCGAGCCCGCCCACGAACCCCTCCCGCACCAGCCCCCGATGCGGACTGTCGTCCCGCAGGATCAGCCCGATCCGCGACCGACCGGCCTCCGCCAGATGCCGCACCGCGATCCGCGCACCGTAGGCATGGTCGCTGACCACCTGTTCGGCGTCCGCGACGTCGTCCCCAGGCTGCCGCTCCACCAGGACATACGGCACCCCGGGAGCACCGGGCGGGGCGAGGTCGCCGGGCAGGAACCCCTCCCCATCCCCCACCCGCTCACACGGAGTGATGAGCAGCCCGTCGATCCCCTCGGAGAGCATGTGCCGCACCTGCGCCTGCTCCTGCTCGGGGTCGTACTGCGAGATGCCGAGGACGATCCGGACCCCCCACTCGGCGGCCGCCTCCCGCGCCCCTTTGATCACCTCGGGGTAGTAGTAGTCGGCGGCAGGCACGACGAGCCCCACGACAGGCTCCCGCCCGCCCCACCCGAAACCCCCGCCCGCGCTTCCGCCGGCACCTCCGCCGGCACCGCCACCTGTACCCCCGCCGGCACCCCCACCCGTACGCCCGCCGGGCCCTCCGCCGGCGCCCCCGCCCGGCACGGCCCCCGGCAGCACCGCACCCCCGTGCACCCGCACCAGCAACCCCCGCTCGGCGAGCGCCTCGACGTCGCGCCGCACGGTGATGGGGGAGACCCCCAGTGCGGCGGCGACGTCACTGACGCGTACCGAGCCGCTCTCGCGCACCCTGCGCAGGATTTCCTGATGCCGTTCCCCTGCGTGCGCCACTGCGGTCCCCTTGCGACTGACGACGGCACCTCCGCCACCAGCAGCCTAGCCCGCCGCCGATCGAAATTGAACGCTTATGAGCGAACGAACAAAACAAAGCCCTCCTGTGCGATTCATTGCCGATGCGTGTTCGTTCGTGTTAGAAACCGCTTCACCTCATCGCGGACTGGGCCCCGCCCCGCCCCCGCCCGTCCGCTCCCTCCTCGCACCGGAGGTACCACGCCATGCCCCGCATGACCCGCCGAGCCCTCCTCACCGCGGCCCTCGCCACCGCCGCCACCGCACCCCTCGCCGTCGCCCTCCCCGCCACCGCCCACGCCGCCGACGACCCCTACGACACCCTCCGCCTGAAGTGGCGCAGCCTCACGCTCGGCACCGGATTCGACCCCACCGCCGACCCCTACGCCGCCCGCCTCGCCGCGGTCGGCACGACCGCCGCCGCACTCCGCGCCACGATGAACGCCACACCAGGCTCCCTGTGGCCCGACCTGCCCTACGCCGACCCCGACCCGGACACCGACAGCGAGTCGTACACGTACTCCGGGAACATGGTCACCAGCTACACGCGGCTGCGGACCCTCACCGAGGCCTACGCGCAGCCCGGCACCGGCCTCACCGGCGACGCGGCCCTGCTCGCCGAGATCATCGCCGGCCTCGACCATCTGCACGCCGAGGCGTACAACGCCGGCCAGGCCCGCTACGGCAACTGGTGGAGCTGGCAGATCGGCGCCCCGCAGGCCCTGCTCGACATCGCCACCCACCTCTACGACAGCCTCGGCGCGGCCCGGATCGCCGACTACGCCGCCGCTGTCGACCACTTCGTGCCCGACAGCGCGGTCGCGCAGTACACCGGCACCTCCACCGGCGCCAACCGCGTCGACCTGTGCCGGGTGATCGCCCTGCGCGGCGTCCTCGGCAAGGACGCGGCCAAGATCGCCCTCGCCCGGGACGCGCTCAGCCCCGTCTTCCCCTACGTCACCTCCGGCGACGGCCTGTACGCCGACGGCAGCTTCATCCAGCACACCTACGTCCCCTACGCCGGCTCCTACGGCGCGGTGATGCTCGGCGGACTGTCCCTGCTGTTCGCACTGCTGGAAGGGTCGGCCTGGGAGGTCACCGACCCCGGCCGGCAGGTCATCCTCGATTCCGTCGAGAAGGCGTACGCGCCGTTCCTCTTCAACGGCCTCGCCATGGACGACGTGTCGGGGCGCGCGGTCAGCCGCGGCGTGCAGAAGAGCGACACCCGCGGGATCCTCCAGGACGACCATCTGCGCGGCCACGCGATCATCGCCTGCATCGCCCTGCTCGCCCGCAGCGCCTCCCCGGCCGAACGCACCCGCTGGGAGGCCATGATCAAGGGCTGGATCACCCGCGCCACCTACCGCCCGATCCTCACCAGCGACGCCCTGAACGTGGCCCAGCTCGCCCGGCTGAAGGCCATCGCCGACTCCACCACGACCGCCGCCGCCCCCGAACCCACCGGCCACCGCCTCTTCCCCGGCATGGACAGAGCCGTGCACCGCCGCCCCGGCTGGGCAGCGAGCGTGTCGATGGCCTCGAAGCGGATCACGTACTACGAGAACGGCAACGGCGAGCACCTGCGCGGCTGGCACAGCGGCTCGGGAATGCTCTACTGGTGGGGCGACGCCTTCGGCAACGGTCAGTACAGCGACAGCTTCTGGGCCACCGTCGACCCGATGCGCCTGCCCGGCACCACCGTCTCCCGCAAGCCGCTCGCCGACGGCGAGGGCGGCGCCTGGGGCGCGGCCCGCCCCGACGTGCGCTGGGTCGGCGGCGCCACCGACGGCACGTACGCGGCCGTCGGCCAGCACCTCAAGGGCCTGTCCTCCACCCTGGTCGCGAAGAAGTCCTGGTTCTTCCTCGACGACATGATCGTCTGCCTGGGCGCCGGCATCCAGGGCCGGGACGCAGCGGGCGCGGAGACGATCGTCGACAACCGCAACCTCGGCGCGAACGGCAGCCACGCCCTCACCGTCGACGGCACCGTCCAGCCCGCCGTCCTCGGCCGGCGCACCACCTTCCCCCGCGCCCGCTGGGCCCACCTCGCCGGCTTCGGCGGGTACGTCTTCCCCGGCGGCACCGCCCTGGAGACGCTGCGTGAGGCCCGTACCGGCTCCTGGTCCGCCATCAACACCGGCGGCACCACCGATCCCGTCACCCGCCGCTACCTCACGCTCTGGATGGACCACGGCACCGACCCGACCGCGGCGGACTACGCCTACGCGATCCTGCCCGGCGCCACCGCCCGGCAGACCGCCGCCCGCGCGGCCGACGCCGGCCGGCTGAGGATCCTCGCCAACACGGACGACCAGCAGGGCGTCTGCGCACCCGCGCTCGGCTTCACCGGCGTCAACTTCTGGCTCCCCGGCACCGTCCACGACCTCACCGCGACCGCCCCGGCGAGCGTCATGATCCGCCGCGGCGGCGGTACGGCCACCGTCTGCGTCTCCGGGCCGCTGCGCGACGGCGCCGCCATCGACCTCACCTGGAACCGTCCGGTGTCCGCGGTGACCTCCGCCGATCCCACGGTGCAGGTGCTGGCGACCGGGAGCGCCCTGACCCTGCGCATCACGCCCGGCACCCTCGGGACCGTCCACACCGCCCGGGTCACCCTGGCCTAGGCCCGGCCCGGGGGATCCCGGCGGCAGGCCCTAGGTGTCGCACTCCCACACCGTCCGGCACAGCACGCACCGCGCGCGTACCCGCCCCCGCACCGGCACCCGGATCCGCTGATGGCAGGTCGGGCACGGGAACGACACCCGCAACGGCCCGTGCCCGTCCGGTGCGAAGCTGTACGGCACACCGTCCGGCGCGGCCACGCGCGCGTGCTCCTGCGCGTGGCGCCGGTCGCGCGCGTAGCGCCGGCGTCCCGCCCAGCCGGCCGCCGTCAGCGGCGGTTGCCGCTCGTCCTGGCGGGCCAGCGCCAGCCCCGCGCCGTACGCCTCGCACGCCCGCGCGCTGGTGAACCACGTCGAGGGGTCCTCCCCGAACAGCAGCGACCGCTTCGCCAGCACGTACCCGAACTCCTCCGGCGTCAGATACCCCAGCTTCTGCGACGACGCCCCGTCCTCCCGGTAGGCGTCCAGCAGCAGCCAGCCCGCGCCCAGGTACGTCGCCGCCGTGTCGGTGAGGATCTCGTTCTCGCGCGTGCCCGGGAACGCCAGGTCCAGCCGGTGCAGATACACGTGCATGATCTCGTGCGCCAGGGCCGCCCCGATGTCCCGCCGATGCGTACGGAACCGGTCATTCAGCTCCACGAAGTACTCCGGCCCGGCGGTCAGTTCGACGTTCGCCGCATGCGTCATCTCACGGAAGGACACGATCAGCCGCGCGTCCGGGAGCCGGTAGTGCCGCACCAGCTCCCGCGCCACCCGCTGCGCCCCCAGATACAGGTCGTCGGTGTCGCAGAACGCCACGTCCACCGGCGCCACACTCGTCGCGAACGTGGCGATCGTGTCGTACGACAGGCGCTTGTACAGCGCGGTGACGGCCGCCCGCACCGTCCGCAGATGCGGGTAGCCGTGCCGGACCGGTCCACCGTTGCCCACGCCCAACCCCCAAGACGCTCGACCCCGCCTCCACTGTACGCAGATCCGGCCGAACCTCCGCCAGACCGGTTTCGGCGGATCCTCGCTGGTCGGGCGGTACCCGGCACGCACTAGGGTGGACGGCCATGACCATCAGCAACACCGGAACCGGTGACGTCGACCCGGCCGTCCGCGCCGAACTGTCCCGGCTGCGCGACAGCATCGACAACATCGACGCCGCCGTCGTCCACATGCTCGCCGAGCGCTTCAAGTGCACCCAGCAGGTCGGCCACCTCAAGGCCGCCCACCAGCTGCCGCCGGCCGACCCGGCGCGCGAGGCCCGCCAGATCGAGCGGCTGCGCGGCCTCGCCGAGAGCGCCAAACTCGACCCCGCCTTCGCCGAGAAGTTCCTGAACTTCATCGTCGCCGAGGTGATCCGGCACCACGAGCGCATCGCCGAGGACACCGCGAACGGCACGGCCGGCCCCACCCCCGCCGCCGGCCCCGCCCACTGACCCGGCCCGCCCCCGGCACACCGCCCCGACCGCATCGATCCGGCCACCGCGAGCACAGCAGGTGATCCGGCCGGCACCGCGCGTCAGCACCCGGCCGTAAGCTGAACCCCTCAGCGCGCGGGAGGGACACCGGGCCATGCCGTCGGATGCCGAGATCCTCATCGTCGACGAACACCAGGGCACCCTGTACGCCCTGGAGAGCACCCTGGCCCCGCTCGGCTACCGCCTGGGCCGGGCCACCAGCGGCGACGCGGCGCTCAAACAGCTGCTGCGCGGCCGCGTGGGGCTGCTCCTGCTCCAGGTGCGCACACCCGGCGCAGGCGCCCTGGACGTGGTGCGCTACATGCGCCGCCTCGAGCAGACCCAGCACATCCCCGTCGTCCTGCTCACCGGCCCCCGCCCCGACCCCGACCTCGCGGCCGCCGCGTTCGACCTCCGCGTCGCCGGCGTCATCGGCACCCCCGTCGACCCGTGGACGCTGCGCACCCAGGTCCGCCACCTCTACGACACCCACCAGCACCGCCTCGCCCTGGAGCACGAGATCCGCCGGCTGCGCGCCCGGCCGGCCGACGGCACCGGCAGCGCCGGACCGGCGCCGCTGCCCCACCCCGCGCCCCGGCCGGCCGCCGTACCGCACCAGCGCGACCCGGCACGCCCCACCGCCCCCACCGACCCGGCCCGCCCCCCGCGGGCGGTTCCCGCACACGAGGGCACCCGGGCGCCCGAGGGGACATAGGCCGCGTAGCGAACCGCCCCTGTGCGATGCCGGTGCCATCAGGCAGCATGTCCTGCATGTCCGTACTCACGCGCGACGAAGCGCAGACCCGTGCCCAGCTCCTCGACGTCCAGCGGTACACGATCGACCTCGATCTGACGGCCGGCGACGAGACCTTCGACTCCCGCACCCTGATCCGCTTCACCGCCCGGACGGACGCGGACACCTTCGTGGAGCTGAAGCCGGCCGAGCTGCGCAGCGTCACCCTGGACGGACAGCCCCTTGACCCCGACAGCCTCGACGGCAACTGCCTGCCGCTGAAGAACCTCACCGCCGGCGAACACGAACTGCGTGTCGACGCGGCCATGCGCTACTCCCGCACCGGCGAGGGCATGCACCGCTTCACCGACCCCAGCGACGGCGAGACCTACGTCTACACCCAGCTGTTCATGGAGGACGTCCAGCGCGTCTTCGCCGCCTTCGACCAGCCCGACCTCAAGTCCGTCTTCGAGCTGACCGTGACCGCGCCCGAAGGCTGGACCGTCCTCGCCAACGGCATCACCGAACACCTCGGCGACGGCCGCTGGAAGGCAGCGGCCACCCCGCTGATCTCCACCTACCTCGTCGCCGTCGCCGCCGGCCCCTGGCACTCCGTACGCACCGAACACCGCGGCCTGCCCTTCGGCATCCACTGCCGCCGCTCGCTCGCCCCCTACCTCGACGCCGACGCCGAGGAAATCCTCGACATCACCCGCGCCTGCTACGACCGCTACCACGAGAAGTTCACCGAGCCCTACCCCTTCGACTCCTACGACCAGGCGTTCGTCCCCGAGTTCAACGCCGGCGCCATGGAGAACCCCGGCCTGGTCACCTTCCGCGACGAGTTCGTCTACCGCTCCGCCGTCACCGACACCGAGCGGCAGACCCGCGCGATGGTCATCGCCCACGAGATGGCCCACATGTGGTTCGGTGACCTCGTCACCCTCCAGTGGTGGGACGACATCTGGCTGAACGAGTCCTTCGCCGAGTACATGGGCTACCAGACCACCCTCGAAGCCACCCGCTTCACCCAGCCCTGGGTCGAGTTCGGCGTCACCCGCAAAGCCTGGGGCTACGACGCCGACCAGCGCCCCTCCACCCACCCCGTCGCCCCCGAAGCCGTCCCCGACACCGCCTCCGCGCTGCTCAACTTCGACGGTATCTCCTACGCCAAGGGCGCCTCCGCGCTGCGCCAGCTCGTCACCTGGCTCGGCGAGAAGGACTTCCTGGCCGGCATCAACACCCACTTCGCCCGGCACAAATTCGCCAACGCCACCCTCGCCGACTTCATCGACTCCCTCGCCTCCGCCACCGACCGCGACGTCCACGCCTGGGCCGACGCCTGGCTGCGCACCACCGGAGTCGACACCCTCACCCCCCACATCAACGGCAGCAACGGCGACCGCACGCTGACCGTCGCCCGCACCGGCAGCCGCCCGCACCGCATCGCCGTCGGCCTGTACGACCAGGACCTCACCGACGACGGCGGACTCACCCTGCGCGAACGCGTCGAGATCGACATCCCGCTCACCGCACCGCACCCGCTGGGCAAGAAGCCCGCCCTGCTGCTCCTCAACGACGGCGACCTCACCTACGCCAAGGTCCGCTTCGACGCGGGCTCCTTCGACGCCGTCCGCACCGGCCTCGCCGGCCTGCCCGACCCGCTCACCCGCGCCGTCGTCTGGAACGCGCTGCGCGACGCCGTCCGCGACGGCGAACTGGCGCCCACCGCCTACCTGGAAGCCGCCCGCACCCACCTGCCGCACGAGCGGGACCTCGCCCTCGTCCAGGGCGTCCTCGCCTTCGCCTCCGGCCAGATCGCCGACCGCTACGTCAGCCCCGCACAGCGGCCCGCCGCCCTGGCCACCCTCACCGACCTGTGCCGCGACCTCATCCGCCGCACCGAGGACGGCGACCACCCCGGCCTGCGCCTGATCGCCGTACGCCACTACATCGACACCGCCGCCCACCCCGACACCATCGCCGCCTGGCTCACCGACGGCATCGTGCCCGGCGGCCCCGAACTCGACCCCGAGCTGCGCTGGCGCGTGCTGGCCCGGCTCGCCGTCCTCGGCGCCACCGACGAGGCCGCCATCGCCGCCGAACTGGACCGCGACCCCTCCGCCGCCGGCCAGGAAGGCGCCGCCCGCTGCCGCGCCGCCCTGCCCGACGCGGACGCGAAGGCCCGCGCCTGGCAGGCCATGTTCGACGGCGACGACCTGTCCAACTACCTCTTCACCGCCACCGCGCAGGGTTTCTGGCAGCCCGAACAGGCCGGCCTCGTCCGGCCTTACGTCGAGCGCTACTACGACGACGCGGTCGCCGTCGCCGCCCGCCGCGGCCCCGCCATGGCCGACGCCGCCGGCCGCTGGGCGTTCCCCGTGCACGCCGTCGACACCGAGACCCTCCGCCTCGGCGAACAGTGCCTGCGCGACGCCGAACCCATCCCGGCCCTGCGCCGCAAGCTCGCCGACCAACTCGACGACCTCGCACGGGCGTTGCGGGTGCGGGGCGAGGCGGGGGAGTAGGACCAGGGGCGTAGGGCACGGCTGGTCCCTGACGACGATGCGCGGGGCTGATCACCCTTCCTAGGCTCGAAGGGCCCAGGGCGATCAGCCCTGAAACGTCAGGAGAACACCGTGATCGCAGTGACCGGCGCCACCGGCAACGTCGGCCGTGCCCTCGTCCACCGCCTGCTCGCCGCCGGCGCCCCCGTGCGGGCGCTCACCCGCGACCCGCAGCGCGCCGCCCTGCCCGAAGGAGCCGACGTCGTCCGTGTCACCGCGGACGATCCCGGCGCCCTGTTCGACGGCGTGACCAAGCTGTTCCTCTACGTCCAGAGCGCCGAGCTGCTCCCCGCGGCCCAAGCGGCCGGCGTACGCCACGTCGTCCTGCTGTCCTCCAGCATCATCCAGGAGGGCGCCGACGACCCCACCCACCCCATCCACGTCATGCACGCCCGCGTCGAACAGCAACTGCGCGACAGCGGCCTCGACTTCACCTTCCTGCGGCCCGGCGCCTTCGCCACCAACGCCCTCCAGTACGCACCCCAGGTCCGCGCCGGGCACACCGCCGTCCGCGGCGTCTACGCCGACGGCCTGACCGCGCCCCTCCACGAGGACGACATCGCCGCCGTCGCCGAACGCGCCCTCCTCGACACCGGCCACGAAGGCGCCGTCCACCGCCTCACCGGCCCCGCGGCGGTCAGCAACGCCGGCCAGGTCACCGCCATCGGCCGGGCCGTCGGCCGCGACCTGCGCTTCGTCGAGGTCCCGCCCCACGAGGCGGGCGCGGAACTCTTCCCGCACGTGCCGCCGCAGATGCTCGACCGGCTGCTGCGCACCTTCGCCGACACCGTCGGCACACCCCCGGAGATCACCCCCACCGTCGAGAAGATCACCGGCGCCCCCGCCCGCACCTTCGCCGAGTGGGCCGCCGACCACGCCGCGGACTTCCGCGCCTGACGCACCGGCCCCACCGACCCCACCGGCCCCACGCGACACCCTCCCGAGCCGCAGGACACCCGCCCGTACTCCCAACACGCCTCACACGCAAGGACGTACCCCCAAGGGGTGGCGATCGTTGGATATTCCGGGCGTACCCGAACCTTCCGCGTACAAGCTGGAAGCCCCGTCCCGCGGCCCCCCGGAGGATCGACATGAGCACGCCGCCCCTCGCCTCGGGACCCGACGGTCCCGAGGCGCTGCGCCCCCTGCTCGACACCGTCCTCGACGCCCTCGGCGAAGGCACCCGCGCCCGCGGCGGCCCCCTGCCCGCCGGCGGCCCCCCACAGGTCACCGCTCGCCTGTGCGAAGCGATCGGCGACATCCTGCCCGACGACGGCGACCCGGCCGCCCTGCACACCCTGGTCACCGCCCTCGCCGCAGGCGCCGCCGACCCCGCCCACCCGCTGTGCGCGGCCCACCTGCACTGCCCGCCCCTCGCCGTCGCCACCGCCGCCGACCTCGCCGCGTCCGCGCTCAACCCCTCCCTGGACTCCTGGGACCAGGCCCCCGCCGCCTCCGCCCTGGAAACCCTCGTCACCGAGGCCCTCGCCCGGCAGGCCGGCACCGCCGACGCCCTCATCACCAGCGGCGGCACCGAGTCCAACCACCTCGCCCTGCTCCTGGCCCGCGAACGCCACGGCCCCGGCCTGCGCCTGCTCACCGGAGAGAACGCCCACCACTCCCTCACCCGCGCCGCCTGGCTGCTCGGCCTGCCCGACCCCGTGATCGTCCCCGCGCCCGGCGGCACCCTCGACCCCGCCGCCCTCGACGACGCCCTCACCGCACTGCCCGGCCCCCACCTCGTCGCCGCCACCGCCGGCACCACCGACGCCGGCCTCATCGACCCCCTCACCGACATCGCCGCCCGCTGCACCGCCCACGGCGCCCGCCTGCACATCGACGCCGCCTACGCGGGCGCACTCCTCTTCAGCGACCGCCACCGCGACCGCCTCACCGGCCTCGACGCCGCCCACACCATCACCCTCGACCTGCACAAACTCGGCTGGCAACCGGTCCCCGCCGGCGTCCTCGCCGTCCGCGACCCCCACGACCTCACCGCACTGAACCAGCGCGCCGACTACCTCAACGCCGACGACGACACCGACGCAGGCCTCCCCGACCTCCTCGGCCGCTCCCTGCACACCACCCGCCGCCCCGACGTACTGAAGATCGCCGCCACCTTCACCACCCTCGGCCGGCACGGCCTCGCCGCCCTCGTCGAGAAGGTCCTCGACCTCGCCCAGGAACTCGCCGCCCTCGTCAAGGACCACCCCGACTTCGACCTCTACGACACCCCCACCCTCAGCACCGTCCTGTTCCGCCCCACCGGCGCCGACGACCCCACCGTCGCCGCGCTGCGCCGCACCCTGCTGAACCAAGGCCGCGCCGTCCTCGGCCGCGCCCGCCCCGACGGCCGCCTCTGGCTGAAGGCCACCCTCCTCAACCCCCGCGCCCGCACCAGCGACCTGAACGCACTCCTCACCCTCGTCCGGGACGCCCTCGTGGAAGGAACCACCCCCCGATGACCCCGCCCCCCACCACCCCCGGCACCCCCCGCGACCTCGTCGGCATCGGAATCGGCCCCAGCAACCTCTCCCTCGCCGCCCTCGCCCACCCCCTCACCGAACTCGACACCGCCTTCTACGAACAGCGCCCCGCCTTCAGCTGGCACCCCGGACTCCTCCTCGACGGCGCCACCATCCAGGTCCCCTTCCTCGCCGACCTCGTCACCCTCGTCGACCCCACCAGCCGCTGGTCCTTCCTCAACCACCTCAAGGCCCACGACCGGCTCTTCCCCTTCTACTTCGCCGAGCGCTTCCACATCCAGCGCACCGAATACGACGCCTACTGCCGCTGGGTCGCCGCCAACCTCCCCGCACTGCACTTCCGCCACCAGGTCGACGCGGTGCGCTGGAACCCCGAACGCGACGTCTTCGAAGTCGACTACACCCAGCTCGACGCCGACGGCGAAGCCGAAGCCCTCGGCCGCACCCACACCCGCAACATCGTCCTCGGCATCGGCACCGAGCCCTACGTCCCCGACCCGCTCAAACCCCTCGCCGACGCCCCCGGCGTCCCCGTCCTGCACGCCGCCGACTACCTCGACAACCGCGACAGCCTCCTCGCCGCCGGCCACATCACCGTCGTCGGCTCCGGCCAGTCCGGCGCCGAGATCTTCCTCGACCTGCTCCGCCACCGCCCCGCCGGCCGTGAACGCCTCACCTGGATCGGCCGCACCGACGCCTTCGCGCCCATGGAGTACTCCAAGCTCGGCCTGGAACACTTCACCCCCGACTACACCCGCTACTTCCACGCCCTCACCGAACCCGTCCGCGACCAGCTCGTCGCCGCCCAGTGGCAACTCCACAAAGGCATCAGCGCCGACACCCTCGCCGCCGTCCACGACGAGCTCTACCGCCGCACCCTGCACGGCGGCTGGCCCGACACCGTCCTCACCCCAGGAGTCCGCGTCCGCACCGCCGGCCGCCTCGCCGCCACCAAAGTCGAACTCCACCTCGAACACATCCAGCAGGGCACCCGCACCCGCCTCGCCACCGACGCCGTCGTCCTCGCCACCGGCTACCGCGAACGCCCCCTCGACCAGCTCCTCGCCGGCCTCGACCCCTACCTGCGCCGCGACAGCAGCGACCGCCCCCGCATCGACGAGCACTACCGCCTCGTCCTCGACCCGTCCGTCACCGGCTCGATCCACGTCCAGAACGCCGAACGCCACACCCATGGCGTCGGCGCCCCCGACCTCGGCCTCGCCGCCTGGCGCAGCGCCACCATCCTCAACTCCGTCACCGGCAAGGAGACCTACCCCCTGCCCGCCCGCACCGCCTTCACCACCTTCGGCCTGACGGCCGGCCAGGTACCGGCCGCCCGCCGCCCCCACGACAACCTCACCCCGCTCGTCGAACCCCGCTGAACGGCCGCACGACACAGAGGCGGGCCGGCACCCGCCGACCCGCCCCCGTGTCACCCCACCGGACGTCAGAACACCGGCACACCGTTACGCGTCAGCTTCCAGTCCACCGACGCGAAGTCCTTCGGATCCAGCACACCCTTCGCCGTCACCCACTCGGCGATCCGCGTCCGGATCTCCGTCGACTCCGACCACAGCTCCTTCGCCGACGCCACGAACGGGAACGCGCCACCGCCGTTCGCCCGGTAGTTGTTCACCGCCAGCACGAACTGCTGGGCGTCGTCCAACGGCGCCCCGCCGAACATCAGGTTCTTGATCCGCGACCCGGCCGGCTGCGCGACGTCGATGTCGTACGCCAGCCCCGACACATAGTCGTAGTTGTAGTCCGGACGCCCGCCCGCGTTCGTCAGCTGCTCCACGTCCACCGGCGCACCCGGCGCCGTCTGCACGTAGTACTCCGCCGAATACTCCAGGTACGCCCGCAGCTGCGCACCCGTCATCAGCTTCGCGACCAGCGTGTTGTCGTAGACGTACAGACTCGACAGGTCCCGGATCGTCACGTTCCCCGCCGGGATCTCCGACGTGCGCGAGAACGGCGACGCCTGCGCGACCACCGGCAACGACGCGTACTGCGTCCCCGCCAGCGCCGCCTTGACCACGTCCTCCTGCACCTTCGTGATCAGATCGATGATCGGCGCGTCCTTGTACCGCGCCTCGACCGTCGTCAGCGTCTCCGTCGCCTTGCCGACCACCTGGTTGACGTACGCCACCACCTTCGCGTGCTGCTCCGTCAGCAGCCGCGTGATCCGCGGATCGTCCGCCACCGTCCTGGAGTCCCGCAGCGACGCCGCGACCGACTCCACCTCCCAGCAGCCCCGGCGGAACACCAGCTCCACGTCGAACACCGTCAGCCGCTCCGCATAGCAGAGCGGCTCCGACAGCACGACGGTCTTTCCCGTCTGCTCGTTGACGACCTTCAGCTCCGGAATCTCCAGGTGCGCGTGCCCGACCAGGATCGCGTCGATCCCCGGCACCTGCTTCGCCACGTTCGCCGCCGCGTTCTCCACGTACGGCACCTGGTCACCGTAGGACGACGTCCCCGACGTACCCGAGTGCGCCGAGACGATCACCACGTCCGCACCCATCGACCTCAGCTTCGGCACCCACTTCGCGGCCTGCTCCTCCAGACCCGGGAACGCCAGCTTCCCCTGCACATACGCCTTGTCCCAGATCGCGATCCCGGGGTTGGTCAGCCCCAGCACCGCCACCTTCACCGGCCGCGCGCCCTTCACATGGAACGTCTTGATGACATACGGCGGGAACGCCGGCCGCAGCGTCTTCGCGTCCACCGCGTTCGCGCCCAGCAGCGGGAAGTCCAGCTGCTCCTCGAACTTGCGCAGCGTCTCGATGCCGTAGTTGAACTCGTGATTGCCCAGCGCCGCCGCGTCGTACCCGATCGCGTTCATCGCCCGCGCCATCGGATGCACCGGACCACCCTGGGCGGTGATCGGGTCCACCTTCGCGAAGTAGTACGTCAGCGGCGTGCCCTGGATGGTGTCACCCGCGTCCAGCAGCAGGGTGTTCTCCCGGCCCCGCTCCGCCCGGATCTGGTTCACCAGCGTCGAGATACGCGCCAGACCCTGAGCGTTGCCCGCCTTGTCGGCGTACTCCGCGTCCTTGAAGTAGTCCCAGTTGAAGACGTGCCCGTGCAGGTCCGTCGTCCCCATCACGGTCAGCGCGTACCGCTTCTCACGGCCCCGGCCGGCGGGCGCCGCCTGCGCGGCGGGAGCCGTCACCGCACTCGCCACGGCCACCCCCGCCCCGGTCGCTGCCGACTTCTCCAGAAACTTCCGGCGGTTCAACGCCATGGCCTGCCTCTCCTCGCTACAACGCCCTCGTGGGACGGGACAACGACGCGCACGGGACAACGACGCGCGTAGATAACGCGCGTAGATTCTGACCCGCGCTCAGCGGCACGCAACAGGCCCCGGAGGTTTCGATCTGGTGACCACAACTGCGACAGTGACCCCATGACGCCCACTCAGGAACCCACCGCCCTGCCCTACGGCACCCCCGACGCCCCCCGCATCGCCGTGCGCGGCGAAGCCCACCTCGAAGTCGACCCCGAACTCGCCCGCATCGGCGTCACGGTCACCGCCCGCGGCAAGGACCGCCGCACCACCCTGGCCGACCTCACCCGACGCAACGCCGACGTCCTCGACCTGGTCAAGTCCTACGGCGACGCCGTCGAACGCCTCGAGACCGGAGCCCTCACCCTCACCCCCGTCCTCACCCCCAAGAGCCGCGGCGAACACGTCCGCACCTACCACGGCGCCGTCCACCTCACCGCCGAACTCACCGACTTCACGGCACTCGGCGAACTCACCACCCGCCTCGCCGACCTGGACCTCACCCGGGTCGACGGCCCCTGGTGGTCCCTGCGCCCCGACTCACCCGTCCACCGCACCGCACGCCGGCAAGCGGTCCAGGCCGCCGTCCAGCGCGCCCGCGAATACGCCGAAGCGCTCGGCACCACCCTCGCCGCCCTCGTCGAACTCGCCGACATCGGCGCGGAAAGCCCCACCCCGCCCTACCCCCCGGCCCCCGGCCGCGCCCGCTCCCTGACCTACGGCGGTCCCGCCGAACCCGCCGCGGCCGCCCCGCCGCTCGACCTCGAACCCCAGCGCCAGCACGTCCACGCACAGATCAACGCACGGTTCACGATGGTCCCGCCCCGCCTGTGACCGCCGCATTCAGAATTCCGGTATTCGAAAACCCTGCCGGGGCACCCGAACGAATGACATCCGTACGCTCATCGGAGCGCACCGCCGCACAATTCAACACTTGTCAATAGCACTTCACTCAAAGGTTGTTGAGTAGTCACGCCCGGCCAATTCTCTACCCACCGGTAAGTCATAGGCTCGACTCATGCGCCGAGCGAAAATCGTCTGCACCCTGGGCCCCGCCACCGACACATACGACCAGATCAAAGCCCTGGTCGACGCCGGAATGGACGTCGCCCGCTTCAACCTCAGCCACGGCGGCCACGCCGAGCACGAGGAGCGCTACCACCGTGTGCGCAAGGCGGCCGACGAAACCGGCCGCAGCGTCGGCATCCTCGCCGATCTTCAGGGACCGAAGATCCGCCTCGGCCGCTTCACCGAAGGACCCGTACTCCTTGAACGCGGCGACACCTTCACCATCACCGTCGAAGACGGCGCCGAAGGCAACCACGACCAGTGCGGCACCACCTACCACGGCCTCGCCGACGACGTCACCCCCGGCGAACGCATCCTCGTCGACGACGGCAAAGTCTGCCTCGAAGTCACCGGCGTCGACGGCCCCCGCGTCCGCACCCGCGTCGTCGAAGGCGGCGTGATCTCCGACCACAAGGGCCTCAACCTGCCCGGCGTCGCCGTCTCCGTCCCCGCCCTGTCCAAAAAAGACGAAGACGACCTGCGCTGGGCCCTGCGCACCGGCTTCGACGTCATCGCCCTGTCCTTCGTCCGCTCCGGCAAGGACATCCTCGACGTCCACCGCATCATGGACGAGGAAGGCCGCCGCCTCCCCGTCATCGCCAAAGTCGAAAAACCCCAGGCGGTCGAGGCCATCGACGACATCGTCGCCGCCTTCGACGGCATCATGGTCGCCCGCGGCGACCTCGGCGTCGAAATGCCACTCGAACAGGTCCCCATCGTCCAGAAGCGCGCCATCAAACTCGCCAAGCGCAACGCCAAGCCGGTCATCGTCGCCACCCAGATGCTCGACTCCATGATCGAGAACGCGCGCCCCACCCGCGCCGAAGCCAGCGACGTCGCCAACGCCGTCCTCGACGGCACCGACGCCGTCATGCTCTCCGGCGAGACCAGCGTCGGCAAACACGCCATCGACACGGTCAAGACCATGGCCAAGATCGTCGCCGCGGCGGAGGAGGACATGCTGGCCAAGGGCCTCCCCCCGCTCACCGACAGCAACAAACCCCGCACCCAGGGCGGAGCCGTCGCCCGCGCCGCCGCCGAAATGGGCGACTTCCTCGGCGCGAAATTCCTCGTCGCCTTCACCCAGTCCGGCGACACCGCCCGCCGCCTCTCCCGCTACCGCTCCCCGATCCCCGTCCTCGCCTTCACTCCCGACCCCGCCACCCGCTCCCAGCTCAGCACCAGCTGGGGCGTCGAAACCTTCCTCGGCCCCCACGTCGACTCCACCGACGCCATGGTCGACCAGGTCGACGAACTGCTCCTGAAATACGGCCGCTGCGCCAAGGGCGACGTGGTCGTCATCACCGCCGGCTCCCCGCCCGGAGTCTCCGGCTCGACGAACATGGTCCGAGTCCACCACATCGGCGAGGACGACAGCCCGAAGTAGGTCCCGCCGGAGACGACGGCATCGGCCGGGAAGGCGGCGTCCGCCGGGAAGGTGACATTCCCGGGCAACGCAAAAGGGCCCCTCGCTGAGGGGCCCTTCTCTTTCGGCCTGGGAAACGCTGACCTTGGAAACCAAGGAAAAGTGCCCCGGGTCGGACTCGAACCGACACTGTACGGGTTTTGAATCCGTTGCCTGCTGCCAATTGGGCTACCGGGGCTCGCAGAATCAAAGGTCATCCCTGACCCTCCGCGCACCCACCTTACCGCAGCTAGGTAGGCTCTTGTCAGCAGTACCCCTGCCCTGAACGAGGAGCTCCTGTGACCGCCGAGTCGCCCCAGCCCGCTGACGTGACCGACGACGACAAGTCGCACGTGCCTCCGCTGACGACCCGTGTCGTCATCGCTGAGGACGAGGCCCTGATCCGGCTCGACCTCAAAGAGATGCTCGAGGAGGAGGGCTACTCCGTCGTCGGCGAGGCCGGTGACGGCGAGCAGGCGATCGAGCTGGCCCGTGAGCATCAGCCGGACCTCGTGATCCTGGACGTGAAGATGCCGAAGCTCGACGGCATCTCGGCGGCCGAGAAGATCGCCGAGGAGGGCATCGCGCCGGTGCTGATGCTGACCGCGTTCTCGCAGCGCGACCTGGTGGAGCGGGCGCGGGACGCGGGGGCGATGGCGTACCTCGTGAAGCCGTTCTCCAAGAGCGATGTCGTTCCGGCGATCGAGATGGCCGTGTCTCGGTTCACGGAGCTGAAGACGCTGGAGAAGGAGGTCGCGGACCTCACGCTGCGGCTGGAGACGCGCAAGCTGGTGGACCGGGCGAAGTCGATCCTTCAGACGGAGTACGGGCTGACGGAGCCGGCGGCGTTCCGGTGGATCCAGAAGACGTCGATGGATCGCCGTATGTCGATGCAGCAGGTCGCCGAGGCGGTCATCCAGGACGCCGAGGAGAAGAAGGCCGCGAAGGGCTGATCACGGTCGTACGGGCGAGGCCCGCGTCCCCGGGGAGGGGGCGCGGGCCTCGTCGTGTGCGGGGCGGGGATGCTCAGTCTTCGCCGAGGTAGGCCTTGCGGACGGACTCGTCGTGCAGGAGGTCGCGTCCGGTGCCGGACAGGACGATCTTGCCGATTTCCATGACGTGGCCCTGGTCGGCGAGGGAGAGCGCCGCCTGGGCGTTCTGTTCGACGAGCAGGATGGTGGTGCCCTGGGACTTCAGCTCGGCGATGGTGGCCATGATCTTCTGCATCATGATGGGGGAGAGGCCCATGGAGGGTTCGTCCAGCATGAGCAGCTTGGGCTGGGACATCAGGGCGCGGCCCATGGCGAGCATCTGCTGTTCGCCGCCGGAGAGGGTGCCGGCGGCCTGCTTGCGCCGTTCGCCCAGGATGGGGAAGAGGTCGTAGGCGCGCTGGATGTCTTTTTCGATGCCGGGGCGGTCGCTGCGCAGGAAGGCTCCGAGGCGGAGGTTGTCCTCGATGGTCATGCGCGGGAAGATGTGCCGCCCTTCGGGGGAGTGGGCGAGCCCGAGGGAGACGATCTGGTGGGCGGGGACCTTCTTGAGCGACTTGCCGTTGAACTTGATCTGGCCGCCGACGGGCTTGAGGAGGCCGGAGAGGGTGCGCAGGGTGGTCGTCTTGCCGGCGCCGTTGGTGCCGATGAGGGTGACGACTTCGCCTGCTTCGACCTTGAACGAGATGCCCTTGACGGCTTCGATCTTGCCGTAGGCGACGCGGAGGTCCTCGACTTCGAGCAGTGCGGTCATCGGTCGTTCTCCTTGCCGGGCGCGGCGTCCGTCGTGGCCTCGGCCGTCGGGGCGGGGGCCTGGGCTTCGGCGGCTTCGACGCGGGCGGCTTCGGCTTCGCCGGGGTCGCCTTCGAAGGGTTCGCCGAGGTAGGCGGCGATGACGCGTTCGTCGCCCTGGACGGTGGCGCTGTCGCCCTCGATGAGTTTTTCGCCCTGGACGAGGACGGCGACGCGGTCGCAGAGGTTGAAGATGAACCGCATGTCGTGCTCGATGACGAGGACGGCGATGCCCTGGTCGCGGATGGCGAAGACGAGTTCCTCGGTGGTGCGGGTCTCCTGCGGGTTCATGCCGGCCGTCGGCTCGTCGAGGAGGAGCAGGCCGGGCTCGCTGGCGAGGGCGCGGGCGATCTCCAGCTTGCGCTGTTCGCCGTAGGGGAGGTTGCGGGCGAGGTGGTCGGCCTTGCCGGCGAGGCCGACGAACTCGAGGAGTTCCATGGCGCGTTCGCGGGAGGCCTTCTCCGCCTTGTGGAAGCCGGGGCCGCGCAGGACGGCGGACCAGAAGCCTTCCTTGGTGCGGGTGTGGCGGCCGACGAGGACGTTCTCGAGGACCGTCATGTTGGCGAACAGGCGGATGTTCTGGAAGGTGCGGGCGATGCCGGCCGCGGTGACCTTGAAGGATTTGGGCGGCAGGACGTTGCCTTTGTAGCGGACTTCGCCCTCGGTGGGGACGTACAGGCCGGTGAGGCAGTTGAAGAAGGTGGTCTTGCCGGCGCCGTTGGGGCCGATGAGTCCGACGATCTCGCCGCTGCCCACGGTGAGGTCGACGCCGCGTACGGCGGTGAGGCCGCCGAAGCGCATGGTGACGCCGCGTGCGTCGAGGACGGTCTCGCCGCTGGTGATGGTCTGGGTGGTCATCTTGTGTCAGGCCCCTGTCTTGCCGAGGACTGCGGGCACTTCGGCGTCGTCGTGGAATTCGAGCTGCCGGCGCCGGTTGGCGACGAGGCCTTCGGGGCGGAAGCGCATCAGGAGGATGAGTGCGACGCCGAAGGCGAAGAGCTGGTAGTCGCCGAGGAACTGCAGCTTGTTGGGGATGAGGTAGAGCAGGGAGGCGCCGATGAGGGGGCCGCCGATGGTGCCCATGCCGCCGAGGACGACCGCGGCGAGCAGGAAGGCGCTGTTGGGCGGGATGGGGCCGGCGAACTGGTACTGCTCGGGGGTCACGGTGTAGGTGACGTGGGCCTGGACGGTGCCGGCGAGTCCGGCGAGGGAGGCGCCGACGGCGAAGGCGATGAGTTTGACCCGGAAGCCGTTGATGCCCATGGCGAGGGCGGCGGTCTCGTCCTCGCGGATGGCGACCCAGGCGCGGCCGATGCGGGAGTCGCCGCTGCGTCGGAAGACGAGGACGACGACGGCCGTGATGAGCAGCATCAGCAGGAAGTAGTTGGCGAACCGGCCGATGGTGAAGCCGGCGATGGTGTGTTCGGCGCCGAGGTCCCAGCCGAGGATGTTCAGGTTGGGGATGGAGGAGATGCCGTTGGAGCCGTTGGTGATGTCGGGTCCGGAGGTGCCGTCGAGGTTGTTGACGGTGATGCGGAAGATCTCTCCGAAGCCGAGGGTGACGATGGCGAGGTAGTCGCCGCGCAGTCGCAGGGTGGGGGCGCCGATGAGGACGCCGAACACGAGGGAGGCTGCGGCGCCGACGAGCACGGCGGCCCAGAACGGGAAGTGCACGTGCAGCGGTGAGCTGGGGGAGCCGGAGACGAGGGCCGCGGCGTAGGCGCCGACGCCGAGGAAGGCGACGTAGCCGAGGTCGAGGAGGCCGGCGAGGCCGACAACGATGTTCAGGCCGAGGGCGACGGTGGCGAAGATGAGGATGTAGACGCCGAGGGTCGCGTACTGGTCGTCGGTCTGGGTGAAGGGGAACAGGGCGGCGGTGACGAAGGCGCCGACCATGGTGATGTTCTGGTGGCGGGCGGTGATCTCGGAGGCGTGGGCGACGAGGCCGGCCTTGGCGAGGGCGGCGAAGCCGAAGCCCGCGGTGATGAGGAAGCCGACGAAGAGTTCGTCGTACTCGGTGCCGATGCCGTAGGTGAAGACGACGAGGGCGACGGCGAGGACGGCGACGATGACCAGGATCTCGGCGAACGCGGGGAGCTTCGGCGCGGGGCGCGCGCTGCCGCCGGTGAAGGCCGCCTTGAGGGTGGCCCGGCCGTGTGCGGCGCGGTTCTTGAAGTGTTCCCAGCCGTTGTCGTCGGGGTCGATGGGGTCGGGTTCGGGCCGCTGGAAGGGCAGCGCGAGGGCGCCGAGGAGGGCGACGAGGCTGGTGACGGCGACGAGGTAGCCGCCGGGTTCGAGGTTGACGACGCCGCCGAGTTCGACGCTGATGGAGATGACGGTGTACCAGGCGGTGGCGAAGGTGGCGAGCGCCGCGAACTTGAGGGCGGCGTCGGCGCCGGCGGGGACGAGCCAGCGCAGGTACTTCACGTCGTAGGAGGCGACGGCGAGGACGGTGGTGAGGATGCCGCCGATGAGGACGAGGACCTGGAGGCCGCCGGGGTAGCCGTAGACGGTGAGGTCGCCGGGGAATTCCTGTGTCCAGGTCCAGGCGAGGAAGGTGGCGACGATGGTGAGGACGGCGCCGGCGGTGGCGAGGGCGCGGCCGAGGGTGGCCGGGATGCCGATGAGTCCGGTGGGGGTTCCGGCGGTGGGGGCGCTGGGGGTTTCGGGTGCGGTGGTCTGTGTGGTCATCGGTGTCACGCCCTGTCCGCGACGCGCTCGCCGAGCAGGCCCTGGGGCCTGAGCAGCAGAACAAGGATGAGGAGTACAAAGGCCCAGACGTCGGCCCAGGACTGGCTGCCGAACTTGTCCATGCCGGGGAGATCGGAGATGTAGGCGGCGGCGATGGTCTCGGCGACGCCGAGGACGACGCCGCCGATCATGGCGCCGTAGATGTTGCCGATGCCGCCGAGGACGGCTGCGGTGAAGGCCTTCAGGCCGAGGATGAAGCCCATCTTGAAGTCGATCTGGCCGTACTTGAGGCCGTTGGCGACTCCGGCGACGGCGGCGAAGGCGGCGCCGAGGGCGAACGCGATCACGATGATGCGGTCGGTGTTGATGCCCATGAGCTTGGCGGTGTCCGGGTCCTGCGCGGTGGCCTGCATGCCGCGGCCGGTGCGGGTCTTCATGACGAAGTACGCCAGGACGGCCATGCTCAGGGGGGCCGCGATCAGCAGGAAGATGTCGCCGGTCTGGATGGTGACACTGCCGATGTGGAAGGGGCCGCCCGGGATCTGGGGGAAGGTGCGGGCGGACTTGGCCTCGGGGTACCAGGCCCAGACGGCCTGCTGCAGCGCGAGGGAGAGGCCGATGGCGGTGATGAGGGGCGCCAGTCGGGGGGCGGTGCGCAGGGGCCGGTAGGCGAATCGTTCCGCTGCGACGGCGACGAGGACGGCGACGATGATGCCGCCGATCAGCATGAGGGGGAGGGCTATCCACATGCTGGTGCCGTCGGGCAGGACGTAGGCGTAGACCGTGAGGGCGCCGAACGCCCCGGTCATGAAGATCTCGCCGTGGGCGAAGTTGATGAGCTGGACGATGCCGTAGACCATCGTGTAGCCAATGGCGACCAGCCCGTACATGGATCCCAGTAGCAGGCCGTTGACCAGCTGCTGCGGCAGTTCGTTCACCGCATGTCCTCCGAGACGTTCGGATGTTCGACGGATGTGCCGGATGTCCGGATGTGAGTCCGCGCGGGGCGCCAAGTGGAACAGCGCCCCGCGCGGCTCATGGATGGTGCGGGAAGTGCGGGTCAGCCACCGTTGTAGGTGCCGGACTCCACGGTCTTCCAGGTCCCGTTCTCGACGGCGTAGACGGTGAGCTGCTTGTTGGTGGTGTCACCGTACTGATCGAAGGAGACCTTGCCGGTCACTCCGTCGAAGGAGACGTTCTGCATGGCCTCCATGATCTTGGCGCGGGCGTCGGAGGGCAGCTTGCCGTTGTTGTCGGCGACGACCTTCTTGACGGCCTCGATGATGGCCTGCGCGGAGTCGTAGGCGTAGCCGCCGTACGCGCCGTAGGCCTCCTTGTAGCCGCCCGCCTTGTAGTTGTCCAGGAACTGCTTGGCGGAGGGGAGCTCTTCGAGCGGGGCGCCGACGGAGGTGGCGAGGTCGCCGTTGCTGGCGGCGCCGGCGAGCTTGACGTAGGTGGGGTCGTAGATGGCGTCGCCGCCGACGACCGGGACCTGGGCGCCCGCGGCCTTGATCTGCTTGCTGAGCGGGCCGGCCTGGGGGTACTCGCCGCCGTAGTAGACGACGTCGGCGCCGGAGTTCTTGACCTTGGTGGCGACCGCGGAGAAGTCCTTGGCGTCGGGGTTGATGTGCTCGGTGCCGGCGACGGTGCCGCCGAGCTTCTTGAACTCGGTGGTGAAGGTGCCCGCGAGGCCGGCGCCGTAGGTCTTCTTGTCGTCGATGACGAAGACCTTCTTCTTCTTGGCCTTGTTGAAGACGTACTGGGCGGCGAACGGGCCCTGGACGGCGTCCGTGGTCGCGGTGCGGAAGTACGACTTGTACGTGCGGGTCTTGCTGGTCGCCCAGTTGGTGCCCTGGGTGAGCGACGGGTTGGTGTTGGCGGGGGAGACCTCGACCAGCTTGGCGTCGTCGAAGACCTTCTGCATGGACTCGGCGACGGAGGAGTTCAGCGGGCCGACGACGCCGAGGACGTCCTTGTTGGCGACCAGTTTGGTGGCGTTCTGCTGGCCGGAGGACGGCTGGGCCTGGTCGTCCAGGGCCTGCGTCTCGAAGGTGATGCCGTCGACGGCCTTGTTCTTGTTGGCCTGCTTGACGGCGAGGTCGACGGAGTTCTTGATGCCGAGGCCGATCGCGGACAGGTCGCCCGTGAGGGGCGCGTCTACGCCGATGACGACCTTGGTGCCGCCGCCGTTCCCGGAGTCCGAGCCACCGTCCTTGTCACGCGAGCCGCAGGCGGTGAGGGTCAGTGCTCCCGCCGCCAGCGCGGCGGTGATGGCGATGAGCGAACGTTGACGCACGATCAGTCCTTTCCCTGGCACAGCCGAATCCCCGTGGAAACGGCTGAGTCGAGCGCTGGGCCGAAGTGGCATTCCGACGGCGCGGTGACTGGCGGTGACTCTAAGCGTGTGTGGGGAACGTGGAGGAGTGTCTGTCCCATGCTGTGACGCTCTTGTTATGACACGACGTAATGCAGAGCGGTGCAGCGTGGGGGGAACAGCGGAATTCAGGCTGATTCGCCCCGTCCGGATTCTGAGAATCCGCAGGACTCGCCAGGGTGCGTTCAGGCGTCTCGGCGTTTTTGCTGATTACCGGGAATCGTTGCCATGGGCCACTGACGGGGCCCGGGCCGGGGCGGGCCCCAGAAGATGATCAAGCGAAAAGAGTGATCGTTTATTGCGTTCGCATTACGCACGGTTACGGATCAGAAAAAGGAATCGCGGATTCCTCGCCAGATTTCCGCATTGGGGGGTGCGGGGGTGATCGTGATCTTGCGCGGGGGAACCGGCTTCTTTGTCCGTGATGCCCCCGGAAAAGCCGAAGCCGCCCGTCCCGGTGGGAGGGGGACGGACGGCTTCGGGTGAAGGGCGGTGCGGGGGTGGGGCGTTGGCCTCCCCGGCAGGGGCGGGCCGGCCCCGCGAGGGAGGCCGGTGCCGGCCGGCGGGGCCGGGGGGACCGGAGGCCGGCCGGGGGTGGGGGCCCGGGCCGGGGTCGGCCGGGGGTGCGGGGGCCCGGGGGCCCGGGGTTGGGGGCCGGCCGGGAGTGCGGGGCCCCGGGGGCTGGAGGTCGGCCGGCCGGGCGTGCGCGGGTCGGGGCGGCGGGATCGGGTCAGCCGGCCGGGCGGGCGGCGGCTTCGTCGCCGGGCCTGACGTCACGCAGCAGGCACGTCAGGCGGGCGGTGCACACGCGCCGCCCCTGCTCGTCCGAGATGACGATCTCGTACGTCGCCGTCGAGCGGCCCCGGTGCACGGGCGTCGCCACCCCGGTCACCAGGCCGGAACGCACCCCGCGGTGGTGGGTGCAGTTGAGGTCCACGCCCACGGCGATCTTGGTGCTGCCGCCGTGCAGCATCGAGCCGACCGAGCCCAGCGTCTCGGCGAGCACCGCGGACGCACCGCCGTGCAGCAGGCCGTAGGGCTGGGTGTTGCCCTCCACCGGCATGGTGCCGACGACCCGCTCGGCGGAGGCCTCCCGGATCTGCACGCCCATGCGCGTCCCGAGGTGCCCCGCGGAGAAGAGGGCCGGCAGGTCGATGCCGAGGGCGGCGTACTCGTCGAGGACCTCCTGCGGGAACTTCACGTCGTGCTGCTCGCCCATGGGCCCGGCTCCGTTCGTCGTCGTGACACGTCCTTGCCGGCTCAGGCGGACGCCTGAGCCCTGCTGACTTAAGCGAACGCTCAGTCGGTGGCCGATTGTTCCAGACGGACCACGACGGACTTGCTGGCCGGGGTGTTGCTGGTGTCCGCGGTGGCGTCCAGCGGCACCAGGACGTTCGTCTCCGGGTAGTAGGCCGCCGCGCAGCCCCGCGCGGTCGGGTAGTGCACCACCCGGAAGCCGGGCGCCCGCCGCTCCACCCCGTCCTGCCACTCGCTGACCAGGTCGACGTAGGAGCCGTCGGTGACGCCCAGGACGCGGGCGTCCTCGGGGTTGACCAGCACCACCCGGCGGCCGTCCCGGATTCCCCGGTAACGGTCGTCGAGGCCGTAGATCGTGGTGTTGTACTGGTCGTGCGAGCGCAGTGTCTGCAGCAGCAGCCGGCCCTCAGGCAGCTTCGGGAACTCCACCGGGGCGGCGGTGAAGTTGGCCTTGCCGGTGGCCGTCGGGAAGCGCCGCTCGTCACGCGGGGCGTGCGGCAGCGCGAAGCCGCCCGGGCGGGCCACGCGCGCGTTGAAGTCCGCGAAGCCGGGGACCACACGCGCGATGCGGTCGCGGATCGTCGCGTAGTCCTTCTCGAACTCCTCCCAGGGTGCGACGCTCCGCTCCCCGAGCACCCGGCGGGCGAGACGGCACACGATGGCCGGCTCGGACAGCAGATGCCGGCTCGCCGGCTCCAGCCGGCCACGGGAGGCGTGCACCATGCCCATGGAGTCCTCGACGGTGACGAACTGCTCGCCGCCCTCCTGCAGATCCCGTTCGGTGCGGCCGAGTGTCGGCAGGATCAGCGCCCGCGCACCCGTCACCACATGGGAGCGGTTGAGCTTCGTCGACACGTGCACCGTCAGGCGGGCGCGCCGCATGGCCGCCTCGGTGACCTCCGTGTCGGGGGACGCGGAGACGAAGTTGCCGCCCATCGCGAAGAACACCTTCGCCTCGCCGTCGCGCAGCGCGCGGATGGCCCGGACGACGTCGTAGCCGTGCTCGCGCGGCGGAGCGAAGCCGAACTCCTTCTCCAGCGCGTCCAGGAAGGCCGGCGCCGGGCGCTCGAAGATGCCCATGGTGCGGTCGCCCTGCACGTTGGAGTGGCCGCGCACCGGGCACACGCCCGCGCCGGGACGGCCGATGTTGCCGCGCAGCAGCAGGAAGTTGACGACTTCCCTGATCGTCGGCACGGAGTGCTTGTGCTGGGTGAGGCCCATCGCCCAGCACACGATGGTGCGCTGCGAGGCGAGGACCATGGACAGGGCCCGCTCGATGTCCTCGCGCGTCAGACCGGTCGCGGTGAGCGTCTCGTCCCAGTCGGCGGCGCGGGCGGCCCGCGCGAACTCCTCGTAGCCGTGGGTGTGTTCGCGGACGAACTCCTCGTCGACGGCGCCCTCGGTCTCGAGGATCAGCCTGTTCAGGAGGCGGAAGAGGGCCTGGTCGCCGCCGATGCGGATCTGCAGGAACAGGTCGGTGAGCGCGGCACCCGAAGTGAGGCCCTTGGCGGTCTGCGGGTTGTGGAACTTCTCCAGGCCGGCCTCGGGCAGCGGGTTGACGCTGATGATCTTCGCGCCGTTCGCCTTGGCCTTCTCCAGCGCCGAGAGCATGCGCGGGTGGTTCGTGCCCGGGTTCTGTCCGGCGACGATGATCAGGTCGGCCTGGTGGAGGTCGTCCAGCAGGACGCTGCCCTTGCCGACGCCGATCGTCTCACCGAGGGCCGAGCCGGAGGACTCGTGGCACATGTTGGAGCAGTCCGGCAGGTTGTTCGTGCCCAGCTCGCGGGCGAAGAGCTGGTAGAGGAACGCGGCCTCGTTGCTGGTGCGGCCCGACGTGTAGAAGACGGCCTCGTCCGGGGAGCCGAGCGCGGCGATCTCCTCGGCGACGATGCCGAAGGCGCGCTCCCAGGTGACCGGCTCGTAGTGGTCGGCGCCCTCGGGCAGATACATGGGATGCGTCAGACGACCCTGCTGCCCCAGCCAGTACCCGCTTCTGGTCGCCAGGTCGGAGACCGGGTGCGCGGCGAAGAACTCCGGGGTGACCCGGCGCAGCGTGGCCTCCTCGGCGACCGCCTTCGCGCCGTTCTCGCAGAACTCCGCCTTGTGCCGGTGGTCCGGCTCCGGCCAGGCGCAGCCGGGGCAGTCGAAGCCGTCCTTCTGGTTCACGCTCAGCAGCGTGAGCATGGTGCGCTTCATGCCCATCTGCTGCTGGGCCATGCGCAGCGTGTACCCGATGGCCGGCAGCCCGGCCGCGGCGCGCTTCGGCTCCGCGACCTGCGGCGCGTCCTGGACGGGGTCGGCCTTCGGCGGCTTCGTCGCCATTCGCGCACTCTCCTTCGGGTACACGTCGGTGGTACGGCCTCAGATCCTCGCACGGCCCACCGACAACGATCAGCCCCCTGGGCGTGCGTGCCCTGCCGGGCGGGCGATGACCCGGAAGGGTCCGCGCCGGTCCACTCGCGGGGCGGCCCCGCTCGGCGCCAGCGGGGGAGCGGTCGGTCGCAGTCCGGGAGCTGTACGGAGGTGACTCGGGCCCGGGTGCGTGGGGGCACGGCTCGCCGCCGGGTACGGCGCGGGTGCGGATCCGGGGGGGGCGGGCCTCGCAGGACCGATGGCTCACATGCGCCGTTTCCTGTTTGATCACGTCGCGCTGCACGCCCCGCCACGTCGCCTCACGCTTCCGTCCCTTGTGCGGCCCCCCACACTCTGCGGGGACGGAGGCCCCGCAGCGGCGGCGCGACCCGGCAGCCCCGGTCGAGCGAACCCCGGCGGCGCACCCGGGCACAGCGGCCCGGCGGCGCCGCGCAGGCCGCCTCCCCGCAGCCGGCGACAGCCCACCGCAGCCCCTCCCCGGCCGACGGCAGCCACCCGCCGGCGGCTGGCGGCAGCCCCTCCCCAGCCGACGGCAGCCACCCGCCGGCGGCTCGCTGTCAGTGCGGCGTGGCAGGATCGGGGGCGTGGCAGAGACAGCAGCGAAGAAGACCGACAGCACCCCCGGCGGCAGCCGCCCGCGCCTGATGCTCATGGACGGGCACTCCCTGGCCTATCGCGCGTTCTTCGCGCTGCCCGCGGAGAACTTCACCACCGCGACCGGCCAGCCGACGAACGCGATCTACGGCTTCGCCTCGATGCTGGCGAACACCCTCCGCGACGAGGCGCCCACGCACTTCGCGGTCGCCTTCGACGTCTCCCGCAAGACGTGGCGCTCGCAGGAGTTCACCGAGTACAAGGCGAACCGCTCCAAGACCCCCGACGAGTTCAAGGGCCAGGTCGAGCTGATCGGCGAGCTGCTCGACGCGATGCACGTCTCCCGCTTCGCCGTCGACGGCTTCGAGGCGGACGACATCATCGCCACGCTCGCCACGCAGGCCGCCGACCAGGGCTTCGAGGTGCTGATCGTCACCGGCGACCGCGACTCCTTCCAGCTGGTCAGCGACCACGTCACGGTGCTGTACCCGACGAAGGGCGTCTCGGAGCTGACCCGGTTCACCCCGGAGAAGGTTTTCGAGAAGTACGGGTTGACGCCCGCCCAGTACCCCGACTTCGCGGCGCTGCGCGGTGACCCCTCCGACAACCTCCCCGGCATCCCCGGCGTCGGCGAGAAGACCGCCGCGAAGTGGATCAACCAGTTCGGTTCCTTCGCCGAGCTGGTCGAGCGTGTGGAGGAGGTCAAGGGCAAGGCCGGGCAGAACCTCCGCGACCACCTGGAGGCCGTCAAGCTCAACCGCCGCCTCACCGAGCTGGAGCGGCAGGTGCCGCTGGGCAAGACGGTCGCCGACCTGGAGCGCCCGGCCTACGACCGCAAGGCCGTCGCGATGATCCTGGACACCCTGGAGATCCGTAACCCGTCGCTGCGCGAGCGGCTGCTCGCCGTCGACCCCGGCGCGGCGGAGGCGGAGACGACCCCGGTCGTCACGGACGGCGTCGAACTGGACGGCACGGTGCTGGGCAGCGGCGAGCTGACCGGCTGGCTGGCCGAGCACGGCGGCGAGCCGCTCGGCATCGCCACCGTCGACACCTGGGGGCTGGGCACCGGCTCCGTCGCCGAGGTCGCGCTGGCCACGGCCGGCGGCCCGGCCGCCTGGTTCGACCCGTCCCAGCTCGACGAGGCCGACGAGAACGCGTTCGCCGCCTGGCTCGCCGACGCCGAGCGGCCCAAGGTGTTCCACGACGTGAAGCGCGCCATGCGGGTCTTCGCCGAGCACGGCTGGAGCATCGCCGGTGTCGCCATGGACACCGCGCTCGCCGCGTACCTGGTCAAGCCCGGCCGCCGCTCCTTCGACCTGGACGCTCTGTCGATGGAGTACCTGCACCGCGAGCTGGCACCCGCCGCCGCGGCCGACGGCCAGCTCGCCTTCGGCGCGGACGACGGCGCCGAGGCCGAGGCGCTGATGATCCAGGCGCGCGCCGTCCTCGACCTGGGCGAGGCGTTCGAGAGCAAGCTGGAGGAGGTCGGCGCCGCGGACCTGCTGCGCGACATGGAGCTGCCCACCTCCGCGCTGCTGGCCCGCATGGAGCGGCACGGCATCGCCGCGGACCGCTCCCACCTGGAGACCATGGAGCAGATGTTCGCGGGCGCCGTGCAGCAGGCCGTGAAGGAGGCGCACGCGGCGGCAGGCCACGAGTTCAACCTCGGCTCGCCCAAGCAGCTCCAGGAGGTCCTCTTCGGCGAGCTGGGCCTGCCGAAGACGAAGAAGACCAAGACCGGCTACACCACCGACGCCGACGCCCTCGCCTGGCTCGCCGGCCAGACCGACAACGAGCTGCCGGTGATCATGCTCCGCCACCGTGAGCAGGCCAAGCTGCGCGTCACGGTCGAGGGCCTGATCAAGACGATCGCCTCGGACGGCCGGATCCACACCTCGTTCAACCAGACGGTCGCGGCGACCGGCCGGCTCTCCTCCACCGACCCGAACCTGCAGAACATCCCGGTCCGCACCGACGAGGGCCGCGCGATCCGCCGCGGTTTCGTCGTCGGCGAGGGCTACGAGTCGCTGATGACCGCCGACTACAGCCAGATCGAGCTGCGCGTGATGGCCCACCTGTCGGAGGACGCGGGCCTGATCGAGGCGTTCACCTCGGGCGAGGACCTGCACACGACGGCGGCCTCGCAGGTCTTCGCGGTGGAGCCCGCCGCCGTGGACGCCGAGATGCGCCGCAAGATCAAGGCGATGTCCTACGGCCTGGCGTACGGCCTGTCGGCGTTCGGCCTGTCCCAGCAGCTGAACATCGAGGCCGCCGAGGCGCGCACGCTGATGGACGCCTACTTCGACCGCTTCGGCGGGGTGCGGGACTATCTGCGCCGGGTCGTCGACGAGGCGCGGGCGACGGGGTACACGGCGACGCTGTTCGGCCGCCGCCGCTATCTGCCCGACCTCAACAGCGACAACCGCCAGCGTCGCGAGGCGGCCGAGCGGATGGCGCTGAACGCGCCCATCCAGGGCACGGCGGCCGACATCGTGAAGATCGCGATGCTGAACGTGGACCGGGCACTGCGCGAGGCGAACCTGACCTCCCGCATGCTGCTCCAGGTCCACGACGAAATCGTGCTGGAGATCGCCCCCGGCGAGCGTGAGCGGGCGGAGGAACTGGTCCGCCGCGAGATGGCGGCCGCGGTCCAGCTCCGCGTCCCCCTCGGCGTCTCGGTGGGCGTCGGCCCCGACTGGGAGTCCGCGGCGCACTGACCGGACGGACACAGGGCCGGGAGAGTGGCGGGCGGCGAAAGCCGCTGCACCGCCCTCCCCGGCCCGCCGTCCCCACCTGAGGGGCGCGGGGAACTGCGCGATCAGCCCCCCACCACCCGCAGCCCCCCGACGGCACGAGCCCCCCACCACCGCACCCTCACCACCCGCACCCCCGACGACACAAGCCCCCCACCGCATCGCCCCCGCCAACCCCCGGAGGGCCCGTCACTCGCCTGGCCCCCGCAGAAACGCGCCCCCCGGCGCCCTGCCCCCAGGATGCGGGCATGGGTATACGCATGCTCCACCGCCGCACGGCACGAGCTCAGGCCCAGCACCAGGCACCGGCCCGAGCCGACGCCACGGCGGATCTCTCCGCGCCGCAGCCGTCCGTTCCGCCCTTCGCGGCGGACGCCAGTACCGGCCGCGCCCCCACCACCCGAGTCGAGGCCCTGCGCCGCCGCACCGCCGCCCTCGTCCGCCGCCTCACGCGCCGCGACGCGTCGGCCGCGGCCGACGACACCGCCGCAGCCGAGACGCCCGGTGAGCCACCGCGCTGGCGGCTGTGGACCGAGCTGGGTCTGAGCTACCTGGCACTGCTGCTGAGCCGGCTGCCGCGCCCGTCCCGCCCGGCGCGCACCTTCACCGTGTTCGTGGTCCCGCTGCCCCCGACCGCTGCGGCCACCGGGCCGGACGGCTCTCCTCGAGCACACCGCTGACCTCGCCCGCACCCGCGGTGACCGGCCGCCGTACCGCCCGCACAGCGGGCGGTACGGCGGCCGCGTCGCTGAGCGTGAACGGCAACGGGGCTGCCCGCGACACGGGTTGACAGGGCGTGTTCGGTACGTGATCAGCGGCGTCCCGTATGCGGTGCCGCACAGGACCTCGAACGGGACATGGCCAACCGGTAAAAATCGGGCACGAACAGGTGCCCGAGGAAAGGAAGTTGTCGTAGGGTCACGGGGATGCCGCGCCGGGCGGACCAATCGCCACACGAGGGCAACCGGAGCGGCGGTTCGTTCGTCACACCAAGGCGAGCAGGCCACACCGGACACAACACGACGGCGCGGCACCACAAAGGGACGGACGCCCAGGGCGTCCACGGGAGGGGTTCACCACATGGCGGCGCAATTCGGCAGCAGGCTGCGCAAGGGAGCGTTCACCACCGCTGTGGCCGCTGCGGCGGTCGCGGCGCTCTCCGCGTCCCAGGCTCCCGGCGTCACGGTCGACGACCAGGGAAGACAGTCCGCCGCCGGAACCGCGCCCACCCCCGACGTGCAGGCCGCCGAAACCGAAACCGACACCGCCACCGGCAACTCGCGGTACTACACCGACCTGCCGCCGCTCAACAGCCCCAACCCGGCGCCGACCACCGGCACCGTCCCGCCGGCGGCCACCGGCGCGACCGAGTCCGGCATCCCGGCGACCGTCCTCGACGCCTACCAGAAGGCGGCGGCCGAGCTGCGCGCCTCCAAGCCCGGCTGCAACCTGCCCTGGGAACTGCTGGCCGCCATCGGCAAGGTCGAGTCGGGCCAGGCCGGCGGCGGCCGCGTCGACGCGAACGGCACCACGATCGGCAAGATCCTCGGCCCCGCGCTGAACGGCAACGGCTTCGCGCTCATCAAGGACACCGACCACGGCGCCTACGACGGCGACACCACCGTCGACCGGGCCGTGGGCCCCATGCAGTTCATCCCGTCCACCTGGGCGTGGGCCGGCCGCGACGGCAACGGCGACGGTCTGAAGGACCCCAACAACGTCTACGACGCCGCCCTCGCCGCCGGCCACTACCTGTGCCGCAACGGCTGGGACCTGTCCACCCAGCAGGACATGCGCCGGGCGATCCTCAGCTACAACAACTCGCAGGACTACCTGAGCACGGTCCTGACGTGGCTGGAGTACTACCGCAAGGGCACCCACGAGATCCCGGACGGCACGGGCACCCTGCCTTCGCACACCAGCGAGCCCGGCACCTCCGGCCCGAACCCGCACCCGACGACGACGCCCCCCGCGCCGCACCCGTCGCCCGCGACGCCCACGCCCGGCGGCACCACGCCCCCGAAGCCGGGCGAGCCGACCACGCCCGGCAAGCCCACCACCCCCGGCACGCCGAAGCCCACGCCCACACCCACGCCCACCGACACGGTGGACCACCTGGAACGGACGAACGCCACCAAGCCCACCGCGATGGCCGGCGACGCCTTCGCCCAGCGGATCGGCGCCCGCGCCGAGACGAAGGCCGGCAAGGCCGTCGCCAAGGTGCGCGTCCGCTTCACCATCGACGGTGACACCGACACCGTCTTCGCGGGCGGCGAGAGCGTCGCCACCGTCGTCACCGACAGCTCCGGCGTCGCCCTCGCCCCCGCCCTCCAGGCCGGTGAGAAGACCGGCGACTTCACGGTCCACGCGGCCGTCGTCGGCCGGATGGTCCCCGCGGTCGCCTACACCGCCACCGTGACCGAGCGCGCCGCGGACACCCTCGCCCGCACCAGCGACACCCAGCAGACCTGCGTCGCCGGCGGCACGTTCGCCGACCAGGTCGAGGTCAAGGCCACCTACAAGGGCAAGGCCGCCGGCAAGGTCGCCGCCACCGCCACCCTCATCAAGTCGGCCGACGACCCGTCCGCGAACGACAAGGGCCCCTACTTCAAGGACGCCGACGGCAAGGCCGTCCGCACCCTGAAGGACCTGCGGACCGACGCGAACGGCCTGCTGAAACTCCCGAAGCTGTACGCGGACGACACCACCGGCACGTTCCTGCTGCGCATCACCACCGCGGGCGGCGCCACGCTGACCGTCGAACTCACCGTGACCGCACCGGAGGCGACCACCAGCCCGTCCCCGTCCCCCTCGGGCAGCCCCTCCTCCCCGCCTTCGTCGTCGGCGAGCCCGAGCGCCTGACCCGCCCCGCTCGGCACGGCGCCCCTCCCCGCGAGGGGCACCGCGCCGTCAGGCGCGACCGAGCCGCGCGTTCGTGTGCCGGGTCGGCTCCGCGGCCGCCGGGTCCTGAGGCCACGGATGCTTCGGATAGCGGCCGCGCAGCTCCGCCCGCACCCCCTTGTAACCGTCGCGCCAGAACGAGGCGAGGTCGGCGGTGACGGCCGCCGGCCGCCCGGCCGGGGACAGCAGATGGACCAGCACCGGTATCCCGGCGAGACGGGGCGACTCCTGCAGCCCGAACATCTCCTGCAGCTTCACCGCGAGCACGGGCCGCTCCGGATCGGTGTAGTCGACCCGGATCCTGGACCCGCTGGGCACGGTGATCCGCTCCGGCGCCAGCTCCTCCAGCCGGGCCGCTTCCCCCGACGCCCACGGCAGCAGCCGGGCCAGCGCCTGCCCCGCGTCGATCCGTGCCAGGTCGGCCCGCCGCCGGGCCCGGCTCAGCTCCGGCTCCAGCCACTCCTCCACGCGCGTGTGCAGCGCCTCGTCGGACACGTCCGGCCAGGGCTCCCCGAGGTGCAGCCGGAGAAAGGCGAGCCGCTGCCGCAGCACGTCGGCCTCCGGCGACCAGCGCAGCAGCCCGAACCCCTCCTGCCGCAACCCCTCCAGCAGCGCCTGCCGTACGGCACCGGGGCGGCCGTCGGTGAGGGGCCGCGCCGCCAGCTCGATCGCGCCCAGCAGCTCGACCCGCCGCGCGACGACGTCCCCGCCCGCCCAGTGCACCTCCTGCCGTGCGTCGAGCAGTGACCCGGCGGCCGACCGCGCCACCTCCTCGTCGATCACGGCGCCCAGCCGCACCCGCGCGTGCCCCCGGCCCAGCGGCCGGTCGGCCACGGCGACCGCGATCCAGCGGGCGCCGTGCAGAGGGGAACCGGCGGGCAGCTCGGCACGCGTGCCGCTGGCCATCAGGTACGAACCCCCGTCGAGCTTGGCGACCCGCTCGGGGAAGGCGAGCGAGGCGACGACACCGGCCGCCCTGTCGTCCCCCGTGAGCGGGCCCGCGTCGACGGCCGTGTCCCCGGGCCGGGCCACCTCCCCGGCGACGGTCCGCAGCCGCTGCACCTCCGTCCGCCAGCGCGCGGCGTAGGCGTCACCGCCGCGCCGGGCCGTCCGCACGGCACCGGCCAGGTCGTCCCCGTACTCCCGCGGCGCCTCCTCGGACAGCAGCGCCACCACCTCCGCCCCCGCACCGGCGGTGTCCAGCAGGGCCCGCCCCAGCCGCGGATGCACCCCCAGCCGCGCCAGCGCCCGCCCGCGCTCCGTGACGCGGCCGGCCGGGTCCACCGCCCCCAGCGCCGTCAGCGCCTCCCGCGCCGCCGCCATCGGCCCGGCCGGCGGCGGATCCAGCAACGCGAGAGAGGACGCGTCGGCATCACCCCAGCAGGACACCTGAAGGGCGAACGCCGTCAGGTCGGCCACTTTGATCTCCGGCGACGGGAACCGCGGCAGACGTCCCTCGTCCGCCTCCGGCCAGCACCGGTAGACGGTCCCCGGCGCCTCACGCCCGGCCCGCCCCGCCCGCTGCCGCCCGGACGCCTGCGACGCCCGCACCGTCGCCAGCGCGCTCAGTCCGCGCGCGTGATCGACCCGTGGCTCCCGCGCCAGCCCCGAGTCGACGACCACCCGCACCCCGGGCACCGTCAACGAGGACTCCGCGACCGAGGTCGTCAGCACCACCCGGCGCCGCTGCCCGGGCGAGAGCACCGCGTCCTGCACGGCGGCCGGCGCCCGCCCGTGCACCTGGAGCACGTCCACCCCGCCGAGGTCCCCGAGGAGTCCCGCCACGCGCGCGATCTCACCCACGCCCGGCAGGAAGCACAGCACGTCCCCCTCCCGCTCGGAGAGTGCCCGCCGCACCACCGACGCCACATGCCCGAGCAGTGCGGGATCCACCCACATGCCGTGCGACGGCCGCACCGGCCGGGCCGGCGGCGCGTACACGACGCCGACCACGTGGGCGGACCCATGCGCCTCCACCACCGGCGCCCCGCCCAGCAGCCGTGCCCACTCGTCCCAGTCCGTCGTCGCCGATGCCGCCACCAGCTTCAGCTCCGGCCGCAGCGCCTCGCGCACGTCCCACAGGAACGCCGCCGCCGTGTCCGCGTCCAGATGCCGCTCATGGCACTCGTCGAGCAGGACGACGTCCACGCCCGGCAGCTCCTGGTCCCGCTGCAGCCGCTGGAGCAGCACACCGGTCGTCACGACCTCCACGCGCGTGTGCCGCCCCACGACCCGCTCACCGCGCACGGTGTACCCGACGGACCGACCCGGTGTCTCGCCCAGCAGCCACGCCATCCGCCGCGCGGCGGCACGCGCCGCCATCCGCCGCGGCTCGGCCACGACGACCCGCCGCTCGGCCCCGCCGTCCAGCAGCCCGGCCAGGGCGAGCGGCACCAGCGTCGTCTTGCCCGTGCCGGGCGGTGCGCCGAGCACGGCGGCACCGTGGCCGTCGAGGGCGTCGTCCAGCGCGGGCAGGGCGCCGCGCACGGGCAGCGCGTCCAGGGCGTCGTAGCGGATCACGCATCCAGTTTCTTACGTGCGCGCGAGCGCCCGCCCGGCCTGTGGAAAACTTCCCCGCCGATCCCGGCGTCAGAACCGGCGCCGGTCCCGGCGACAGGACCGGCGCCGCGAAACGCGGTGCCTCAGTCCCGTTCGCAGACGAAGATCGCCGTGCCCGGGATCAGATGTCCGCGCAGCGGCGACCAGCCGCCCCACTCCGAGGTGTTCCAGTCCGGCCACTCCGGTTCGACCAGGTCCACCAGCCGGAAGCCGGAGGTCACCACGTCCCGCACCCGGTCGCCGAGCGTGCGGTGGTGCTCGACGTACACCGCGTTGCCGTCCTCGTCCTGCTCGACGTAGGGCGTGCGGTCGAAGTAGGACGCCGCGACCGTCAGCCCCTCCGGTCCCGGCTCGTCCGGGAAGGCCCAGCGGAGGGGGTGGGTGAGGGAGAAGACGAACCGTCCGCCCGGCCGCAGTACGCGCCGCACCTCCCGCAGCACCAGCCGCGGGTCGGCCACGAACGGCAGCGCCCCGTACGCCGAGCAGGCCAGGTCGAAGGAGGCGTCCGCGAACGGCAGCACGGCCGCGTCCGCGCACACCAGGGGGAAGGAGGAACCGATCCGCAGCGCGTGCTGGAGCTGGCGGTGCGAGATGTCCAGGGCCACCGGGTGCGCGCCCTGCGCGGCCAGCCAGCGCGCGCACTGGGCGGCGCCGGCGCCGATCTCCAGCACGTGCCGGCCCTTCAGCTCCTCCGGCGGGCCGAGCAGCTCGGCCTCCACCTCGTCCAGGCCCTCGGGCCCCCACACGAAGCGGTCGTCGCCGAGGAAGGTGCCGTGCTCGGTCTGGTACTCGTCGGCGTTGCGGTCCCACCAGCCCCGGTTGGCGCGGGCGCTCTCGGTGACCCCGGCGGCGCGCCGCGTGGCCTCCGCCTCGGCGTCGGGCCCGGCGGGGGAGGGCTGGGGGGATACGGACTCTTGGATGATCGGCTCCCTCGTCGTACTCTTCCGAACCAACCCGTCCCCGGGCGTCATGACAGGGCCGCAGTCGGCCCGTGTGGCCTCGCGAGACAGGTTTTGTGCCGGAAATGCGGTGATCCGCCCCGGGTGTGCGGCTTCGCGCATTGACCATGCCCGGCTGCCCCCGTATGCTACAAGTTGCGCTGCGGGCCTGCGCACCTCAGACGTAGCAGGCTGCGCTCGCATCTGTATGTATGTCCCCTCGGTTCTCGAGGCGCCACGGAGCACCTGGTGCTCGCAGTGTGGCGCTTCCTTGGCTGTCCGGCCTTCTGCAGAGCGAAACGGGCTCCCGGCGTAAGCAGTACCTACGACTCACCGTCCGTACCGGAGCCCTTTCCCACATGACGAGCAGCACCGAGACCACCGCCACCACCCCGCAGGTTGCGGTCAACGACATCGGTAACGAGGAAGCCTTCCTCGCCGCGATCGACGAGACGATCAAGTACTTCAACGACGGCGACATCGTCGACGGCGTCATCGTGAAGGTCGACCGGGACGAGGTCCTGCTCGACATCGGTTACAAGACCGAAGGTGTCATCCCGAGCCGCGAGCTCTCGATCAAGCACGACGTCGACCCCAACGAGGTCGTCAAGGTCGGCGACGAGATCGAAGCCCTTGTTCTCCAGAAGGAGGACAAGGAAGGCCGCCTGATCCTCTCGAAGAAGCGCGCCCAGTACGAGCGCGCCTGGGGCACCATCGAGAAGATCAAGGAAGAGGACGGCATCGTCACCGGTACCGTCATCGAGGTCGTCAAGGGTGGTCTCATCCTCGACATCGGCCTCCGTGGCTTCCTGCCGGCCTCCCTCGTCGAGATGCGCCGTGTCCGCGACCTCCAGCCCTACGTGGGCAAGGAGCTCGAGGCCAAGATCATCGAGCTGGACAAGAACCGCAACAACGTGGTCCTGTCCCGCCGTGCCTGGCTCGAGCAGACCCAGTCCGAGGTCCGCCAGACGTTCCTCACCACCCTGCAGAAGGGTCAGGTCCGTTCCGGCGTCGTCTCCTCGATCGTCAACTTCGGTGCCTTCGTGGACCTGGGTGGCGTCGACGGTCTGGTCCACGTCTCCGAGCTGTCCTGGAAGCACATCGACCACCCCTCCGAGGTCGTCGAGGTCGGCCAGGAGGTCACGGTCGAGGTCCTCGACGTCGACATGGACCGCGAGCGCGTCTCCCTGTCGCTGAAGGCGACCCAGGAAGACCCGTGGCAGCAGTTCGCCCGCACCCACCAGATCGGCCAGGTCGTGCCCGGCAAGGTCACGAAGCTGGTTCCGTTCGGTGCGTTCGTCCGCGTGGACGAGGGCATCGAGGGTCTGGTCCACATCTCCGAGCTGGCCGAGCGCCACGTGGAGATCCCGGAGCAGGTCGTCCAGGTCAACGACGAGATCTTCGTCAAGGTCATCGACATCGACCTCGAGCGTCGCCGCATCAGCCTCTCGCTGAAGCAGGCCAACGAGGCCTTCGGTGCCGACCCGTCGGCGGTCGAGTTCGACCCGACCCTGTACGGCATGGCCGCGTCCTACGACGACCAGGGCAACTACATCTACCCCGAGGGCTTCGACCCCGAGACCAACGACTGGCTCGAGGGCTACGAGAAGCAGCGCGAGGAGTGGGAGCGCCAGTACGCCGAGGCGCAGCAGCGCTTCGAGCAGCACCAGCAGCAGGTCATCAAGTCCCGCGAGGCGGACGAGAAGGCCGCTGCCGAGGGTGGCGAGGCTGCCGCTCCGGTCGCGACCGGTGGCTCGTACTCCTCCGAGGGTGGCGACACCTCCGGCGCCCTGGCGTCGGACGAGGCGCTGGCGGCGCTGCGCGAGAAGCTGGCCGGCGGCCAGAGCTGATCGCCGGCCGCTGAGGCTTGGCAGTAGGTAACTGAGGGGCCGTACCTTTCGAGGTACGGCCCCTCGGTCATGCGCGCGCCGTACCTTCGGGGTGCGGCGCGTCAGTCGTGCGCGCGAGCGTCTGCCGGATGGGCGTCGTTCGCGCGTGTGCCGGCGGTGCGCGGGTGCCGGCGGTGTACGGGCTGCTCGCGCAGGGGCCCGCGCCCTGGCCCGCGTTGGCCGCGCCCGGCGATTCATGATCCCGAGTCGTGCGTACCGCATGATCGCGGGAATGCTCACCCTCCGTTCCTCGTTGTTCTGTACGGACACGAGGAGGAGCGGTCACTGTGCTTGATCCGCAGGGTTTGTACACGTGGGAGCCGAAGGGGCTGGCCGTCGTCGACATGGCGCTGGCCCAGGAGTCGGCCGGACTTGTCATGCTCTACCACTTCGACGGATACATCGACGCGGGAGAAACCGGCGACCAGATCGTCGAAAGGCTCCTCGACTCGCTGCCCCACCAGGTCGTCGCCCGCTTCGAGCACGACCGGCTGGTCGACTACCGCGCCCGGCGCCCGCTGCTGACGTTCCGCCGCGACCGCTGGACGGACTACGAGGAGCCGGCCATCACCGTGCGGCTCGTCCAGGACGCCACCGGCGCACCCTTCCTGCTGCTGTCCGGCCCCGAGCCGGACGTGGAGTGGGAGCGCTTCGCGGCGGCCGTGCGGCAGATCGTCGAGCGGCTCGGCGTCCGCCTGTCGGTGAACTTCCACGGCATCCCCATGGGTGTCCCGCACACCCGCCCGGTCGGCCTCACCCCGCACGGCAATCGCACCGACCTGGTCCCGGGCCACAGCAGCCCGTTCGACGAGGCACAGGTGCCCGGCAGCGCCGAAGCCCTCGTCGAGTACCGGCTGATGGAAGCGGGCCACGACGTCCTCGGCGTCGCCGCGCACGTCCCGCACTACATCGCCCGCTCGCCCTACCCGGACGCGGCGCTCACGGTGCTGGAGGCCATCACCGCCGCCACCGGCCTCGTGCTGCCGAGCATCGCGCACGCCCTGCGCAACGACGCCCACCGCACGCAGACCGAGATCGACCGCCAGATCAGGGAGGGCGACGAGGAGCTCACCGCGCTGGTCCAGGGCCTCGAGCACCAGTACGACGCCGCCGCCGGTGCGGAGAGCCGGGGCAACATGCTGGCCGAGCCCGTCGACATTCCCTCGGCGGACGAGATCGGCCGCGAGTTCGAGCGCTTCCTCGCCGAACGCGAGGGCGACAACTGACCTCCGCCGGTCCCGGCGTCAGCGGCAGGCCCTAAGCTTCCGCTCATGCTGACAGTGGGCCTGACCGGCGGTATCGGTGCCGGCAAGAGTGAGGTGTCGCGGCTGCTCGTGGAGTGCGGGGCCGTGCTGATCGACGCCGACCGTATCGCCCGCGAGGTCGTGGAGCCGGGCACGCCCGGTCTCGCGGCGGTCGTCGAGGCCTTCGGCTCCGACGTGCTCACGCCCGACGGCAGACTCGACCGTCCCAAGCTGGGCTCGATCGTCTTCGCCGACCCCGACAAGCTGGCCGTGCTGAACGCGATCGTGCACCCCTTGGTCGGGGCCCGCTCCCGCGAGCTGGAACAAGCCGCGGCCGAGGACGCCGTCGTGGTCCACGACGTCCCCCTGCTCACGGAGAACGGCCTGGCCCCGCTGTACGACGTCGTGGTCGTCGTCGACGCCGGCCCCGCCACGCAGCTCGACCGGCTCGTACGGCTGCGCGGCATGACGGAGGAGGACGCACGCGCCCGCATGGCCGCGCAGGCCTCGCGGGAGAAGCGCCGGGAGATCGCCGACATCGTGATCGACAACGATGTGCCACTGGAGCAGCTGCGGGCACGCGTGCGGGAGGTCTGGGCGGAGCTGGCACACAGGGCGCGGGAGACCCGGTAGAGGCCCGAGGCTCCCGCCGGTATCAGTGGCCCCACTGGCCGCAGCAGTCGCAGGGACCGCTGCCGCCGAGGAATAGGGGTACTCGGTCCGGGCGTTGAAGCCCTCCAGTGAGGGAAGGGATTTTCCGTGCCCCAGACCAGCGGTTCGACCGGAGGTACTCCGGAGACACACGTCATCGACTTCCGTGCCGCCGAGCAATTGCTCGCAGCCCGCGATCCACGAGGCGCGGTGAAGCTGCTCGACGGAGTGATCGCCGCGCACCCGGAGAACACCGCCGCCCGCCTGCTGCGCGCCCGCGCCTTCTTCGCCGGTGCGCAACTGCGTCCGGCGGAGCTGGAGTTCACGATCGTCCTGGAGCGTGAACCGGACAACGCCTACGCCCACTTCGCGCTCGCCCGCACCTACGAACGCCAGGGCCGCGACGACCAGGCCCGACGGCACTTCCGGCTGGCTGCCGCGCTCGACCCGAACCCGCAGTACCTGAAGGCGGCGCGCTTCGACGCGTGAGAGCCGCGGTGCGACGCGGCCGGGGCCTGGGCGCGGGAGGCCGCCGTTGGCCGCGGCCGGAGCGGCCGGCCGCCCTCGGCTCACGGCCGGCGCTGCTCCGGTGGCCGGTACGGCGGAATGTCGGGCCCCGGCTGGAAGTGCGGGCCCTGCCGTATATGCCGCAGGATCACCGTCATGTCGACGGTGATCACCAGCCACAGCACGCCGAACGCGGCCGCCCATCCGGGTTGCCCGGCGAGCGCGAACCCGGCCGTGCCGGCGATCGCCCAGATCACGCCCCACACGCTCAGCCAGAAGCGCATCCGCAGCGCACTGCGTGCTGTCGTCGGCTCACTGCCTGTACGCATCGCGATCACCACTCCTCCCTGCAACGTACTCCGGCCCGGGACGTTCACCAAGCGGTCCCCGTCCCGGCCTCGAACGGAAGCGCTTCGCTCGAACGGGTGAATAGGGAAGCGGGGGGAACGGCCGTGCGGGAGTGGGCCGTTGGACGGGCATGGAGCTGAAGAAGCGAGCAGGACATCGGGGGACGGGACCGGGGCCGATCACGCCGGACGGCTGCGCGGTCGAGCTGTACACGCGGCTGCCGGTGCGGGACGAGCCCGACATCATCGCCGCAGCCGTGCCGGCCGGAGCGAGCGTTCTGGAGCTCGGGAGCGGTGTAGGGCGGGTGACCCACCCGCTGCTGGAGCGCGGCTTCAGGGTCACCGCGGTGGACGAGTCCCCGGAGATGCTGGAGCACGTACGCGGGGCGCGCACGATATGCAGCCCGGTCGAGGATCTCGACCTGGGTGAGCGTTTCGATGTGGTGCTGCTCGGGTCGTTCCTCGTGCACAGCGGGGACACCGAGGTCCGGCGCGGACTGCTGCGCACCTGTGTGCGCCATGTCGCCGAGGGCGGTTGCGTGCTGATCCAGCGGGAGGGCGAGGACTACCACAGCAACGTGCCGCGCGAGCGCGTCGACCCGGCCGGGTTCACCGTGCGGATCGCCTCGACGCGGCCGGTCGGGGACGGCGTCGACGAGGTCCTGTGCGAGTACGTCTTCCCGGACGCGGTCTGGACGCAGACCTTCCGCTCCCGGCCACTGACCAGGGAACAGTTCGAGGCGGCACTGGCGGAGGAGGGACTGAGGGTGGACCGGTATCTGACGCAGGACGGCATATGGGTACGGGCGGTCCCGTCGACCTAGTGGAGCGCGACCCGGCGCCGGTATCGGGCGCCGCGGCTCGGCCAACTGAGGCCGGAGAGCGATGAGTTTCGGAACTCCACCAGGTCTATCCCGGTGACATCACAGGAACCAGGTGACATCACACGGGAGCAGGTGACAACACACCGGATCCTGTGACATCACACCGGACCAGGCCACACGGAACGCGAACCCAGGAGATCCTCATGTCCGAGACCACCGCCCCCGCCGGTTCCCTCACCACCGCAGCGACCGCCGACAGTGCGTCGACCTCGACGACTTCCATGACCTCCCCGACGGTCACGGCCAAGCGCGGTCGGTACGCCCGCATAGCGCTGCGCACCGTGCAGGTGCTGATCGCGCTGTTCTACGCCTTCGCCAGCGCGCTGCCCAAGCTGATCGCGCACCCCACGGCGGTGGAGTCGTTCGACCGGATCGGCTGGGGCAGCACGGGGATGTACGCCATCGGCCTGCTGGAGCTGGCAGGGGCCATAGCGCTGCTGGTCCCGGTGCTGCAGTCGGTCGCGGCGGTGTCCTTGAGCGCACTGATGGTGGGCGCGTTCATCGTCCAGTTGACCGTCTTCGACGGCCAGAACGCGGCCACCCCACTGATCCTGATCGTGCCGCTCGCCCTCATAGCCTGGGCCCGTCGCAGGCACACCGCCGAACTGGTGGCGCTGCTGCGACGCGGAGCGTGAGGCGGAGGCGGAGAGCCCCCCGTCACAGGGGCGGGGAGCCCGCCGTCACGGAGGCGGGGACCCCTCCGTCACCGGTGTCCGGACCCGCTTCCACCGGCGCCCGGCCCAGGGCCCGGGCCGCCCAGGCTCGGCAGGCCACGCAGGGCCCGCAGGCGTTCGAGCTCGCGGCGGTCGCGCTTGGTGGGGCGGCCGGCGCCGCGGTCGCGGATGCCGGCCGGGGCGACGGCCTCGCGGGGCGGGGGCGGCGGGCTGTTGTCGATGTAGCACTGGACGGCCACGGGCGCCCCGACCCGCTTGCGGATCAGGCGCTTGACGACAACGACACGCTCCCGGTTCTCGCTTCGCAGCCGGACCTCGTCGCCCACACGGACGTTGTAAGCGGGCTTCACGCGCTCGCCGTTCACCCGCACGTGGCCGCCCCGGCAGGCGGTGGCTCCGAGCGAGCGGGTCTTGATCAGACGTACGGCCCAGATCCAGCTGTCGATCCGGACGCTCTCCCCGGGAGCGGGCCCCGCAGCCTCGGCCGCGGCGATGGCGGCGGCGACCTTCGGATCGGCAGTCTCGGGCGCGGCGGCGGTCGCCGGGTCCGCGGTCTCCGGCGCGGCGGTGGTCTTCGGGTCCGCGGTCTCCCGCGTCGCGGCGGTGGCGCCCGCCGGGGGCACGGCAGCCGACGGATCCGCGTCCGGGCCCGTCGTGTCCGTGGTCTTGTGGTCCGCACCTTCAGCAACCATGTTCTCGACCTTAACTCGCCGCGCGGGGTGCGCCCCACGGGTTTCCGGCCCCGGCATACCGTGGTGCCATGACCCCCAGCGCATCCTCCGGCCTCACCGACCTGGACCAGCGGATCGCCGGCTGCCGGGCCTGCCCGCGGCTCGTCGCCTGGCGGGAGGAGGTGGCGCGAACCAAGCGGGCCGCGTTCGCCGACTGGACGTACTGGGGGCGGCCGGTGCCCGGGTTCGGGCCGGCCGATGCGCGGCTGCTGATCGTCGGGCTCGCGCCCGCCGCCCACGGGGGCAACCGGACCGGGAGGATGTTCACCGGGGACCGTTCCGGTGACGTGCTGTATCAGGCGCTGTACGACGTGGGGCTGGCCTCGCAGCCGACGGCGGTCAGCGCGGACGACGGACTGGAGCTGTACGGCGTGCGGGTCACCGCGCCGGTGCACTGCGCACCACCGGCGAACAAGCCGACGCCGCAGGAGCGGGACACCTGCCGGGCATGGCTGGTCCAAGAACTGACGTTGCTGCGGCCGACGCTGCGGGCGGTGGTGGTGCTCGGAGCGTTCGGCTGGCAGGCGGCACTGCCCGCGTTCGCCGAGGCCGGCTGGCCGGTGCCGCGCCCGCGACCGGCCTTCGGGCACGGCGCCAGGCTGACGCTTGAGAGCGGGACCGACGGGACCGACGGGGCAGAGGGGGCCGTGAGGGAGCCGCTCCAGCTCTTCGGCTGCTTCCACGTCAGCCAGCGCAACACCTTCACCGGGCGGCTCACCCCCGAGATGCTGCGGGATGTACTGAGCACGGCGGCGGAGGCGGCCGGGCTGCCGCACAGGGGGTGACCCAGGCCGTACCGCGGCCGACGGCAGGCGCCGCTCACCGCCCGACCCCGACCCCGACCGGGACCCGAACCTCCACACCCACAGCCACAGCCACACCCACCCCGACCCCCCTCCGAGCGTGACCATCGCATCGCCCCCATCCCTCGCCCGCTGGAGCGCACGTGCCGTCCGTTTCCGATCAGGCCTTCCTCGACCGCACCGCCGACCGTCTCGCCGCCCTGCCCGCCGTCCGCGCCGTCGCCCTCGGCGGCTCGCGAGCCCAGGGCACGCACCGGCCCGACAGCGACTGGGACCTGGCCGTCTACTACCGCGGCCGCTTCGACCCCGCCGACCTGCGCGCCCTCGGTTGGGAGGGCGAGGTGTCGGAGGTCGGCGGCTGGGGCGGCGGCGTCTTCAACGGCGGCGCTTGGCTGACCATCGACGGCCGCCGTGTCGATGTCCACTACCGCGACCTCGACGTCGTCGAGCATGAACTGGCCGAGGCGGAGCAGGGCCGCTTCCGCGTGGAGCCGCTCCTCTTCCACCTGGCCGGCATCCCCACCTACCTCGTCGTCGCCGAACTCGCGGTCAACCAGGTCTTGCGCGGCGCCATGCCCAGACCCGCCGCCTACCCGGAACGGCTCCGGCGCACGGCGCGCGAGCACTGGCTCGGCGCTGCCCGCTTCACGCTGGCCTACGCGCGGGACAACCACGCCCCGGCCGGACGTCTGACGGAGGTGGCCGGGGCCGTCGCCACCGCCGCCGTACAGGCGGGGCACGCGGTGATGGCGGCACGCGGCGAGTGGGTCACCAATGAGAAGCGGCTGCTGGAGCGGGCCGGCCTGCGCGCGGCCGACAGCCTGCTGGCCGGCCTCGAGGCGGAACCGGACCGGCTGGCCGCGGCCGTCGCGGATGCCGAGGAACTGCTCCTCAACGCCCCGCGCTGAACCGGTGGCTCCGCAACAGGGCCCCTGGCGGTGCACCTGTGACGCGACACCTCACCCTCCGCCCGAGCCGCCTGCCCCGCCGAGCCGCCCGATCCGCCCGACCCGGGCCCCGCCCCGGTGTGCGGCGGCCGCCCACCCTGCCCGCCCCGGCCCCGCCCCCCGACCAGCCCGCCCCGGTCTCGCCGCCCCGAACTGTCACGTGGGTGAAACACGACCGTCCCCTCCCCTCAAAGAACTCGATCTACGGTGGGACCACACCCACTCGGCCACCGTCGCCCGAAGGCCCACCCCGCCCTCGTCCGAACAGGAGCCCCGTGTTCCGCCGCGTCACGTTCACCCTTCCGCCCTGGCTCGCCCACGCCCTGCGCGCCCAGCGGGGGCCGGTGCCCTGGAGCGCGGTCACGCGGGGAGCGCTGGCGGCCGGGCCACTGCTGCTCGGGGCGCTCGCCGCCGGCCGTACGTCGCTCGGTGTCGTCGCCGCCCTCGCGGCCATGTTCGCCGGGATCAACGACCGCCCCGGCAGCCGGCGGGCCTCGGTCGAGCGGATCGGGGTGCCCGCGCTCGCAGGGGCCGCAGGGCTGGTCGTAGGGACGTACGCCGGGCAGTGCGCCGGACCGGTCCTGCTCACCGCCGTGCTGACCGTGCTCGGGCTGGTCGCCGGTGGGGCCAGTGCCGTCGGGCCGGTCGCGTCGGCGTCGGCGACGCAGTTGCTGGCCGCGGCGGCCGTCGGGGCCGGGATGCCGTTGCCGGAGAGCGGGTGGCTGCGGGCGCTCGGCTTCCTCGCCGGGGCCGGATGGCTGCTGGCGCTGCGGCTCGCGCTGCCCACGCCCGGATCCCGCACCGGCGACGCCCGGCCGGCCTTCCGGCTGAATCTCCGCCAGGACTTCCGGTTCGACGGGGAGCGGGACGCCGTCGCCGGTGTCTATGACGCGATCGCCGAACTGCTCGACGCGGTCGGCGGACCGCTCGCCCTCTCGCGGCGGGCCGCCCTCACGGCCGCCCTGGATCACGCCCAGGACTGCCTGTCCGGACCGCGGTTGCGGCGGTACGCCTCCTGCGCCGCGGAACGCCGGCTGCACGCGCAGTACGCCGCCGCCCTGCCGCTCGCCGAGGCAGCGACCGCGCTGGCCTGGGCCGGGGAGCCGGTCGGGGAGCGGGCCGGTGCGGGACCGCGAAGGCTCGCCGCCGCGGTGCGCGGCGACGCCGCCACCGGGCGGCTGCCCGCGCCGAGCCGGGCGGAGCCCGCACTGCGGGCGCTCGACGACGCGTTGCTGCGGGCCGCGGAGGTCTTCGACCGGGGACACGGCACCGCACTGCACGCGCGGCGGCGCACGGCACGGCAGCTGGCGCGGGCAGCCTTCGGCTCCGGCGGCCGCGAGTACGGGCTGCGGGTCGCGGTCTCCTTCGGCGCCGCGGCCGGTGTGGCGCAGGCGCTGCACCGCACGCACTGGTACGGGCAGCACAGCCACTGGTACTGGCTGCCCGCCACCGCGGTCTTCCTGGTCAAGCCCGACCTCGGGCCGCTGGCGTCGCGGGTGCTGTGCCGGGCTGCCGGGACCGTGCTCGGGGCCGTCGTCTTCGCCGCGTTCGCCGTCGTACTGCCCCGGCCGGCCGGACTGGTCCTGCTCGTCGGCCTGTGCGGCGCCCTCGTCCCCGTCGCCGCACGGCACTTCGCCGCGCAGACCGCCGTCGTCACCGTCCTGGTGCTCGCGCTGGTCATGGTGGGCGGTGAGCCGCAGGCCTCCCTGAGCCGGATCGGGGAAACGCTGCTCGCCTGCGCGATCGTGCTGGTCGTCGGCCATCTGCCGATGCCCGGGAAGCGGGGCGGCACGGTGCGCGACCGGCTTGCCGTGGCGGCCGGCGCCGCGGACGCCTACCTGATGCACGTCCTCACCGAACCCGGCTCCCGCACCGTCCGCTGGGCCCTGCGCCGGGAGGCCTACCGCGCTCTGGCCGAGGCGCGCACCGCCAGTGCGCTCGCCGCCGCCGAACTGCCCCCGCTGGCCCGGCACACCGCGGGCACCGGCGAGGTCGCCGCCGTCCTGGAACGCCTCGTCGACACCACCACCGCCTGCGCGGTCCACCTCGACGACACCGGAGCCCTCGGCGCGCGGCACGAGCGCCGGCTCACCGAACTCCTGGGCGAACTCGACGAACTGGGCGAACTCGACGAACTGGGCGAGCGCGACGCATTCGACCGGCGCGTGGTCGCGGCCTCGGCTCCGGAATTTTTCCTGCCGCACCGATGAGTTCCGCGCCGACCCTCGGTCACCTCCTGGGAACGGACCGTTGCACAGGAGGGCTCATGTCGCTTCCGGAGGTCGTCTCGCGCGAGCAGTGGCGCGCGGCGCGCGAGGAACTGCTGGTCAAGGAGAAGGCGGTCAGCCGCGCGCGCGACGCGCTGAGCGCGCAGCGGCGCCGGCTGCCGATGGTGGAGATCGACAAGGAGTACGTCTTCGAGGGCGGCGACGGCAAGGCGACCCTGCTCGACCTCTTCGAGGGACGCGACCAACTCGTCGTGCATCACTTCATGTTCGCGCCCGAGGGGGAGGGCGGCTGCCGCTCCTGCTCCGCATTTCTGGACCAAGTGGGGCAACTTGCTCATCTTCATGCGAGGGGGACGTCGTTCGCGGTGGTGTCCAGGGCGCCGTTCACCCGGATCCTGCCCTTCAAGGCGCGGATGGGGTGGACCGTGCCCTGGTACTCGTCGTACGAGACGGACTTCAACGAGGACTTCGAGGTGAGCGTGGAGCAGGATGACGGCTCGGTCGTCGAGCGGCCGGGGCTGAGCTGCTTCCTGCGGGAGCGCGAGCGGGTCTTCCACACCTACTCGACGCGCGAGTGCGGCCACGACGGTGACACCGGCACGGCGCATGGCTGCGGACTCGACGACATCGGGTCGACCGGCAGTCTGCTGGACCTCACCGCACTCGGCTGGCAGGAGGGAAGGGTGCCGGTGCGCTATCACGACGAGTACGAGGACTGACACGCTTCGTACCGGACGCGTGCGTTCCGTGCACGGAATCTCACGGTCCGCGGTGAACTTGTGTCACCTACGTCTCAGTCGGGTCACTGAGCGAGCCGTGAGGCCTCCCCAGGGCGTTAACTCCTACACGGACAACGCTTTGTGGAGGTGCGAGATGGTGAACGGGCGAACCGTGCTCGAACGCTTTCCCGCAGGTGGGCCGCGCGGATCGTGGCCGGCGGAAGAGTTCGCGCAGGCGCGGCGACAGGAAGGTCTGGCGGCTGAGGTTGTCATGGACCTCACGACAGACACGTTCCTCGTGATCATCCGGAGCGCGGACGCCGTGGAGTGACGACCGCGCCGCATGTCCCAGGTCAGCCCGCCGCCGTACTCCTCGGGGCGGGCACCGTCGTCTCACCGGTCCTCGCGGGCTGCCGTGCCGCCGTTCCCGGCACCTTCAGCGTGAACTGCTCCGCCTGAAGCGCGTACAGCTCCGCGTACACCCCGCCCTTGGCCAGCAGCTCCTCCGGGGTGCCGGACTCCACGAGACGGCCCTGGTCAAGGACGTGCACCAGGTCCGCGTGGCGCACCGACGCCAGCCGGTGCGTGATGAGGACGACCGTCTGCCCGGCGGCGGCCAGCGCGCGGATCTTGTCGAAGACCTCCACCTCGGCTCTGGCGTCCAGAGCAGCCGTCGGCTCGTCCACGATCAGGATGTGCCCGCGCCGGTAGGCGGCCCGGGCGATGCCGAGGCGCTGCCACTGTCCGCCGGACAGCTCGTGGCCGCCGGAGAAGTGCCTCGCCAGCAGCGTGTCCAGGCCGCGCGGCAGATCCGCGACGACGTCCTCGGCGCCGGCCTGGGTGATTGACGCGGCCAGCCGCTCCTCGGTCAGCGGGGCGGAGGAGCGCCCGATGGCCACGTTGACCCGGGCGGTGAACGGCCACCGTTTGAAGTCCTGCGCGACCATCGCCACCCGCTCGGCGAGCAGCCGCCGGTCGGCGCGGGCGGCGTCCACGTCGTCCCACAGGATCCGTCCGGCGTCCGGCCGGTACAGCCCCGCGAGCAGCTTGACCAGCGTCGTCTTGCCCGAGCCGTTCTCCCCGACCAGCGCGATGATCCGGCCGAGCGGGAGGTCGAGCGTGACGTCGTCCAGCGCGGGGCGGGCCGAGTCCCCGGGGTAGCGGAACGTGACGTTCTCGAAGCGGATCTCCCGCGGATCCTCCGGCAGGGGCACGCCGCCGACCGGAATGGCCCGCTCAGCCGCCTCGACGTACAACCGCTCCAGGTCGCCGACGAACAAGGCCTCCTCGTGCAGTTCGTTGATCTCCAGCACGAGCGTGTTCAGGCTGGTCGAGCCGCTGCGGATCGCGACCACCGCCGTGCCCGCCACCGACAGCGCCATCGCGCCGGTCAGCAGCAGCCCGCCGAGCGTGGCGTACGTCGCCACCGTCGCGAGCCCCGTCCAGGTCGCCGCGATCAGCCCGGTCCGTGCGGCGAGCCGGGCGAGACGGGCCTGCTCCGCCTCGGCCGTCTCCGACATCGCCCGGAAGTGGCGCAGCAGGAACGGACCCACGCCGTGCACCCGGATCTCCGGCGCGGCCTGCGGCTCGGTCAGCAGACCGCTGAGCAGGTGGCCGGCCCGGGCGTGCTGCACCCAGGTGTGGAACGACTCGTAGCGGCGCCGCGCGTTGGTCAGCGAGCTCCAGGCGCTCGGCAGGGTCATCGTGACCAGCAGCGGCAGCAGCGCCGGGTGCAGCACGGTCAGCACGCCGGCCGCCGCGACCAGCGAGATCACGGCGTTCACCACGCGCGTGCCGTACATGATCATCCTGCGGGCGGAGGAGGCGCCGTACTGGGCGGTGTCCAGCAGCTTGTGGAAGGCGTGGTCCTCGATCGCGGACAGCTCCACGTTCGCCGCCCGCTCCAGGTACAGCTCCGTGGCCACCCGCTCCACCTTGGGCTCCAGACGCCCGGTGGCGTACGTCGACGCCGCGCGCAGCAACGCCGAGACCAGCAGGACGGCGGACAGGGCGACCAGAGCCGGGGCCGCGCCGCGCAGACGTGCCTCCAGCGTGCCGTCGCCCAGCAGCCGGCTCAGCATGCTGTTGACCGCGAGCAGGCTGACCGCTTGGCCGAGGCCACGGCCGGACTCGGCGAGCAGCACCGTGCGGGTGGCCCCGGGGTCGGCCTGGCGGGCGAGGCGGAGGCTGGAGCCGAGCAGGGCGGGCAGCCGGGTGACCATCGCGCGCAGGTTCAGCTCCAGGAACGCGTCCACGTGCTGGTTCCAGCCCATGTCGTACCGCAGCGGCCCGCCGAACAGCAGCCGCTCCGACTCCGACACCTCGCGCTCGCCGGCGTCGTGCTTGTGCCCCACATGGCCTCCAAGGCTCCGGTCGGACGGCCACTATCCCGGGCGCGGCGGGAGCCGGGGGAGGGCGCAGAGCGGGGGCGGGGGTGCGGGCACGGGGGTGGCCGACGGGCGGGGTGCGCGGGCGCACGCGGGGCGCGTCGCCCGGGCCGCCGGGGACGGCTGCGCGGCACGGGTTCGTGCCTCGGTGGGGCGCCGAGGTGATGCACGTCGGGCGGACTAGGTGGGTCGTGTCGGTCAGGGGGCCGACGGTCAGGGTGAGCGGGCGCACGCGGGGCGGGGGAGAGGCGCGCGGGCGCGTGTTCGCCCCTGCGGCGAGCGCGTGGCTCCGCGAGGAGCCCGCGCAGGCGTCAGGCGTTGACCGGGCGGGACCAGCTCGGGACCGTGCCCGTCAGGCGGCAGACCGCCAGGTACAGCGGGATCGGCGGGGTGTACGGAACCGTGTCGTCCGGTCGGTGGATGAGGCCGGGGGCGTGCGGGGTGCCGGAGTCGGGCAGGATCGCGCCGGCGGCGTACTGCGCGGGGGCGGGCCATTCCACGGCGTAGTCCGAGTCGGACGGGACGATCCACCACCAGCGCGTCGCGTCGGCGTACACGCAGCCGACGCGCGGCAGACGGGGCAGGAGCAGGGGGCCGAAGCGGGCCGGGACGGCCACCGCGTCACAGCCGAGCGGGGCGGTCATGCCCTCCGGCACGGCGAGCCTGCGAGGGCCTGCGGGCGTGTGCAGACGGCGGGTGAGCTGGACGAGCGTGTTCATGGTCAGTACCGGGCCGCGGCCGGATCCGGCGCTCACGGCCTCCCCCTTCCACGGCCGCCCGGCTCGGCCGCGCTCCGGCCGTCCGGGGTGTGGTGCAGGTGCCCGTCGTCGGTCTTCCCGTCGTCGCCCTCGCCGTCGCCGCCCTCTCCGGAGTGCGTCGGGCCCGGCTTGGGGCGGCTGCCCCAGCCCAGGTCGTTGCGCGGCTCGCTGGGGATGCGCGGCGTGTCCGCCTGGCGCGGCACCTCGGCCCACACCAGCAGGCCGGGGCCGTGCTCCTGGGCGCCCCAGGCCCGGCACATGGCGTCGACCAGCAGCAGGCCCCGCCCGTGTTCGGCCTCGCCCCGCTGGGGGGCCGGGTGGGGATCGCCGGGCGCGCAGCCCTCGTCGCGTACGGCTATGCGCACGGTGTCGTCATGGTCGTGCAGCTCGCACACCACGCGGCTGCTCGCCGTGTGCACGATGGCGTTGGTGACCAGCTCGGATATGACCAGCGCCGCGGTGTCACAGGCGTCCTCGCCCACCGACCAGCCGGTGAGCCGCGCCCGCGTCAGGCGTCTGGCCCGCGCCGCGGAACCCGGGTGCGCGGCCAGCTCGAACCGGAACCGGCGCTCGGCAGCGTTCCTCAAGGGGTTCGCTCCCGCGGCGGCACCGAGACCGATCGCGTCTGCGGCGGCGTCTGTTCCTAAGGGCGCGGACGGAATCACGCTTGCCACTATCGCCCCGCCGAGAACACTTGGCAAGAGTCACTCTGAAAAATGCAGAGTGCGATGTGCTGCCTGCACAGGTCATGGCACACTGCTCGCGTCAGCACCTCGCGCGGCGCCAGTTCGGATCGCCGGAGGTCCGCCCGGACCTTCGAATGGATCTTCGAATGGCGCCGCAGGGCTGTCGGCATGCTTTCGTCGGGTGAGTCGCTTCCTGGAGGTGGAGCGTGAGCGAACCGCGGTCCGCGCCGACCGTGGGACAGGTGGTCCTCGGCCGGCGCCTGATGGACCTGCGGGAACGCGCCGGGCTCAAGCGCGAGGAAGCCGCCCGCGTCCTCCGCGTCGCCCCCGCCACCATCCGTCGTATGGAGACGGCCGAGGTCGCGCTGAAGATCCCGTACCTCCAGCTGCTGCTGAAGGCGTACGGCGTCGAGGACGACGAGGCCGACGCCTTTGTGCAACTCGCCGAGGACGCCAACCGGCCCGGCTGGTGGCAGCGCTTCCACGACATCCTGCCCGGCTGGTTCTCCCTGCACGTCAGCCTGGAGGGCGCGGCGTCGCTGATCCGCCAGTACGAGCCGCACTTCGTGCCCGGGCTGCTGCAGACCGAGGACTACGCGCGCGGCGTGCTGCGCTCGGGCGCCATCGGCCAGACCCGGCCGGAGGACATCGAGCGGCACGTCGCCCTGCGCATGCAACGCCAGCACCTGCTCACCCGGGAGGACGCCCCCCGGCTGTGGGTCGTCATGGACGAAACCGTCCTGCGCCGTCCGGTCGGCGGTCCGGAGGTGATGCGCGCCCAGATCGACAAGTTGCTCGAGGCCACGAAGCTGCCCCGGGTGACGCTGCAGGTCACCGAGTTCTCCGCCGGCCCGCACCCCGGCACGTACGGGCCGTTCGTGCTCTTCCGATTCGCCATGCCGGAACTCCCGGACATGGTCTACAGCGAGTACCTGACCGGCGCGGTCTATCTCGACGCGCGCCCCGAGGTGGCCGCTCATCTCGAGGTCATGGACCGCATGGCGGCACATGCCGCGACGGCACATCGCACGAAGGAGATCCTGCAGGATCTCCGCAAGGAGCTGTGAATGGATCACACCACGTCCCCGTCCCGGCCGCGGGTCCGCGCCGAGGGGATCTACAACGGCATGCCCGCCCGGGAGCTGGGCAGCGAGGGCTGGCACAAGCCGTGGAGCGGCGGCAACGGAGGCAACTGCCTGGAGGCGATGAAGCTCGCCGACGGACGGATCGCGGTCCGCCAGTCCACCGACCCCGACGGGCCGGCCCTGATCTACACCTCCGCCGAGATGACCGCGTTCATCGAGGGAGCGAAGGCGGGGGTGGCGGACTTCCTGCTGTCCTGAACCGACCTGTTGCTTTTTCTTCGCCTTTCCTGATCCTGCTGATCCTGGTGCGCGCTTGAACACCGACTGCTTCCCCCGCCCCGCCGCAAGTGGACGATGTCCTGCCCGCTCACGCGGTCAGAGGCCGGTCGTACGGGCCGATCGGTGACGTGAGGCGCGTACTGCCCGTGAGATGCCGGTCGACCGCGGCCGCCACCGCCCGGCCCTCCGCGATCGCCCACACGATCAGGGACTGGCCGCGCGCCGCGTCCCCGGCGGCGAACACACCGGGGACGTTCGTCGCGAAGCCCGCGTCCCGGGCGATCGTGCCCCGCGCGTCCACCGCCACACCGAGCTGGTCGATCAGGCCGTCGTGCCGGTCCGGACCCGTGAAGCCGAGCGCGAGCAGGACGAGGTCGGCGGGCAGGGTCCGGTCGGTCCCGGGCAGCGGGCGACGGTGCGTGTCCACCTCCACCAGGTGCAGGCATCGCACGTGGCCCCGCGCGTCCCCGGTGAAGCGCAGCGTCGACGCCGCGAACAGCCGCGCGTCCGCGTCCGCCGCGGGCGCCGTCCGCAGGTCACGGGCCTCTTCATGCGCGGCGGACAGGCGGTAGATCTTCGGGTACGTCGGCCACGGCTCGGTGTCCTCGTCGCGCTCGGCGCCGGGCCGGCCGTAGATGTCCAGCTGGGTGACGGACGCGGCGCCCTCCCGCACCGCCGTGCCCAGGCAGTCCGCGCCCGTGTCCCCGCCGCCGACGATCACGACGTGCCGGCCGGCGGCCGACAGCGGTGAACTCCCCAGATCGCCCTCGCACACACGATTGGCCAGAGGGAGGTACTCCATCGCCTGGTGGATCCCGGTCAACTCCCGCCCCGGCACGTCGAGTTCCCGCCACGCCGTGGCCCCGGTGGCGACCACGACCGCGTCGTAGCGCGATCGCAGGTCGTCGGCGCCCACGTCCCGCCCGACGACCGTCGAGGTGCGGAACTTCGTGCCCTCCGCCCGCATCTGCTCCAGCCGCCGCTCCAGATGGCGCTTCTCCATCTTGAACGCGGGGATGCCGTACCGCATCAGCCCGCCGAGCCGGTCGTCCCGCTCGTACACGGCGACGGTGTGTCCGGCGCGGGTGAGCTGCTGGGCCGCGGCTAGTCCGGTGGGGCCGGAGCCGATCACGGCCACCGTCCTGCCGGACAGCCGCTCGGGCGGCCGGGGCGGCGCGAACCCCTCCTCCCACGCCCGGTCCGCGATGGCACACTCGACGTTCTTGATCGTCACCGCGGGCTGGTCGATGGCCAGCACGCAGCCCGCCTCACACGGCGCCGGGCACAGCCGGCCGGTGAACTCGGGAAAGTTGTTCGTCGCGTGCAGCCGGTCGCTCGCCGCCCGCCAGTCCTCCCGGGAGACCAGGTCGTTCCACTCCGGGATGAGATTGCCGAGCGGGCAGGCGTGGTGGCAGAACGGAACACCGCAGTCCATGCACCGGTCCGCCTGCTTGCTGATGATCGGCAACAGCGCCCCGGGGACGTACACCTCGTCCCAGTCCCGCACCCGCTCCCCGACCGGCCGGCGCGGCCAGTCCTGGCGGGGGGTCGTCATGAATCCCTTGGGATCGGCCATGGCCGTCTTCCTCGCGTCGCGTGCGACAGGCCGTGCGCCGCCGGGCGGCACATCCTGCGGCCACGATACGTCCGGGCCGGCAGGCCCGCAGGGCGGCGAACCGCCCCTGCGACGGAGGGGGCGGGAGCGCGTGCGCAGGCGGTACGGTCATCCGTCCGTGCGCGGGGCTCAGAGAAGCGCCAGCACGTACGCCAGGGCCGACGCCGCCGAGGCCATCGTCCGGACGTGGTTCCAGCGGGTCCACTCGCGCAGGTACGACGGCCAGTACGCGGCCGCCTCCGGGCTGTCCGCGCCGTGCCGCATCAGCGCGTCGTTGCGCGGCACGTTCGCCGCCGCCGTCACGCCGAACGCCCCCAACAGATACGACGCACTGCCGATCAGGAGTTCCACGGCGCCCTCCCGTGGCCACAGCACGAAGGTGACGACCGCGAGCACCACGCTCACCAGCGTCGCCCCGAGGAACACCACCATGAACGCCGGTGTCAGGGCCGCCCGGTTGATCGCGTTCATCGTGGCGGCACCCTGCGCGGGCGGCAGGGCGGCGAGCCCGCGCATCACGAGCACGGAGAAGGCGCAGAAGATGCCGGCCACCAGTGCCGTCGCCAGCACGCCCACCACCGTCAGCACCAGGTACGGTCCCTCGATCATGGCTCCCCCAACTCCCGTCACGCCGCGGCGAAGTCGTAGATGATGTCCGGGCGAACGCCCGCCGTCGCCCCCAGTCAAGCCGCACGACCGAGGGACGCCCATGGCCGAGCCGCGCGGACCCATGCGAGGGCGTCCAGGAAGCGGGGGCGGAGGGTGCCTGGTTTCACCCCGCGGACGGCAGCTCCCCGTGCCGCCATCGCGCGAGCACCGCCTCCAGAAGCGGTGCGATCCGCCGTCGTGCCTCGTGGCGCGGAATCCCGCTCATCAGCAGCCGGTCGTACGGCGTGTCCAGATGCCGCACGGCCGCCCGCACCGCCGCGATCACCGCGTCCTCCGACAGCGCCCGTCCCGCCGCGCTGCGCCCCACCCGCCCGCTGCCGCGCAGCGAGGCATGCGCGGCGATGGCCCGTGCCCGCTCGTCGGGGCAACCGGGGAACAGCCGCCGGATCTCCGCCGCGAACGCCGCCGTGAACCGTGAGTCCTCCGCCGCCCGCCTGCGAGCGTCCCGCGCCCGGCGCCGCCGCCGTGCCTCGGCGTCCGCGAGGCAGCGCTCCTCGGCCCGGGCCAGCGCCGCCTCCTCCACCAGGACGCCCTGCCGCTCGTAACGCGCCTTGCGCCGGTTGAACCGCACGACCACCGCCGACAGGCTGCTCTCCTCCCGCGACCGACGGGTCAGCGCGGTGTCCCCACGCGGCAGGAACACCAGGTGTCCCAGGTCGGCGCAGTCCAGGCAGCGCGGTACACCGCTCTCCAGGAGGAGCATCGGCAACGGACCGCGCCGGCACGCCGCGCACCGCTTGTGCCGCAACGGCTGGACGACGACGAGGCCGGGCCCGGTCGGGGGAGTCGCGGAAGACATATCCCGTTCATGCCCACCACCGGGCGCGGCGCCACCCGCCCCGCGGCCCCGGATGCACCTGCCGGGCGAGCCCGACGCCCGTGCCGCGCGGCGGGCGTGAGGAGCCCTGCCCTCCCGCGCGGGCGTCCGCCCGGGGCGCCGCGCAGCGGTCGCGGCGGGTGTCGCATCATGGGCCCTGTGCGACTCGAAGCGATCACCTGGGACCGGCTCGCCGACCGGCTCGCGGAGCGGCTGCTCGACCTGACCCCCGCCGACGGCGGCTCTTGGCCGCGGATCGCCTTCGACGGCGCCCCCGCCGCCCGCCCGGGTGACCTCGCCGAGCGTGTGAGCCAGGCGCTGCGGGTCCGTGGCCGCCCCTCGCTCGTCGTCGGCACCGAGGGCTTCCTGCGCCCCGCGTCCGTGCGCCTGGAATACGGACGGCAGGACCTTCAGGCCTACTACGACGGCTGGTTCGACACCGGGGCTCTGTGGCGCGAGGTCTTCGGGCCGCTCGAACCCGGCGGCGACGGACGCGTCCTGCCCGACCTGTGGGACCCGGTGGCCGACCGCGCCACCCGCAGCCCCTACGTCCAACTCCCGCCCGGTGCGGTGCTGTTGGTGCACGGTCCCCTCCTCCTTCGGCACTGGTTCCCCTTCGACCTGACCGTCCATGTCCTCCTCTCCCCGGGAGCGCTGCGCCGCCGGACCGCCGAGGCCGAGCACTGGACGCTCCCCGCCTTCGAGCGCTACGCGGAGGAGTCCGACCCGGCCGGCACCGCCGACGTCCTGGTACGCGCCGACGACCCGCGACACCCCGCGTGGGGCGGGTGAACGAACGCCGAACCGGAGCCGGACGGAGCGTGCCGGACGGGGCCTGCGGCGGCCGGGGGCCAGGCGGGACGGCGAAGGTGCGGTGTGCGGCGGGCGCGGAGAGAATGGACGACGCCGGAACCGCGGTGCGCCCCGTGCCGCGCCGGCCGTCCGGCTCAGGGAGGTACTCCATGACCACTGCCGGAGACATCATGCACCGCGGTGCCCAGTGGATCCCCGCCCATGAAACCCTCGACCGCGCCGCCCAGCTGATGCGCGAACTGAACGTCGGTGCCCTGCCCATCAGTGACGACAACGAGCGGCTGTGCGGCATCCTCACCGACCGCGACATCGTCGTCGGTTGTGTGGCCATGGGCCACGACCCCGCCCGCGTCACGGCGGGTGACCTCGCCAAGGGCACCCCCCGCTGGATCGACGCGAACGCCGACATCAGCGAGGTCCTGCGCGAGATGCAGCAGCACCGCATCCGCCGGCTCCCGGTCATCGACAACAAGCGGCTGGTCGGCATGATCAGCGAGGCCGACCTCGTCCGGCACCTTTCCGAGGGGCAGATCGCGTCCTGGGCCGAACGCGTCTACGCCCGCGGATGAGCTGAGCGGTACCGGCCGTCACCGGCCGGGATGCGTCGGTTCGTCCTCGTCCACCGCGAGCCGTCGCGGCCGCCGTCACAGCCAGCCGTTGCGCCGGAAGCCCCGGTACAGCGCCAGGCAGGCGACGGATATCACCCCGATGACCAGTCCGTAACCGAACCTCCAGTGCAGCTCCGGCATGTCGTCGAAGTTCATGCCGTACACGCCGCATACCATCGTCGGTACGGCGATCACCGCGGCCCATGCCGTGATCTTGCGCATGTCCTCGTTCTGCGCGACGGTGACCTGCGCGAGGTGCGCCTGAAGAATCGAGTTCAGCAGTTCGTCGAAGGCGGCGATCTGCTCGGTGGCGCGCAGCAGATGGTCGGAGACGTCCCGGAAGTAGGCCTGTATCTCCGGCTCGATGACCCGCATCGGCCGGTCCGCGAGCTCCCCCAGCGGCCGGCCGAGCGGCACCACGGCCCGCTTGAGCTCCAGCAGCTCCCGTTTGAGCTGGTAGATGCGCCCCGGATCGACACGGGCGCCGGTCTCCGCGAACACTTCCGTCTCCACCTGGTCGATGTCCGACTGCACCGAGTCGATGACGCCGAGGTAGTCGTCGACGACATGGTCCGCTATCGCGTGCAGCACCGCGGACGGCCCCTTGGCGAGCTGCTGCCGGTCGGCCTCCAGCCCCTCGCGCACCGGACCCAGCGAGCCGTGCCGGCCGTGCCGCACCGTGATGACGAAGTCCTGGCCGACGAACGCCATGATCTCCCCGGTGTCGACCACCTCGCTGGTCGCCGTGAGCTCCTCGTGCTCGACATAGCAGACCGTCTTGAACACGGCGAAGAGCACCTCGCCGTACCGCTCGACCTTCGGGCGCTGATGAGCCTCGATCGCGTCCTCCACCGCCAGCGGGTGCAGGTCGAACAACTCGGCGATGCCCGCGAACTCCTGGTCTGTCGGCTCGTGCAGACCGAGCCAGACGAATCCGTCCCCGTTCTTGCGCACCTTCCGCACGGCCTCCACCAGATCCCCGGCGGCCGGAGCGCGCACACCGCCGTGGTACGTCACGCAGTTGACCACCGAGGAACCGAGCGGGGAGCGTGCCGGATGACTGAGGTCCACCTTCGGCCGCCGCCGGGCCAGCCGTGCCACTCCGCGCAACCCGCCGACCCGGTCCAGCCCTGTGACCTTCCGCAGATTCCCAGTCATCGACATACGAAGCTCCTCGTGTGGCTCTCCCCGCGCCGCAGCGCCGCGCCCCTTTCCGGCGCGAGGACCGCGCCGGAGCCGCCAGTCTGCCAGTCCGGCGCGAGGGGCGGACGGGCCTGTGGGAGGCCGGTATTCCGCTTGGTTCCCGCCTGTGGACGGCCGGCTGCACGGGCGCGCGCCCGGCACCCTGAGCGTCGACCGCTCCCCGAGAGCCGGACAACTGGGATGATCACGGCATGACGCGACCCGACGACGGCTACCTCCTCGACAACCGGCAGAGCGAGGCGGCGGAGCGCTTCGACGCCTTCGCCGATCTCTTCGACCCCGTCACGTTCCGGCATCTGGAGCACCTTGGCATCGGGCTCGGCCGGCGCTGCTGGGAGGTCGGCGCCGGCGGCACCTCCGTGGTCTCCTGGCTGGCCAAGAAGGTCGGCCCGACCGGCACGGTCGTCGCGACGGACATCGACACCACCCGGCTCGCCGCGGCGGCCCGGCCCCCGGTGGAGGTGCGCGTCCACGACGTGGGGGCCGACGAACCGCCGGGGGACGGCTTCGACCTCGTCCACGCCCGTCTCGTCCTCGTTCATGTCCCGGACCGTGAGCGCGCGTTGGCATCCATGGTGCGGGCCCTGCGCCCCGGCGGCCGGCTCCTGATCGAGGACGCCGACCCCGCCCTGCAACCCCTGCTCTGCCCCGACGAGTCCGGCCCGGAACAGCAACTGGCCAACCGCCTGCGCCAGGGCTTCCGCGCCCTGCTGGCCGACCGCGGCGCCGACCTGTCCTACGGCCGTAAGCTTCCGCGCCTGCTGCGTGAAGCGGGTCTGCGGCAGGTCGAGGCGGACGCCTACTTCCCGCTCACCTCGCCCGCCTGCTCCGCCCTGGAGGCCGCCACCGTCCGCCAGATCCGCTCCCGGCTGGTCGAGGCCGGACTAGCCACGGACGAGGACATCGACCGCCACCTCGACAACGTGGCCTCCGGGAGCATGGACCTGGCGACGGCTCCGATGATCTCCGCATGGGGGCGCAAGGCGTAGCGCTGCCCCGGGGCGCGCCTGAGCCCGCGTCAGGTGGGCCTTCCGGGCCGGCCACCCACCCGGGTCACCGCGAGCGCGCCCGCCCGGCAGCCCTCTTCCGCCGCGTCCCGCGGGGCGGCACCGGAGAGCAGAGCGGCCAGGAAACCACCGGTGAAGGCGTCCCCGGCGCCGGTGGTGTCCCGGGCCTCGGCCGGGAACGCCGGGACCCGGGCGCACACGGCGCCCGCCCTGGCCACCAGGGCGCCCTCGACGCCCGACGTGGCCACCACGAGAGGGACATGGCGGCTGAGCTCGGCCGCCGCGTCGGCCGCGTCGGGCAGCCCGGTGAGCAGGCATGCCTCGTCGCGGCTGGGCAACAGGACGTCGATCCCGTCCACCAGCGCCAGGAACCGCTCCACGCCCAGCGCCCGCAGGAACCCGGCCGACGCCGGATCCACGCTGACCGGCACACCTCGCGCGCGTGCCGCGGCGAGAGCGGTCGCCACGAGCCCGCGGCTCGGCTCGGAGAACAGCAGGTAGCCCGACAGGTGCAGCCACGCCACACCGTCCAGCAGGGTGTCCGACCAGTCGCCGCTGTCCAGCCGCAGGGAGGCGCCGCTGTCGGTGAGGAAGGTCCGTTCGGCCGCGGCCGTCGTGTCGACCAGGCAGATCACCGTCCCGGTCGGTGCCTCCGGATCGACGACCAGCCGCGGTCGCACCCCGCACGCCTGGAGCTCCCGGGTGTGCCACTCCGCCGTGTCCGCCCCGACGCGGCCGAGCAGCCGCACGTCGTGCCCTCCCCGACAGGCCGCCCAGCAGGCCACGTTGGCACCGGCGCCGCCGGGCACGATCCGGATCGCGGCGGCCGTGTCGGTGCCCCGGGCCGGCGCCCTGCTGTGCCGGGCGACGACGTCCGTCACCACATCACCCACGACCAGCAGCCCACCCCGCCCAGCCTGCCCGCGGCTGCCGCGATCCGGTCCGCCCGCCCCTGCCGGGCCCGTCCCGCCCACGCCTCCGGGTGTCGGGCGCGTCCCGCTCACGCCTTCGTGCGCCGGACCTGCCGCGCTCGCACCTTCATCCGTCCGGTCCGCCGCGCTCGCGCCTTCCCCCGTCCGGCCTGCCGCGCTCGCGCCTTCGCCCGGCCGGCCTGCCGTGCTCACGCCTTCGCCTGCCCGCCCCGTCTCGTTCACGCCCCCGTCCACGCCGCCGCGATGCGCGCCGCCAGTCGTACGTTGCCGCGCACCGCCGCGAGGTTGGCGCTCAGCGAGGCGCCCTCGGTGTGCCGCACCAAGTAGTCGAGCAGGAACGGTGTGACCGCCTGCCCGGTCACGCCCTCCGCCTCACACGCCCGCAGCGCCTCGGCCAGCACACGCGCGTGCAGCTGCGGATCCAGTTGCTCCGCCTCGGGCACCGGGTTGGCGACGATCAGCGCGGACTCCTGCGCACCGAGCGCGTCCTGCGCCCGCATCACGGCGGCCACCTGCTCGGGCGTGTCCAGCCGCCAGTCCACGGGATGGCCGGAGTCGGACAGATAGAAGCCGGGAAAGCGGTCCGTGCCGTACCCGGCCACCGCCACGCCCAGCGTCTCCAGCCGTTGCAGCGTCGCCGGCACGTCCAGGACCGACTTCACGCCCGCGCAGACCACGGTGATCCGCGTGCGGGCCAGCAGCCCCAGATCGGCGGACTCGTCCTGGGTGACGGTCCACTGGCGGTGCACGCCACCGAGCCCACCCGTGGCGAAGACCCGCAGACCGGCCAGCGCCGCGAGCCGGGCGGTCGCCGACACCGTGGTCGCCCCGCTCGTCCCGGACGCCACGGCGAGCGGCAGGTCGCGCTGGCCCAGCTTGCGGATGCCGTCCTCGTTCGCGACGCGCTCCAGCTGCGCCTTGTCCAGGCCGACGAGCGGAGTGCCGTCCAGCACGGCGATCGTCGCCGGCACCGCGCCTTCCTGCCGTACGGCGGCCTCCAGCTCCAGCGCCACCCGCAGGTTGCGCGGCCGTGGCAGCCCGTGCGCGATGATCGTGGATTCCAGCGCCACCACCGGCCGCCCCGCGGCGAGCGCCTCCCGCACCTCTTCGGACACCACCAGCACGGCTGAGCCTCCTGTCTGTCGGTCCTGCCTCATCTCTGGCGGGCGACGGCCACGGTCAAACCCTTGCGGGGGCCCACGACGACGATCAACCTGGACGCATGACGGACAACTCGCCACGTCTTGACCATGTCGTCCTATGGGTGCGCGACCCGGTCGCCTCCGCCGGCTTCTACGAGAAGGCGGTCGGCCTCGCACCGGTCCGGCTCGCCGAGTTCTCCGACGGCCGGGCGCCCTTTCCCTCCGTGCGGGTCAACGACGAGACGATCATCGACCTGATGCCGCTGAGCACGGCCCGGCGGATGACGGTGCTGCCCGGCGCCGCTGACAGCGCGGGTCACCCGGTCAACCACATCTGCCTGTCGCTGACCGGGGACGCATTCGACGCCCTGCGCCTACGCCTCCAGGAGGGCGCCGTCCCGGTCTCCGACCTCGCCCACGACTCCTTCGGTGCCCGCGGAGCGGCCCGCCGCAGCTTCTACTTCCGCGACCCCGACGGAAACGTCTTCGAGGCCCGGCACTACGACTGAGCGGTCACCCTCTGCCCCGGCGGTCCGCCCCTCAGAACAGCGGCTCGGGCAGCACTCCCTCCAAAGCGAGCAGCTTGCGCTTGGTCTCCAGCCCGCCTCCGAACCCGCCGATCCCGCCGTCGCTCTCCACCACCCGGTGGCAGGGCACGACGACGGGCAGCGGATTGGACCCCATCGCCACCCCGACCGCCTGGGCCGCGCCCGGCTGGCCGACCCGGCGGGCAAGGTCGCCGTACCCCACAACCGTGCCGTAGGGCACTCCCTCGGCCAGCTCGCGCAGCACCTGCCGGTTGAATCCGGAGATCAGCGACCAGTCCAGGGGCAGCGCGAAGTTGCGTCTCGCACCGGAGAAGTACTCCTCGACCTGGCGTATCGCCTCGGTCAGCAGCGGTGAGCCGGGCGCCTCGACGGGCTCGGCGCCCAGCCGGTCCGCGAGCCGCTCCAGGGCCCGCCGGCGGACCGTCTCCCTCGCGTGGAACACGACGCTGACCAGGCCCTCGCCCGTCGCCGCGAGCAGCAGCGGGCCGATGCCGGTGTCCACGACGGCCCACACGACCCGCTGCTCGTCACCCCCATGGCTGTTCATGCGACCACCGTACGACCCACCACTGACAACGCCCCCGGAGCGGACCCGGCCGGCCCGGGCCCGCCTATCCCTCGAGTGCCGTGCGCACCACGTCGGGCTTGTTGGAGATGATGCCGTCCACGCCGTACCCGGCGGCCTTGTGCGCGCCGGCCGCGTCGTCGACGGTCCAGGTGGAGACCTCCAGCGGCTTGCCGTGCGCGCCGACGAGGGCGTGGACGGCGTCGACGTAGGAGGTGGAGATGGAGCTGAACGTCGGGTTGATCTCGTCGACGAAGCCCGCGTAGCCCGGCAGGTCCACCACGTTCGGGGTGCCGAGGAAGCCGGTCTTCACCGCAGGCTTCAGCTGGTGCACCGTGCGCACGCTGTCCGCGCTGAAACTCTGGATCACCAGGCGGTGCGCGACGTGCGGTGCGTCGAGCCAGCCCTCGTTGGCCAGCACCTTGAGCGTCTGCCGCTCGATGCCCGGGTAGAGCTCCGGGTTCTTCAGCTCCAGCAGGAGACGCTCGTGGTTGTGCTCGACCCGGCGCATGTACTGAGCCAGTGTCGGCACGCGCGTGCCCGCGAACTCGGGGCCGAACCAGCTGCCCGCGTCCAGACGGGCGATCTCGGCGGCGGTGAAGTCCTTCACCTTCCAGGGCGCGCGGTCGGGGTAGAGCTCCTCGACGTTGGTGGTGCGCTTGAGGCTGTCGTCGTGGATGACGACGAGCTTGCCGTCCTTGGTGCGCTGGACGTCGTTCTCCACCCACTGGAAGCCGAGCGCGGCCGCCTTGTCGATGGCGGGCAGGGTGTTCTCGGGGGCGTAGGCCGAGGCGCCGCGGTGCGCGATGACCACGGGGGGCTCGCTGACGACGGCATGGGTGCCGGGTGCGGTGAACAGAAGGATGGCGCTGGCCAGGAGCGCGGTGGTCGTGGCGGCAAGTGCGCGCGCGTGCATGCGGACTCCTCGCGTCGGACGATCACAGACAACGATCACAGACAGCTCAACTCTGACAGCAGAGCGTCAGCGACGGGGGAGCGCAGAATGGCCACAGATTGACTGGAGTTGCCCAAGTCCGCTCACTGCGGGCGCACATCTGAGGCAAGGGCGTGTTTCTTTGCCGGAAAATCGTTCGACCATTCCGGTGGGAGTCATACTCTCTGCCTCGACCCTGGCCGCCGGTGCGTGCCCGGGAGGGGGTGCATTTCAACAGATTCCCGGGCGGAACAGGGCGGAAGGGCAGCCGCGCATGCAGGGCACGGTCGACGGATTCAGCTACGGACTCGTCACACCGGTGGTGGCCTACCTCATGGCCTGCCTCGGTGGCGCCCTCGGCCTGCGCTGCACCACCCGCGCGCTGCTCCACTCCCACTCGTGGCGCCCGGGCTGGCTCGCTCTCGGCTCGGCGGCGATCGGCTCCGGCATCTGGACGATGCACTTCGTGGCGATGATGGGCTTCACCATCGACCAGGCCCCGATCCACTACGACAAACCCACGACCTACGCGAGCCTCGGCGTCGCCGTCGTCATGGTCGGCGTCGGGATCTTCATCGTGGGCTACCGGGGCGCCACCGGGACGGCGCTGTTCACCGGCGGCACCATCACCGGCCTCGGCATCGCCTCCATGCACTACCTGGGCATGGCCGGCCTGCGATTCGACGGGCGACTGGAGTACAACACCGTCACCGTCGCCGCCTCCGTCGCCATAGGCATGGCCGCCGCCACCGCCGCCCTGTGGGCCGCCGGGCAGGTCCGGGGCTTCCTGTGGAGCGTGGGCGCCAGCCTCGTCATGGGCCTCGCCGTCAGCGGCATGCACTACACCGGCATGGCCGCTGTCAGCGTCCACCTCCACGGCACCGGTGCCCCCGGCGAGGGCGACTCGCCCGCGACCCTGCTCGCCCCGATGCTGATCGGGCCGCTCACCTTCCTCTGCCTGGCCGCGGCCGTGGTGATCTTCGACCCGCACATGGTCGCGGGCCGGCTCTCCCGGCCCGGCACCGGGCCGCAGCCCGGGGTCCCCGCCCACAACGGCGCCCACCGGCCCGTGCGCCGAGCGCCTCTGCGCCCCGGCCGTGACCTGGGACGACGCCGCTCGCGGGCCCCGCAGAACCGCTGAGCCGGACCCCGTTGTCAGTGGTGGGTCGTACGGTTGATGTCATGCGGCCCGTTTCCCACATCGAACGCACGGTGGCGCCCATCGAGGTCGTCAGCCCCTACCAGCCCAACGGCGACCAGCCGACGGCCATCGCCGACCTGGCGCGGCGCATCCAGGCCGGCGAGAAGGACGTCGTCCTGCTGGGCGCGACCGGCACCGGCAAGTCCGCCACCACCGCGTGGATGATCGAGAAGCTCCAGCGCCCCACCCTGGTGATGGCGCCGAACAAGACGCTGGCCGCGCAGCTGGCGAACGAGTTCCGCGAGCTCCTGCCGAACAACGCGGTCGAGTACTTCGTCTCGTACTACGACTACTACCAGCCCGAGGCGTACGTCCCCCAGTCGGACACGTACATCGAGAAGGACTCCTCGATCAACGAGGAGGTCGAGCGGCTGCGGCACTCCGCGACCAACTCGCTGCTCACCCGGCGCGACGTCGTCGTGGTCGCCTCCGTCTCCTGCATCTACGGCCTGGGTACACCCCAGGAGTACGTGGACCGGATGGTCCCGCTGAAGGTCGGCGAGGAGATCGACCGCGACGAGCTGCTGCGCCGCTTCGTCGACATCCAGTACACGCGCAACGACATGGCCTTCAGCCGCGGCACCTTCCGGGTCCGCGGCGACACCATCGAGATCTTCCCGGTCTACGAGGAGCTGGCCGTCCGCATCGAGATGTTCGGTGACGAGATCGAGGCGCTCACCACCCTGCACCCGATCACCGGCGAGATCATCAGCGACGAGCAGCAGCTGTACGTCTTCCCCGCCTCCCACTACGTCGCCGGCCCCGAGCGCATGGAGCGCGCGATCAAGGGCATCGAGACCGAGCTGGACGAGCGCCTGGCCGAGCTGCGCAAGCAGGGCAAGCTCCTGGAGGAGCAGCGGCTGCGCATGCGCACCACCTACGACCTGGAGATGCTCCGCCAGATCGGCACCTGCTCCGGCGTCGAGAACTACTCGATGCACTTCGACGGCCGTGCCCCCGGCACCCCGCCGAACACGCTGCTCGACTACTTCCCGGAAGACTTCCTCCTGGTCATCGACGAGTCGCACGTCACCGTCCCGCAGATCGGTGCCATGTACGAGGGCGACGCCTCCCGCAAGCGCACCCTCGTCGAGCACGGGTTCCGGCTGCCCTCCGCTCTGGACAACCGCCCGCTGAAGTGGGAGGAGTTCCAGCAGCGCATCGGGCAAACCGTCTACCTGTCGGCCACCCCGGGAACGTACGAGCTGTCCCGCTCCAAGGGCGTGGTCGAGCAGATCATCCGCCCGACCGGTCTGATCGACCCCGAGGTCGTCGTCAAGCCCACGGAGGGCCAGATCGACGACCTGGTGCACGAGATCCGCAAGCGGGTCGACAAGGACGAGCGCGTCCTGGTCACCACGCTCACCAAGAAGATGGCCGAGGACCTCACGGACTACTTCCTGGAGCTCGGCATCCAGGTGCGCTATCTCCACAGCGACGTCGACACCCTGCGCCGCGTCGAGCTGCTGCGCGAACTGCGCGCCGGCGAGTTCGACGTCCTGGTCGGCATCAACCTGCTGCGTGAGGGACTGGACCTGCCCGAGGTCTCCCTGGTGGCGATCCTCGACGCCGACAAGGAGGGCTTCCTGCGCTCGGGCACCTCGCTGATCCAGACCATCGGTCGCGCCGCGCGCAACGTCTCCGGCGAGGTCCACATGTACGCCGACAAGATCACCCCGGCGATGGAGAAGGCCATCGAGGAGACCAATCGCCGCCGGGAGAAGCAGGTCGCCTACAACAAGGCGAACGGCATCGACCCGCAGCCGTTGCGCAAGAAGATCAACGACATCGTCGCGCAGATCGCCCGCGAGGACGTCGACACCGAGCAGTTGCTCGGCACCGGCTACCGGGCGAAGAAGGACGGCCGCGGCACCAAGGCCCCCGTCCCGTCCCTCGGCGCGCACACGGCCAAGGCGGCCAAGAGCACCAAGGCCACCAAGACCGCCAAGGGCAAGGCCAAGGAGACCGTGCCCACCGACCAGCCGGCCACCGAGCTGGCCGGGCAGATCGAGGAGCTCACGGAGCGGATGCGCGCCGCCGCGGCGGACCTGCAGTTCGAGATCGCGGCCCGGCTGCGCGACGAGGTCTCCGAGATGAAGAAGGAGCTGCGCCAGATGAGGGAAGCGGGCCTGGCCTGACGGCCGCGGTCACCCCTGCCACCCGGACCCCGGTGCGCACGCACTGTGTTGCAAGACCGACACAAAGCATGCGCCGGGGTTCGGCACTGTCGGTGCCGCTGCGTAGGGTTCTGATCAACCGCGAACCGTGCGGCAACAGGGGACTGCTCGAGAGGGGAATCAGCGCGTGACCGTCAACTTGACCAAAGGTCAGGCCATCAGTCTGCAGAAGAACGACGGTGGCAGCCTGACCGCGGTGCGCATGGGCCTCGGCTGGCAGGCGGCCCCCCGCCGCGGCCTGTTCGGCTCCCGCACCCGCGAGATCGACCTCGACGCCTCCGCCGTTCTCTTCGCGGACAAGCAGCCGGTCGACGTCGTCTTCTTCCGCCACCTGGTGAGCGACGACGGCTCCGTGCGTCACACCGGCGACAACCTCGTCGGCGGCGTCGGCCAGGGCGGCGACGACGAGGCCATCCTCGTCGACCTGCAGCGCGTCCCGGTCCACATCGACCAGATCGTCTTCACGGTGAACTCCTTCACCGGCCAGACGTTCCAGGAGGTGCAGAACGCGTTCTGCCGTCTCGTCGACGAGACCAACGGCCAGGAACTGGCCCGCTACACGCTCGCGGGCGGCGGCGCCTACACGGCCCAGATCATGGCGAAGGTGCACCGGGCGGGCAGCGGCTGGACGATGACGGCCCTGGGTTCCCCGGCCAACGGCCGCACCTTCCAGGACCTGATGCCGACCATCTGGCCGCTGCTCTAGACACATCAACGGGGGGCGCGGGCGGCGCGCCGCACGACACGGTGACACCGAGGGGGACTTGAGCGATGACGGCCGAGCTGGTGCGGGGGCAGAACCACCCGCTGGACCAGGTGCGCCTGGAGATCCGGGTCTCGGCCGGAGCCCCGGTCGTGGCCGTCGCGACGCTCGTCGACGAGGCCGGCCGGGTGCGGGGACCGGAGTTGGTGGTCCACCCCGGCGCTCCCAGCCTGCCGGGCCTCGAAGTACCCAGGCAGGCGGCCGCCGCCCACCGTCTCGCGGTGGACCTCGGCGCCGTGCCGGACGACGTGCACCGCGTCGACGTGCTGCTGGCCCTGCCCGCGGGCACCGGGGGTCCGGCCCGCTTCGGCGCGGTCGCCGCCCCGTTCGTCGCGGTCACCGGCCTCGACGGCGCTGAAGTCGCCACCTTCACCCTGACCGGCCTGGACGCCGAGTCCGCGGTCATCGCCCTGGAGCTGTACCGCAGACAGACCGCCTGGAAGGTCCGCGCGGTCGGCCAGGGGTACGCCGGCGGTCTCGCGGAACTCCTCGCCGACCAGGGACTGGCCGAGGCCCGCCAGGTGGCGAACGACATCAACGAGGCGGTGACACAGGGGCTCACCCGCTCCGTGCAGGCGCCGCGTCTCCCGGACGGCACGCCCACCCGTCAGCCCGCGGCCCCGACGCAGACCGGGCGCACCACCCAGGCGGACCCGGCCACCCACGGAGGTCCGGCGCCGCACGACGGTCCTGCCCCGCAGGGCACGCCCGGTCCTGCCCCGCAGGGCACGCCCGGTCCGGTACTGCCGCAGTCCGCAGGTGTCCCCCCGCGGCCCGTAGGCGTCCCCCCGCAGCTGGCCGGCGTCCCCGCGCACGCCGCCGGAGCCGCGAACGAACCGGGCGCCGTGGCGGACCGGCCGTCACCGTCGGCCACCGGCGGCCCGATCGACTACACCCACCCGGGACGGCGGCACACCGCTCCGCCCCCGCCCCCGCCGAGCGCTCCCGCACCGCAGCCGGGACAGCCCGCGCAGCCCGTCGCCGGTGACGCGACCGGCTGGACGATGGACGAGCGGCTCTACAACCAGGTGTGGGGCATGTTCGAGGACTTCGCCCGCACGGCCGCCGCCTACCGCAGCGCCGTCGACTTTGCGGAGACCCGCCAGGAGAAGGAGCTTGACCGCATCCTGTCCGACCCCCGCAGCAGGATCGGCGGCCAGGGCGACGCGGCCCGTGAGGAGGCGCGCGCACGGTACGGCGCGCTCGTCGAGCAGGCCCGGCAGGCCTTCGACCGGGACGTGGCCCAGTTGACGGCCGAGGCGGAGGTCGTGGAGCCGGCTCTGCCACCCGCGTACGCCGGCTGGGACAGCCCGGTCTGGCACGGCTACCGGGTACCGATGGAGATGCCGATGGCGCTGCGCCTGGGCGATCTGACCCTGCCCGAGAGCGACCGGCTGCGCATCCCGATGCTGGTGCGGCTGCCGCTGGAGCGCGGCCTGTGGATCGACAGCGGGCACGTCGCCTCGGAGGCCGGGGCCTTCACCGACGACCACGAGAGGCGACGGCTGGCGATGGAGACGGCGGTCGCACATGCCGCACGCCTGCTCGCCGCGCATCCGGCGGGTGAGTTCACGGTCCATGTGATCGACCCGGCCGGTGCGGCGGCACGCGCCCTGGCGCCGCTGACGGACACCGGCGTGCTCGCAGGGCCGCCGGCCGTGGGCGCCGCCGGGGTGGCGGAGGTGCTGGGCCGGCTGACGCAGCGCGTGGACCTGGTGCAGATGGCGGTGCGCGGCGGCGTCGCCGACTCGCTGCCGCCCGGCTTCGACACCGCCCAGCAGTTGCTGGTGGTCAACGACTTCCCGCACGGCTTCGACGACCGCGCGGTGACCCAGCTGCGCTACCTCGCCGACGAGGGGCCCTCCGTCGGCGTGCATCTGATGATGGTCGCCGACCGCGAGGACGCCGCCGGTTACGGTCCGTTGCTCGATCCGCTGTGGCGAGCCCTGCTGCGGCTGACGCCGGTGGCCGACGACCACCTGGCCGACCCGTGGGTCGGGCACGCCTGGACGTACGAGCCCGCGCTGGTGCCGGCCGGGAGCCAGGTGCTCCGCCAGGTGCTGGCCCAGGTGGCGGCCGAGCGCACCAAGTACGCGTAAAGCGCCTCCCATCAGGGATTTTGAACCTCTCTTTGCCAATCACTTTACCTTTCCTTGGTGATTCGGTACTGTTGATGGCACGGAGGGGAGTACTCCCTGTCGCTGCGGCGTCCCCGTCAATACGGATCACCTTGATCCCGGGGCGTCGGCCCGTCCGCGGGTGGAAGAGACCTCCGGTAGCGATGACGTCGGCTACGTGCCGTGATGACTGCCGGAGGTGCAGTGGACGTTTCGATGACCCTGTGGGTCCTGACCATCGTGGGCCTCGCCGCCCTGATCGCGGTCGATTTCTTCATCGGCCGCAAGCCGCACGACGTGTCCATCAAGGAAGCCGGAATCTGGACGGTCGTCTGGATCGCCCTCGCGGGACTGTTCGGACTCGGCCTGCTCGTCTTCGGCGGCGGACAGCCCGCCGGCGAGTTCTTCGCCGGCTTCATTACCGAGAAGTCGCTGAGCGTCGACAACCTCTTCGTCTTCGTCCTGATCATGGCGAAGTTCGCGGTGCCGTCGCAGTACCAGCAGCGGGTGCTCCTCGTCGGGGTGCTCATAGCCCTGGTCCTGCGGGCCGTCTTCATCGCCGCGGGCGCCGCGATCCTGGCCAGCTTCTCGTGGGTCTTCTACCTCTTCGGCGCCTTCCTCATCTGGACCGCCTGGAAGCTGATCCAGGAGGCCCGGGCCGACGAGGAGGACGAGGAGTACGAGGAGAACAAGCTCCTGAAGGCCGTCGAGCGCAGGTTCGGCGTCGCGGACCGCTACCACGGCACCAAGCTGTGGATCCAGCAGAACGGCAAGCGGGTCATGACCCCGATGCTCGTGGTCATGCTCGCGATCGGCACCACCGACGTGCTGTTCGCCCTGGACTCCATCCCCGCGATCTTCGGCCTGACCCAGGACCCGTACATCGTCTTCACGGCCAACGCCTTCGCGCTGATGGGCCTCCGGCAGCTGTACTTCCTCATCGGCGGCCTGCTGAGGAAGCTGGTGCACCTGAGCTACGGGCTGTCGATCATCCTCGGCTTCATCGGCGTCAAGCTGGTGCTGCACGCGCTGCACGAGTCGGGCGTCCATGTCCCGGAGATCAGCATCCCGGTCTCCCTCGGTGTCATCCTCGCCGTCCTGCTCGTCACGACGCTCACCAGTCTGCGGGCCTCGCGCAAGCAGGCGGCCGTCGAGGCGGCGGAGCAGCACAGCACCGACACCCACAGCACCGACGCCCCGAAGGACAACGTCCAGGCGTGACCACGTCGGCCGGCCGCGCCTGACAATCGCGGCCGGCGGCCCACGTGCCAGCCACCGTCGGCGGCCGGTCTGACAGCCACCGTCGGCGGGCCGCCCGACAACCACCATCGGTGGCCCGCATCCGGCCGGCGGCCGCCCCAGCCCGACGGCCGCCGCGCCTGAGCCCGACGGCCGCCACGCCCCAGCCCGACGGCCGCTGCGCCGGGGTCAGCCCCACTGCCGCGGCCGCCCCGCCCGACATACCCGCCCCCTTACGTCTCTCACCCCGTCCGTCACCGACCACCACCGAGAGGAGACGCCCTATCCCGCGCGGCAAGAACCCCCTCACCCAGCCCTCGGCACCGGAAGGCGCCGGGCCGGCGCACGGGCCGGACGATCGGAATGCGAAGGCCGCCCCCCTCTGCGACGATCGGCCCATGATCGCTCGGCTCAGGTCGCTCACCGCCCAGTGGACGTCCCTCGTGCCCGCTCTCGCGGTCGTGCTGCTGATCTTCACCTGGGGACGCGACATGCCCGGCGCGGTCGTCGCGGTGATGACGGTGGTGCTCGCAGGTTCCGTCCTGGCCGCCGTCCATCACGCCGAGGTGGTCGCCCACCGGGTCGGGGAACCCTTCGGATCCCTGGTGCTCGCCGTCGCCGTCACGATCATCGAGGTGGCGCTGATCGTCACCCTGATGGCCGACGGTGGCGACAAGTCCGCCACCCTCGCCCGGGACACGGTGTTCGCCGCCGTGATGATCACCTGCAACGGCGTCGTCGGGATCAGCCTGCTCGTCGGCTCGCTGCGCCACGGCACCGCGATCTTCAACCCGGAGGGCACCGGCGCCGCCCTCGCCACCGTGGCGACGCTGGCGACGCTCAGCCTGGTGCTGCCGACGTTCACCACGAGCAAGCCGGGACCGGAGTTCTCCCCGGCACAGCTCACCTTCGCCGCCCTGTCCTCGCTGATCCTCTACGGGCTGTTCGTGGCGACCCAGACCATGAGACACCGCGACTACTTCCTCCCGCTCACCCGGGAGGGCCAGGTCATCACCGAGGACGACCACGCGCAGGCACCCTCCGCCCGGACGGCGAAGATCAGCCTGGGCCTGCTGGCCCTGGCCCTGATCGGCGTGGTGGGCCTCGCCAAGGGGGTGTCCCCGACGATCGAGAAGGGCGTGGCCGCCGCCGGACTGCACCACGCCGTCGTCGGCGTCATCATCGCGCTGCTCGTGCTGCTGCCCGAGACCATCGCCGCGGTGCGCTCCGCGCGCCGCGACCGGGTGCAGACCAGCCTGAACCTGGCGCTCGGCTCCTCCATGGCCAGCATCGGCCTGACCATCCCCGCGGTCGCCCTGGCGTCCATCTGGCTGTCCGGGCCGCTGGTCCTCGGCCTCAACTCGCTCCACATGGTGCTGCTGGCCCTGACCGTGGTGGTCGCCTCGCTGACGGTCGTGCCGGGACGGGCCACTCCCCTTCAGGGAGGCGTGCACCTGGTGCTCTTCGCGGCGTACCTGGAGCTGGCGATCAATCCCTAGGGGCGTCCTGAGCGCCGGTGGTCAGTCCACGGCCGGGCTGACGACCGGTACCGGTACCGGGCGGGTCTCCGGCAGCAGGGCGAAACAGCCGAGGCTGATCAGCGCGATCGCGGTGAGATACGCGCCGACGCCCCACGGCACCCGCCCGCCCCGCTCCGCCAGCGCGGTCGCCACGATCGGGGTGAGCGCGCCCCCGAGGACGCCGCCGAGGTTGTAGCCGACCGCGGCGCCCGTGCAGCGCACCCGCGGCTCGTACAGCTCGGGCAGGTAGGCGGCGATGACGGCGAACATGGTGACGAATGCGATCAGGGCGCCCGCGATGCCCAGGAACATCGGCAGCGGCTCACCCGTGGCGAGCAGCGCGACCATCGGGAACATCCACAGCGCGGAGGCCGCACACCCCACCAGGCACAGCGGCCGTCGCCCGAAACGGTCACCCAGCATCGCCGCCAGCGGCGTCAGCGCGCCCTTGAGTACCACGGCCGCCATGATGCAGCCCAGCATCACCGGGCGGCTCACCCCGAGCCGCTCCGTCGCGTAGGCCAGCGACCAGGTGGTCACGGCGTAGAAGATCGCGTAACCGGCGGCGAGCGCACCGGCCGTCAGCAGCACCAGCCGCCCGTGGTGGCGCACGATCTCGGCGAGCGGCACGCGCGCGTGGTCGTCGATCTCCAGGAACCGGGGGCTCTCGGCGAGCGACGACCGCAGCCACAGCCCCGCCAGCGCCAGCACGCCCGCCACCCAGAACGGCACTCGCCATCCCCAGGCGGCGAACTGGGCCTCCGTGAGCACCGAGGCGAGGGCCAGCACCATCGCGTTCGCCAGCAGGAACCCGACCGCCGGCCCCACCTGCGGAAAGCTCGACCACAGTGCGCGGCGCGCCGCCGGGGCGTGCTCCGCGGTGAGCAGCACCGCACCGCCCCACTCGCCGCCGAGCCCGAGCCCCTGCACGAACCGCAGCACGACCAGCAGCAGCGGGGCGGCGGCACCGATCGTGCCGTACGTCGGCACACAGCCGACGCCCACCGTCGCGGCCCCCGTGAGCAGCAGGGAGGCGATCAGCACCGGCCGCCGCCCGCGCCGGTCCCCGATGTGCCCGAAGAGCACCGAGCCGAGCGGGCGGGCGACGAATCCCACGCCGAACGTCGCGAAGGCGGCCAGGGTTCCGGCCAGCGGTGAGAAGGCGGGGAAGAACAGCGGGCCGAGGACCAGGGCGGCCGCGGTCCCGTAGACGAAGAAGTCGTAGAACTCGATGGCCGTGCCCGCGAGCGAGGCGGCCGCGAGCCGTGGCATGGACGGTGTCCTCGCGCTGCGTACGTCGTGCATGCCGCGTCAACCACCCGCGCTCACCCACGGTTACGGGGCGCGCGGAGGCACTGGGGCAGGCAGCGGGCGACGGTGATGCGCCCGGCAGGGTGGGGGCAGGGCCGTCGGCGGGCCGGGGCAGCGTGATAGACCGAGGAGCGAGCAGCGGCCCCGCCGGGTCGCCGCCCCCCGACCGGACCGGAGGAACCGTGCCCCGCACCCTGGCCAGCGCGCCGATCATGATCCTGAACGGCCCCAACCTGAACCTGCTCGGGCAGCGCCAGCCGGAGATCTACGGCTCCGACACCCTCGCCGACGTCGAGGCGCTGTGTACCGAGGCGGCGGCCGCGCACGGCGGCACGGTCGACTTCCGGCAGTCCAACCACGAGGGCGAGCTGGTCGACTGGATCCACGAGGCACGGCTTAACCACTGCGGGATCGTCATCAACCCGGCCGCCTACTCCCACACCTCGGTGGCGATCCTGGACGCCCTCAACACCTGCGACGGCCTGCCGGTGATCGAGGTGCACATCTCCAACGTCCACCAGCGCGAGTCCTTCCGGCACCACTCCTACGTCTCGCTGCGTGCCGACGGCGTCATCGCCGGGTGCGGTGTGCAGGGCTACGTCTTCGGTGTGGAGCGCGTCGCCGCTCTGGTGGGGGCCGCTCAGGCCGACGCGTAAGCCCCGCCGGCCATGGACGCGTAAGCCCCGCCGGCCATAGGGGGCGTCCCTTACCGAGCGGCTCGAACACGCCGAACACTCCGGAGGCTCCGGACGCCCCTGCCGTCCGTCGGCGTCCGGCGGGCCCGGCCGCTCACAGCCGCCCCGCCTCCACGATCCGCCGCAGGAAGCGCCGTGTGCGCTCCTGCCGCGGGTCGCCGAAGACCTCCTGCGCGGTACCGCGTTCCAGGACGACCCCGCCGTCCAGGAAGCACACCTGGTCGGCGACGTCGCGCGCGAACCCCATCTCGTGGGTGGCGAGGACCATGGTCATGCCGTCCTCCTTCAGCCCGCGCACCACGTCGAGCACCTCGCCGACCAGTTCGGGGTCGAGTGCCGCGGTGATCTCGTCGAGCAGCAGCAGCCGGGGACGTACGGCCAGGGCGCGCACGATGGCCACGCGCTGCTGCTGGCCGCCGCTCAGCCGGTCCGGGTAGGCACCCGCCTTGTCACCGAGCCCGAGGCGCTCGAGCAGCTCACGCGCGTGTGCCTCGGCGTCGGCGCGGGAGACGCCGTGGACGCGGCGCGGCGCGAGGGTGATGTTGTCCAGCACGGTCATGTGCGGGAAGAGGTTGTACGCCTGGAAGACCACGCCGATCCGGCGCCGCACCGCGTCCTGGTCCGCCCGAGGGTCGGTGATCTCCTCGCCGTCCAGCCAGATCGCGCCGTCGTCGATGTCCTCCAGCAGGTTGGCGCAGCGCAGCAGTGTCGACTTTCCGGAGCCGGAGGCGCCGATCAGCGCGGTCACCGTGTGCGGGGCGACCTCGAGGTCGACGTCCCGCAGGACCACCGAGCCGCCGAAGGTCTTGCGGACGGCCTCCATGCGCAGCACGGGCGCGTCACTCACAGGGAACCTCCTTGGGCCCGCTGCCGGTCCATGCGGGCCGTCACCCAGTCCGTGAGCCGGGTCATCGGGATGGTCAGCGCCACGAAGACCAGCCCCGCGACGATGTACGGCGTGTAGTTGAGGCTGCGGCCGACGATGATGTCCGCCGCCCGTACGGCGTCCACGGCACCGCCGATCGACACGAGACCGGTGTCCTTCTGCAGGGACACCAGGTCGTTCAGCAGCGGCGGCACCTGGCGGCGCACGGCCTGCGGCAGCACGACGTGGCGCAGCGCCTGACGGTTGGTCAGGCCGAGTGAGCGGGCGGCCGCGCGCTGCGAGGGGTGGATCGACTCGATGCCGGCCCGGAACACCTCGGCGACATACGCGGAGTACGTCAGCGTCAGCGCCGTACCGCCCAGCAGGACCGGATCGACGGTGACGCCCTGCAGACGCAGGGCGGGCACGCCCAGGACCACGATCATCAGGTTGATGATGAGCGGCAGTCCGCGGAAGAAGTCCGTGTAGGCCGCCGCGAGCGCCCGCAGCGGGAAGAACACCGGGCCGCGCAGTGTGCGGGCGATGGCGATCAGCATGCCGAGGATCAGCACCGCCACCCCGCAGATCAGCAGCAGGCGCACGTTCAGCCACAGTCCGTCGAGCACCTTGGGCAGCGCCTCACGCGCGTACCGCGCGCTGAAGAACGTCTCCTTGGTGCGCGGCCAGCCCGGCGCGTTGACGACGACCAGATAGAGCAGGACGCCCGTGACGAGCGTGGAGAGTGCGGCGACGGCGGTGGCGCGCCGGGCGCGGGCGCGCCGGAAACGCTCCCGCTCCAGCCGGCGCCGCGACGGGGTGTACCCGTCGCCGGGCATGTCGCCGTCGCAGTCCTTGCCGGAGTCCTCTCCCGACTCCTCCTTCATGACGGTCATCGCGGCTCCGTCACTTCAGCACCGGCGCGTCGACGGCGTCGGAGAGCCACTGCTGCTCCAGCTTCGCCAGCGTGCCGTCCTTGCGCAGGGCGTCCACCGCGGTGGTCACGCACGGGGTGAGGGCGCTGCCCTTGTCGAGGACGAGCCCGAACTGCTCCGGCGCGGCGCCCTGGTTCTCGAACTGGCCGACGATCTTCGCGTCCGTCACCTCGGCGGAGGTGATGTAGAAGGCGGTGGGCAGGTCGACGACGATGGCGTCCACCTGACCGTTCTTCAGCGCGGACTTGGCCTGGTCGTTCTTGGCGTACGCGGCGGCGGGCCGGGAGGGGCGCACGACGTCGTCGATGTAGTCGAGGCTGGTCGTGCCGACCTGGGCGCCCAGCTTCAGGTTCTTCAGGTCGGCGATGCTCTTCGCTTTCGCGGCCTTGCTGTCCTTGAGCGCGATGACCGCCTGGCGGACGTCGTAGTAGCCGGACGAGAAGTCCACCGCCTTCTTGCGCTCGTCGCTGATGGAGACCTGGTTGACATCGAAGTCGAAGGTCTTCTCACCGGGCGCGAACGCCTTGTTGAACGGCACGCTCTGCCACACCACGGCGTCCGTGCCGTAGCCGAGCCGCTGGGCCACCGCGTAGGCGACCGCCGACTCGAAGCCCTTGCCGTTCGCGGGCTTGCCGTCCTTGAACCACGGCTCGTAGGCGGGCTCGTCGGTGGCGACGGTGATCTTGCCCGACGTCTTGGTGGCCAACTTCCCCGGGGTGCAGGAGGATCCGCCGGCCGAACCCGACGGCTTGGCCGTGGCGTCCCCTTCCGGCTGCGGCGCGCAGCCGACGGCGGTGGCGAGGAGGGCTACGGAGGCGGCGGTGACGGCGCCGCGCAGGGCGCGGAGGGCAGGGTGCATGGCGGGAGAGTGGCAGCGATCATCGCGTTTGTCGAGGTCACGTCGACGTCTGTCCGCATGCTGGGAACGGGTGTTGCAGTCGCGTGAACGGCCTCGTGGGCCCGGCGTTCACGTAGGGCGCACGGACCTCCGCGCGCCCCTCGGTGTCCGTCACCAGCCCCGCGCGCGCCACTCCGGCAGATGCGGCCGCTCCGCGCCCAGCGTGGTGTCGTTGCCGTGGCCCGGGTAGACCCAGGTCTCGTCGGGCAGGACGGCGAAGATCTTGGTCTCGGCGTCGTGGATCAGGCTCGCGAACGCCTTCGGGTCCTTGCGGGTGTTGCCCACACCGCCGGGGAAGAGGCAGTCGCCGGTGAAGACGTGCGGATGCCCGTGCGGGTCGTCGTAGACGAGCGCGATCGAGCCCGGCGTGTGTCCGACGAGGTGGCGGGCGGTCAGCTCGACCTGCCCGACACGGATGGTGTCGCCGTCGTCCACCAGGACGTCGGTGGGCACCGGGATGCCCTCCGCGTCGTCGCGGCCCGCATGGGTGCGCGCGCCGGTGGCCGCCACGACCTGCGCGAGGGCCTGCCAGTGGTCGCCGTGCTGATGGGTGGTGACGACGGACGCGATGCCGTCGTCACCGATCATGCCGAGCAACGTGTGCGCGTCGGCGGCCGCGTCGATCAGGAGCTGTTCGTCCGTGGCCCGGCAGCGCAGCAGATAGGCGTTGTTGTCCATGGGGCCGACCGCGATCTTGGTGATCATCAGGTCTTTCAGCTCGTGCACGTCCGCCGGGCCGCCGACCGTCACCTGTCCGCTGTACGTCATGACCGTCAGCCTATCGCCGGGACGCCGCCGGAGAACCCGGAGCCGCTCGGAGCCGCTCCTACAGAGGCGGCAGGGACGGCAGCGTGCCGCCGTCCACGTCGAGCGCGGCCCCGTCGCGCCGCCCGGCCAGCCACCCCAGCAGCTCGGCCGGCTTGCCGGAGACGGTGACCTCGGTGTCCGCCCCCTTGGCGCCCGCGGCGGCCTGCCCGCTGTCCCGTCCGGTGCGCCACACGCGTGTGCCGTCCGTGACGAGGGTCGCCGGCACCTCGGGATGTCCGCGGAACCGGGCCGCGAGGAAGTCGATCTCCCGCTCGGTGAAGTCGGCCGGCAGGTCCTCCAGCTCGTAGCCGATCCCGAGGTCCACGTGGTGCAGCTCCACCTCGGCCCAGCGCCGGAACGGCACCCGGGCGGCGGCGTCCGTCACGCCGTTGCGCAGCTCGACGGTCCGCGACCAGTCCTGGGGCGCCGTACCGGCAGCCTGGAACCGCGCGGCGCTCTCCCGCAGATCGGTGAGCTGGGCGTCCAGCGTGCGCGGGGCGTCCCGCTCGATGTCGGCGTCCCGGGCGTCGCCGGAGACGTACATGGGCCGGCCTTCGAGGACGTTCACGAGGGCGGCGGCGTTGCGGGCGATGTGAGCGAGGACATGTCCGCGGCTCCAGCCGGGCAACCGTGACGGTTCGGCCACCGATGCGTTGTCCAGTTCGGCGACTGCGCTGAGCAGCCGGTCGGTGGCGTCACGTACAGACGCCAGGTCATGCGCGTGATCAATCATGGTGCTGACATTAGTCGCGCCACACGTTCGGGTGAAGCGCCCGCAGTAGTGCCGTAAATCGAATGCACGTGCTATATGGTCGGTCGTGGCGTCGGGCATGCTGGAGAGCCGGGGTTTGTTGTCACCTCATGAATCCGACCGGCGTTGTCAGTGGCTCCCCCTAGTCTGGAGAAGACGGGGGCCCCGCCCCTGTCATCTCTCTCAAGAAAGGTGCGGACCGGCGTGGCCGACCGTCTCATCGTCCGTGGCGCGCGCGAGCACAACCTGAAGAACGTCTCGCTCGACCTGCCCAGGGACTCGCTCATCGTCTTCACGGGGCTTTCCGGGTCGGGCAAGTCCTCCCTGGCCTTCGACACGATCTTCGCCGAGGGCCAGCGGCGCTATGTGGAGTCGCTCTCCTCGTACGCCCGCCAGTTCCTCGGGCAGATGGACAAGCCGGACGTCGACTTCATCGAGGGCCTGTCCCCGGCCGTCTCCATCGACCAGAAGTCGACCTCGCGCAACCCGCGCTCCACGGTCGGCACCATCACCGAGGTCTACGACTACCTGCGTCTGCTGTTCGCGCGCATCGGCAAGCCGCACTGTCCCGAGTGCGGCCGCCCCATCACGCGCCAGTCGCCGCAGGCCATCGTCGACCGGGTCCTGGAGCTGCCGGAGGGGAGCCGCTTCCAGGTGCTCTCGCCGCTGGTGCGCGAGCGCAAGGGCGAGTTCGTCGACCTCTTCGCCGACCTCCAGGCCAAGGGCTACTCCCGCGCGCGCGTGGACGGGGAGACGGTCCAGCTCTCCAGCCCGCCCACGCTGAAGAAGCAGGAGAAGCACACCATCGAGGTGGTCGTCGACCGCCTCACGGTGAAGGACTCCGCCAAGCGCCGCCTCACCGACTCCGTGGAGACCGCCCTCGGACTGTCCGGAGGCATGGTCGTGCTCGACTTCGTCGACCTCGCCGAGGACGACCCCGAGCGCGAGCGGATGTTCTCCGAGCACCTGTACTGCCCGTACGACGACCTGTCCTTCGAGGAGCTGGAGCCGCGTTCCTTCTCCTTCAACTCGCCCTTCGGCGCCTGCCCCGAGTGCACCGGCATCGGCACGCGCATGGAGGTCGACCCGGAGCTGATCGTCCCGGACCCCGACAAGACCCTCGACGAGGGCGCCATCCACCCCTGGTCGCACGGTCACACCAAGGACTACTTCGACCGTCTGATCGGCGCGCTCGCCGACGCCCTCGGCTTCCGCACCGACATTCCCTTCGCGGGCCTGCCGCAGCGCGCGAAGAAGGCCCTCCTCCACGGCCACAAGACGCAGATCGAGGTCCGCTACCGCAACCGCTACGGGCGCGAGCGGGTGTACACGACGCCCTTCGAGGGCGCGGTGCCCTTCGTCAAGCGCCGGCACAGCGAGTCGGAGTCCGACGCGAGCCGTGAGCGCTTCGAGGGCTACATGCGCGAGGTGCCCTGCCCCTCCTGTCAGGGCACGCGTCTGAAGCCGGTCGTCCTCGCCGTCACGATCATGGAGAAGTCGATCGCCGAGGTCTCGGCGATGTCGATCAGCGACTGCGCCGACTTCCTCGGCCGGCTCAAGCTGACCGCCCGCGACAAGAAGATCGCCGAGCGGGTCCTGAAGGAGGTCAACGAGCGGCTGCGGTTCCTCGTCGACGTCGGCCTGGACTACCTCTCGCTGAACCGCGCGGCCGGCACGCTCTCCGGCGGCGAGGCCCAGCGCATCCGGCTGGCGACCCAGATCGGCTCCGGCCTCGTCGGCGTCCTGTACGTCCTCGACGAGCCGTCCATCGGTCTGCACCAGCGCGACAACCACCGGCTGATCGAGACCCTGGTCCGGCTGCGCGACATGGGCAACACGCTCATCGTCGTCGAGCACGACGAGGACACCATCAAGGTCGCCGACTGGATCGTCGACATCGGCCCCGGCGCCGGCGAGCACGGCGGCAAGGTCGTGCACAGCGGCTCCCTGAAGGAGCTGCTCGCCAACAAGGAGTCGCAGACCGGTCAGTACCTGTCCGGCCGCAAGGCGATCCCGCTGCCCGACGTGCGCCGCCCCCGCGACCCGTCTCGGCAGCTCACCGTGCACGGCGCCCGGGAGAACAACCTCCAGGACATCGACGTGTCCTTCCCGCTGGGCCTGTTCACGGCGGTCACCGGCGTGTCCGGTTCCGGCAAGTCGACCCTGGTCAACGACATCCTGTACACGCACCTGGCGCGCGAGCTGAACGGCGCGCGGGGCGTCCCCGGGCGGCACACGCGCGTCGAGGGCGACGACCTCGTCGACAAGGTCGTGCACGTGGATCAGTCGCCGATCGGCCGCACCCCGCGCTCGAACCCGGCGACATACACCGGCGTCTTCGACCACATCCGCAAGCTGTTCGCCGAGACCACCGAGGCGAAGGTGCGCGGCTACATGCCGGGCCGCTTCTCCTTCAACGTCAAGGGCGGCCGCTGCGAGAACTGCGCGGGCGACGGCACCATCAAGATCGAGATGAACTTCCTCCCGGACGTCTACGTCCCGTGCGAGGTCTGCCACGGCGCCCGGTACAACCGGGAGACCCTGGAAGTCCACTACAAGGGCAAGTCCATCGCCGAGGTCCTGAACATGCCGATCGAGGAAGCCATGAACTTCTTCGAGGCCGTTCCGGCGATCAACCGCCACCTGAAGACGCTGAACGACGTCGGTCTCGGCTACGTCCGCCTCGGCCAGTCCGCGACCACCCTGTCCGGTGGTGAGGCGCAGCGCGTCAAGCTCGCCAGCGAGCTGCAGAAGCGCTCCACCGGCCGCACGGTCTACGTCCTGGACGAGCCGACCACCGGTCTGCACTTCGAGGACATCAGCAAGCTCCTGAAGGTGCTCTCCGGCCTGGTCGAGAAGGGCAACACGGTCATCGTCATCGAGCACAACCTCGATGTGATCAAGACCGCCGACTGGCTCGTCGACATGGGCCCGGAGGGCGGCGCCGGCGGCGGCCTGGTGGTCGCCGAGGGCACGCCCGAGGAGGTCGCGGCGGTTCCGGCCAGCCACACCGGCAAGTTCCTGCGGGAGATCCTCGGCGCGGACCGGATCAGCGACGCCACCGTGCCCGCGGCCCGCCGGAAGGCACCCGCCAAGACCGTGGCGGCGGCAGCGGGGACCCGAAAGACCGCCACCAAGGCGGTCGACGGCACGGCTGCCAAGAAGACGGCCACGGCCAGCAAGACGGCCACGGCCAAGAAGGCGGCCGCGGCGAAGACGACGCGGGCGCGCAAGGCCTGACCCGCGCCACCGGCGGGCGGTGCCTCCTCGGAGCCGGGTCGTGGTCGACGAGGTGGACGGTGACACCGCGCTGGGCGAGGGCGAGGGCGGCGGAGGTGCCGATCAGACCCGTGCCGATGACGAGT